>NZ_CP053435.1:4030000-4380000 GCF_013127955.1 Spirosoma taeanense
GGCTGATTTGCCGAACTTGGTTCCATCGGCTTTCGTGATTAAGGGGGTTGTCAACGCATAGGCCTGGTATTCTTCCCGGCCTTCCTTACGTCGGATCAGTTCAGTACCAGTTGTAATGTTTCCCCATTGATCAGAGCCGCCCATTTGCAGACGGACGCCTTTGTTCCTGTACAGCCAGTAAAAGTCGTACCCCTGCAGCAACTGATAGGAAAACTCCATAAATGACAGACCGGTCTCCAGTCGCTTTTTCACCGAATCTTTGGCAACCATGTAGTTGACGGTGATGTGCTGACCGGCCTCCCGTAAGAAATCCAGGAAGGTCATTTCCTTGAACCAGTCGTAATTGTTGACCATTTCAGCAGCGTTTCCCCCAGACTCAAAGTCAAGGAAACGGGAAAGCTGTGCCCGAATGCCTTCCTGGTTACGACGTAGCGTCTCTTCGGATAAATAATCCCGCTCTGTAGAACGCCCCGATGGATCGCCGATCATGCCGGTAGCGCCACCCACCAGCGCAAATGGTTTATGACCGGCTCGCTGCAAATGAACCAGTAGCATGATTGCCGCCAGATTTCCGATATGGAGCGACGCAGCCGTGGGATCGAAGCCAATGTAGCCGGCCGTCATTTCTTTCTGGAGTTGTTCTTCGGTACCGGGGGTCATGTCATGCAACATGCCACGCCAGCGGAGTTCTTCGATGAAATTCATAGATAGAAAGAGCGAATGAGTGAAAGAGCAAAACAGTGGTTGAAGCAGACCTGACGCTTGCTCACCTGTTGGCTCGGGACTCTTCAAGGTTGTAAAATTAATGGTTTACGGTAAAAGCAGGGAAGAATCACCGTAACTCAGAAAGCGGTATCCCTGCTCAACGGCTTCCTGATAAACCTGTCTCCAGTCATTCCCAATCAGCGCGGTAATGAGCAGAATGAGTGTAGAGCCGGGCTGGTGAAAATTCGTTACGATTCCTTTACACAGCTTAAACGAATAGCCGGGGGTTATATAGATGCCCGTGTGTGCGACAATGGATTCCTGATTGCGGTTGACGAGATACCGCTCGATGGCCGCCAGCGCGTCTTCTGGAGCAGGTTGCTGATCGGGGGGGAGTTGATAGGCGTAATGCTGATCCAGTTGAAACGGATCGGGTTCCTGCCGCAGGCATTTGACACCCATCCAGTACAAACTTTCCAGCGCCCGCATCGACGTTGTACCAACAGGAATGATTCGACCGAGACTGGCTGACAGATTCTGTATATTCTGCCGGGTGTAAACGACCTGTTCGGTGTGCATGTGATGCTGGCGAACGTCTTCCGTTTTAATCGGCTGAAACGTTCCCGCGCCCACGTGCAGGGTCAGATAGTCGTGCCTGATGTTCCGTTCGGCGAGGGCATCGAACACGGCGGGCGTAAAATGCAGACCAGCGGTCGGAGCAGCAACGGCCCCCTCCTGCCGGGAGTAGATCGTCTGATACGTATCGCGGTCAGCGTCGGTGGCGTCACGTTTCAGATAAGGCGGCAGAGGAATTTCGCCCGCGTACTGAATCAACTGCGCGAATGTCAGGTCGGCAGGCTCCCAGCTCAACCGAACGGCCGACTGCCCGTAGTCCTGCCAACTGGCGGTCAATCTGACTTCGCCAACGGACGTAACCAGGGTTGTTTTGAGAGTTTCAGTCGGTTTCCAGCGTTTGCGATTTCCAACCATTCCCTGCCAGACCGCCGAACCGGTGGTTTCCATAGCCTGACTGATCGGCTGGTTATTGGGAAAGGGACTCAGCAGAAACAGTTCAATAACCGCTCCGGTAGGTTTTGTAAAATGTAGGCGCGCCGGGATAACCTTGGTATTATTAAAGACCAGAAAGCTATCGGGCGGCAGCAGGTCGGGCAGGTCGGTAAAGTGGGCGTGGTCAATACGTCCGTTCCTATAAACCAGCAGTCTGGACGCGTCACGCTGGGACAACGGAAAACGAGCAATGCGGTCGTCGGGCAGGTTGTACTGAAACTCGCTCAACGCAAACTCCTTCGGCTCAGGCATCGGCACTAGGTTTTATGAACAAACGGATTGGCAAGGCAGCCAGCACAATAACCAGGATGGCCGTACTGAGCGGCAACAGCCAGGCATAATCTACCTGCTGAATACCCCGATCGGAGCGATTCAGGAACGAGAGTACACTCAGACCCAGGGCCAGAATCGTATTGATAGCCGCCATCAGGGCATAGAACCAGTTCGTAACTACCTCATTGAGTTCTGAACGGTGACTGGCCCAAACGCTGTGGTGGGGAACCGGAATCTGCGCCGTTGGCAACCGGAGAAACAAACGGGCAACCAGATTAATAAGCGTGTTATTAATCAGAAACAGGGCAACCGCAATATAGAATATCGTTTCGCGGTCGACGTATTGAATCGCAGCGCCCCGCTCATCGAAACGAACCGCTACCTCGCCCGGATAGGAAATATAGCTGTTGAACAAGGCAAACAACAGTCCGATAATGGAGAGAATACGCCAGACACGGACAAAAAAAGTACCAGCTTTCATTATTAACGAGTGAATGAGTGAATGAGCGAATTGTTGACCAAGCTCATTAACACCCCATGAACTATATATTGGTTTTTAAAATCAGGGCGCAAAGGTACGGCCTGAACAGGGGAATTCCGTTAGCTTAGCCGTTTGTCGAGTAATTTGGTTTAGGTAGTGTTATGAAGATTTACACAAAAACAGGCGACAGCGGCCAAACGGCGCTGATTGGTGGCCGCCGGGTGAGTAAAGCCGATTTGCGGATTGATACGTATGGAACGGTTGATGAACTGAACTCCTGGATAGGTCTGGTTCGGGATCAGTCGGTGAACGCCGGGCGTAGAGAGTTGCTGAAAGAAATTCAGGACCGTCTGTTTACGGTCGGGGCCGAACTGGCGACCGATCCCGAGAAAGCGCCGAAACGCGCGATGCCCGCCGTCGTGCCGGACGACGTTACGCTGCTCGAGCAGGCGATGGATGAGATGGATGCTGCCCTGCCCGAACTGCGGGCTTTTGTCTTGCCGGGTGGCCACGAAGCTGTATCCTTCTGCCATCTGGCCCGGACGGTATGCCGCCGGGCCGAGCGGCTGGTCATCGCGCTAAACGACGAGTCACCCGTTGATGCGCTGGTCTTACAGTACCTCAACCGATTGTCTGATTACCTGTTTGTGCTGAGCCGGAAAATGACGCAGGAGTTAAAGGCCGAAGAGGTGGCCTGGCAGCCGCGCGTATGACTGTAAAATAAAAGTTGTTAAGACAACTAAACTAACTCAATCTAATTATTTAGCTTTGTCGCAGGTCGCTCTTTTGCGGCCTGACTTATTAACTAATACGTTGATTATGACGACGGACGCCTTGCAGATTGAATTGCGGAAAGCGGAACGCTCACGCATTCAGGAGGTGGATTTTAACCATCTGCCTTTCGGAAAACATTTCTCGGATCACATGTTTGTGGCCGATTTCATAGACGGTCAGTGGCAGAATCAGATGATTGTGCCCTTTGACAACTTTACGCTAAGTCCGGCCCTGTCGTCGCTGCATTACGGTCAGTCTATTTTTGAAGGCATGAAAGCGTTCAAGAGCGAAGCTGGCGAAGTACAGATGTTCCGTCCATATGCCAATTTCGAACGCATGAACGAATCGGCCCGGCGGATGTGCATGGCGACGCTGCCCGAAGAGGTGTTCATGGGTGGCCTGGAGGCTCTGCTCCGGATAGATGCCGACTGGGTTCCTACGCAGCCAGATAGCTCGCTCTATATTCGACCGTATATGTTTGCGATGGATACATTCCTGGGCGTGGCTCCCTCGAAAACGTATCGGTTCTGCATTTTCACCTGCCCGGTTGGCGCTTATTACTCCAATCCGCCTAAACTGAAGGTAGAAACCGAATACATCCGTTCGGCACCGGGCGGGGTGGGTTACGCTAAATGTGCGGGGAATTATGCCGGTTCGATGTATCCAACCTTGCTGGCGCAACAGCAAGGGTACGACCAGTTGATCTGGACCGACGCCCGTGAACATAAGTATATTGAGGAGTCGGGTACGATGAACATCATGTTCATCATCGACGGCAAACTCGTGACCCCAGCCACTTCGGATTCAATCCTGAAGGGCGTTACCCGCGATTCGATCATACAGATTGCCAAAAGCTGGGGCATGACTGTTGAGGAGCGGCTTGTTTCGATCGATGAAGTTATCAGCGGTATCGAAACCGGTCGGTTGACCGAAGCCTTCGGGGCCGGAACGGCAGTTGGTTCTTCGCCTTACTCGCTCATTGGCTACAACGGCAAGGATCATATGCTGCCCGAGATTGCACCGGAAGAATCCTTCGCGGTGCGGGTCCGACATTATCTGAGCGATCTGCGCACCGGCAAAATCGAAGATACGTTCGGCTGGATGCACACGATATAACCTATTTCAATACGTAAACAGGAAATCCCGGCTATCAGTCGGGATTTCCTGTTTATAGCCGTTTCGTATTATATCCTGAAATATACTGGGCAGTAAGTTCAATTTATACAAGAATAATTTATATTTCGTCGACTTCCTTCCGAACTCAACACCCTTACTCCATGAAGCGGCTCTTACCAATAGTGTTGGCGTTATGTACAATCTTACTACAGGCAAACGGGCAAACCGTTGCCGTAGGGCCCTACAAAATTTATAAAGACGGCAACGGCCAGATTCTGACAACGTTTGATGTGTATTCTTATGGAACAAGTTCGATTATTTCAGCGGCACATAATGAAGTAACTTATTTAGGTAGTCCCTTTCTCACGTTCCCTATTTGGCAAAAGGGAGCTATTCGACTAGACAAAGGGAGCGAAGAACTCGCCTGTGAACTAGCTTACAATCTGGTCACTACAGAAGTTTTTTGTCGGTTTGCAAGCGGCCAGAAAGAGCAGGTCATTGCGCCTGAATTCTTTACGATTCATGGCGTTACTTATGCCCGTCAACTGAATAAACTCGCCGGTGTTGACTATAAACTATACACGTCGATCAAACACGATGGCCCGACAAAGTTGCTGGAGAGCCCAGGCAGTAAGCTAAAATCGATTAGATACATCAATACAGGATATGGTAGAGATCCATCGATAAAAGGGGTTTACGAGCCGCTAACCAATTACTATATTCAGAAAGGGTATGCCCAGCCTGAAATCATAAATCTCAGGAAAACATCAATCTTATCGGTGCTATATGACAAAGCTGAGCAGCTCCGAAATCGAATATCCAAAGAAAAACTGAGCGTTGATGAGGTTATCGGTCTCTTAACCTATTATGACTCATTGGTTACCGCTGACTTCACAGACAAGTCTGCGTTAATGCTTGATCCAGTATTCACAAAGGCCTTGCACCATAACCTTACCTATCCGGCCAGTGCACAAAATCAGGCAATTTATGGCCGCGTTTATGCAGCATTCGACATAAACGAACAAGGCTTGATCAGGAACGTAACTATTTTAAGTCCCGAGAATGCCGGGTATCGGTTTGACCTTATTGTCAAGAAAGCGCTTCAAAAGATATCTCCGGTTGATCCGGCTTTAAACGGTAAATACATCCTGCCAGTTGCCTTCACCTATACGAACACGAACGAAGATGGGGAATCCTATATCCCTGTTAATCGGCTCTCCGGCGACCGGTTATCGGGTCGACAAGTTTTAGAAGAATACATCGTACCCGCGGTTGTTGCTAGGCCTTCTGTTACAGCCAGAGAAGTTTGGGGATATTATAAGTAACGTAGCTACTCCTATAGACACAACTTCTGACCTGGAAGGTTTTTGTTAGAAGATGCCTTTGCAAACAGTTAACTTGTGCAAGATTGGCTCGCTAGCTATCGAACAACTCACTTATCTCTTTTACTTCGCCGATGCTGCCGTAGAACTGCTTCCGGGTGCAATTCTGATTTTCAGGCCGAAATCCTTTCCTTTTGAGACATCTGTCAACGTAATGCTCTCACCTTTGGGTCCGCTCCATACGTTTCCTCCGCTGCCGGGTTTTGGTGTGCCGTAGCGGCTGGTAAAATACGAATTCAGTTCGCGCTGGTAAGCATCTACCGATGCGCGGTTATTGAGAAACAGATCTGCTTCAATGGCCGAGACCTTCCCATTTTGGTGATAGTACAGCACATCGGCAGATTCGAGATTTTTGAATTCGATTGTATAGCCAATATGCTTCTGATCACTTTCAAAAGCCTCGCCTTTTTCCAGTGCTTTTACGTTGGCGAGGTCATCGCCGAGGTTGACCCCACGCCAGTGGCTGTCGGGGGTCAGGCCGAGGTTCGCAACGTGCTCGGCGGAAGTCGTAATCCCGGCGCTTTGTGAATCAGCCTGGGTAGTCGCCATGGAGTCCGGTGCCTGCGAACTGGTCTGTTTACGTGAGTTGCAGGCCTGCTGCGCCAGGAAAAGAACAGGAATAAAGAAGCATAGTAAAGTAATTTGTTTCATGGTGTTTCAGGTCGTTGATTGACCCGCAAAGGTAATGCGCCAGCTAAGCAGAAGGTTTTGTCGACACCCGAACGCCCTATAATTCCTGCGCCAGGTTAAAGAAGAAACCGGTTTTGCCTTGTCCGTTGATTGTTCCGCTAAAGCGAAAAACCAGATTATAGTACGTAACAATGTCCAGGCTCATGCCTGTACCAACGAGCAGCCGATTTGCCAACCGGCTTTGGTACTGCTCAGCCACCGTACTGCTGACGTAACCCGCATCGCCAAAGGCCGTCAGGTAAGCCGCAATCGGCAAGGTGTTGAACTGGCGTATGCGCAACCAGTCGAGCTGCTTTCGAACGTTAAACAGTTGGTAACGTAAACTATTCCGCCAGACGGTCGTTCGCTGTCCATCAACGACAAACAACTCGTAGCCGCGCACCATATCGAGCGAACTGCCTAATCCACGCAGGTTAAAATACGGTTGCCGACTGGGCCAGGTTAACCGGCCACGCAGGCCCGTAGCGGCATAGAATCGCCCGCCCAGCGACCAGTATCGAGTGGCCGACGAGGCCACTTCTGCGAACCGAAAACTGTCGCTGGGCAGTAGTCCCGATACGCCAATACCCGCCGAAAACAGAACGCCCTGCAGGGGATAGACCACATTATCACGCCGGTCGTAGCGATAGCCGTAGCCTATGGCCAGGTACTGCTGCCGGGTTCGGCCATCCAGAAAATAGTCCGGGTTGAGCCGGGCGATCGTATCGGCGATTGTGTTGCGGGTATAGCGCGCATCGAAGCTATGATAATGATACAGGCCGCGCCGATGGGTCAGTGTCAGGCCGGCATACATGCGTTCGCGCAGCAAAGCTTCTGACCTGGCATAAACCCACTTATCGGCCCGCGTACGGTAGGGAATTTCCTTGTTGGTCTGATAGCCAAAATCAACCCGCATACCAATTTTCTGGGCCCGGTCTATGTAGGGCCGGCTATACGAAACAATCGTGCGCGACAGAAATCCCCGTTCAAGAACCAGTTGCAGGCGGTCATTATTCCCCGTCACGTTACGGTAGCTGAGTCGCCCGCCGTAGATCGTTCGGCGCAGGTCACGGCCCCGGTCGTACCACCATTCGTTGAAATTCCGGTCGGCCAGATCAAACACGGGGTAAGCAATCAGATACCAGCGCTCCTTCATTGCGACCGTCAGATCGAGCTGAGCCAGCTGGGTCGTATCGGCGGACGCAGTAACCTGAGTAAGTAGGTCTACCGTCACGAAAAGGTTCGTGTTGTTGATGTTCCGCTGATCCCAGGCAGTGCGGCCCGGCAAATCGCCCAACCGGACGGTATCGCCGGTATGGAGCGTCATTTCGCGCAGGATAATCCGGTCGCGGGTTCGGTAGTTGCCCGTCAGCGTAACGGACCGCACCACCACTGAACGCGTTGAATCAACCGGTTCGGTCGCCAGAGCGTTCTGAACCAGAAATAAACTACCCAAAAAGACCAGTGCAGCGATAAGCCGACATTTCGCAACCATGTTCAAAAATACGGCTTTTCAAAAAAATAAGACAAAAGAATCTCTATATCCTGCAAAGGACTCTGTATTATTGTTATTCATTTATTAAAGCTAATCCGAACGGTTTAATCAGCACGCATATGCAAACCGAAAACATCCAGAAGCCAGCCAGAGCTGTTAAACCAAGGCTCAGTTTCTGGCAAATCTGGAATATGAGTTTTGGCTTTTTTGGCATTCAGTATGGCTTCGGTTTGCAGCAGGCTAATATGAGCCCGATTTTTCGCTACCTGAACGCCGATGAATCGTCTATTCCGGCGCTCTGGCTGGCGGGTCCGATGACGGGACTATTGATTCAGCCGATCATTGGTGCCATGAGCGACCGGACCTGGTCTCCGCGCTGGGGTCGCCGAAAACCTTACTTTCTGATTGGGGCCATTCTGGGCAGTATTGCACTTATTCTGATGCCCAACTCGTCGGCTTTGTGGATGGCGGCCAGCCTGATGTGGATTCTGGATGCGGGCCTGAACGCGTCGATGGAGCCATTCCGGGCCTTTATCGGCGACAAACTGCCCGTTGAGCAGCGTACCGTCGGGTTTGCCATGCAGAGCTTTTTCGTAGGGTTTGGCCAGACGCTGGCGAATCTGATGCCGCGTATTTTACCGCTGTTCGGACTCACGATGGTAGCAACCGGAGCCAACGCCATTCCAGATATTACGCGCTGGTCATTCTATATCGGGGCGGTGGCCATTGTGGCGGCCGTTCTCTGGACCATGTACACGACCGACGAGTACCCGCCCGACGACATGGCTGAGTTTGAGCGCGAGAAGCGCGAAGGTGGTGGGGTTCTGTCGGCCTTTGGCGAAGTGTTTCATGCCCTGCGCGATATGCCCACGACCATGAAGCAGCTCTGGTGGGTAAAGTTTTTTACGTGGTACGGCCTGCCGCTCATGTGGCAGTACCTGTCGCTGGCTATTTCGCGCCATGCGTTCAATGCCCCTACGCCCCAGTCGCCCGGCTTTGAACGCGGTATTGAAGTCGGCAACGACTGTTTCGCTCTGTTCAACATCGGCTGTTTTGGCGTTTCGTTTTTCTTACCGGCCATTGCTAGACGGCTGGGTCGGCGCGGCACGCACGCGACTTTCCTGACGCTGGGCGGGTTAGGCTTCCTGTCCATGCTGACGGGTGAAGACAAAAGCGTGTTTCTGTTTGGTATGGCTCTGGTGGGTCTGGCATGGGGCTCTATCCTGTCGATGCCTTACGTCATGCTGTCAACGTCGGTGCCGGGCGAGCGGATGGGAGTTTACATGGGAATCTTCAATGGTTTCATCGTAGTCCCGCAGATTGTCAACATGGTTACGGTTCCGTTTCTGTACAACACGCTGCTTCAGGGCGACCCACGTAATGCACTGGTTCTGTGCGGAGTTTGCTTGCTGTTAGCAGCCGGTTCCTGCTTCCTGGTTAAAGAAACACCCCGAAGCGAAGCGGCCGCCCTGCCGGTTAATCCGGGTGGTAATTAATGTTCAATCTGTTCCTTACTTTTGTCAATCTGTCCGTTTCTTGCCTTAACGTTGGGGAATAGACAGCCTGATAGCTTATTGATGGAAAACGCTGCCCGCCCTTACGCTCTGCTTTCTGTGGGCGAACTTCTGGCCGACTTCATTGGCCACCACGTATCGCCTAATCTGCTCGATTCACCGGATTTTCGGCGCTACCAGGGCGGAAGCCCGGCCAACATGGCGGCTAATATGGCCCGGCTGGGCAACCAGACGGCTTTGGTCGCCTGCGTTGGTAATGATAACATAGGCCGCTTTCTGACCCGATCGGTCAGCGAAGCCGGGGTTGATGCTCAGTTTATTGGCGTAGACCCCGATGAGCCAACCAGCATTGTTATTGTCTCACGTACCGCCGGAACGCCGGATTTTATCGCCTATCGGACTGCCGACCGTCAGATCAAGCCGGATCAGTTGCCCGACTCGCTGCTGAGCCAGGCGCAGATATTCCACACAACCTGCTTTGCCTTAAGCCGTCAGCCGGCTCAGGCTACCATTGTAGAAGCTGCCCGGCGCGCCCGCCAACTGGGCTGTCAGGTCAGCGTTGACGCTAATTATGCACCCCCTATCTGGCCCGACCGCGATCAGGCATGGCGTGTCCTGACCGATTATTGCTCGGCTGGCGCGCTGGTGAAAGTAAGTGACGACGACATAGCGCGGCTTTACGGTCAGAAGCAGTCGCCGGAAACCGTATTTGCCGATTTTCACCGCATGGGCGCGTCGGTGATCTGCATGACGCTGGGCCCCGATGGGAGCATTGTATCCTATGATGGTGGGGCTAAACAGGGGCAGATAGCGGCTAAGAAAGTGGACGTTGTCGATGCAACCGGCGCAGGCGATGCTTATTGGGCGGGCTTTCTTACGGCTTATCTGGACGGCCAGACGCCGGAACACTGCGCCCATGCTGGTGCCGTAATGGCCCAGATGAAACTCACCCGGCAAGGTCCTCTACCCTCATTCGTAGATCGGCAGCTGCTGTATTAAGCTGATTCGTACCGGCATAAAAAAAGGGGCCAGCCGCCCCTTTTTGGTTTTTACAGGTATCAGGATCTGACTTTTTTCGGGCGTTCCGGTGAGGGTAGAACAACCGGGTTCTGGTAGCTACGAATCAGGAAGTAAACGCCCAGCAACACCGCTGGAATGCTCAGAATCTGGCCCATGTTCAGCGCCATATTGTTCTCAAAAGCAACCTGGTTCTCTTTCAGGTATTCGTATAAGAACCGCAGGGTGAATATCCAGATTAGAAAAATACCGAGCATGCTGCCGCGTGGAGTCCGCTCTTTGTAACGATTCCAGAACCAGAGCAGCAGAACGAACACGACCAGGCAGGAAAGCGACTCGTATAGCTGCGCCGGATGGCGGGGAATCTTCTCATACTCCGGGTTATTGATGAACACAAACGCCCAGGGCACATCCGTTGGCCGGCCAACGATTTCGGAGTTCATCAAATTCCCGAAGCGAATGCAGGCCCCGGCCAGCGCTACCGTGATGGTAATGCGGTCAGTAACCCACAGAAACGTCTGGCCCGTAGCGCGACTTGACTGTCGGCGTGAATACAGCCAGAGGCCAATCAGAATACCAACTGTAGCGCCGTGGCTGGCCAGTCCGCGATAGGGCGGCAGAATTACCTCCAGTGGATTTTTAAACAGCACATCGGGTTCATAGAACAGGAAATGGCCCAGGCGAGCCCCCAGAATCGTGGCCACCACCATATAAATCAGCAGCGAGTCGGTATCGGCAACTGGTTTGTTTTCTTTTTTGAAAATATGGGTCATGATCTGCATCCCGATCAGAAACCCTAAGGCAAACAGCAGCCCATACCAGCGAACCGAGAACGAGCCAATGTGAAAAATTTCGGGATCCACATCCCAGATGACGTATTGCAGCATAGCAAGCTATCGTTCAGAATCGTTTTTTATTGCCCCCGTCTGCCAGAACGATGGCGGGCAAAGATACGGATTGCGGGATAGTTTTCCGGCTTTTTAGTGTTTGGGTATTTATGATGAGGACTATACTGATTGGTCTGGTACGCGTTTACCAGGCCGTCGTTTCGCCGTATTTTCCGAATGCCTGCCGGTATACGCCGACCTGCTCGCAGTTCACCATTGAAGCTATTCGCAAACATGGCGCTATCCGGGGCGGCTGGCTGGGTTTAAAACGCATCAGCCGGTGTCATCCATGGGGCGGTCATGGCTATGACCCTGTTCCTTAGCGTACCGTTTGCAGACTGTCAATTTGTCTTTATTCATCCGAATTTGCCCGAAAGTTGCTGGAGTCCTGGCAACTAATTCACTAATAGCTATTCCTGATTATATGGTCAATATTACCGCCGATAACAAGCTCAAACGCCTGATTGTAGTGGGCGATCGGGTTCTGATCAAACCCAACGATCCAACTGACCGCACCGCCAGTGGTTTATACCTTCCGCCCACTGTACAGGAAAAAGAACAAGTTCAATCCGGCTACGTTATTAAAGTTGGACCAGGCTATCCGATTCCAGTGCCGACCGAAGACGAGCCCTGGAAAGAAACCGAGGAAAAAGTAAAGTACATGCCGCTTCAGGCGCAGGAGGGCGACGTAGCGCTGTATCTCCAGCGAAACGCTATTGAACTGCTATACGAGGGCGAACAGTACGTCATTGTTCCCCAGGCATCTATCCTGATGCTCGAACGCATGGAAGATTTAGCGTAAAATCTGCGGCTTATTAACCGCGTTACTCAAAACACTATGCGACACCGCTGGTTGATAAGTCTGACAGTAATTTTACTCGGACTAATTCTCGTTATGGAAAGCATAGCCAACCAGAAAAAATCGCTCAAGGCGATACTGGACGAAAAGAAAGACCACCGGCGCGTGTTGCTGCTTTACGGCCGCGACGACGCCCAGCACTACCTTCTTGAGCAGCAGGAAAGCCTGAACGAGGTCAGAGACGAACTAAACGAGCGGGAGATGGACGTGCTCGTGATTGTGGCGTCAACCCTTCAGGAGCCCGACCGCCAGTTTTTAATGCAGCATTACAAGCTCGTACCGTCGGAGGATTTCATAGCCTGGCTGATTGGTAAGGATGGCGGCATCAAGCAAACCTTTAAAAAACCCGTAGCTCCGCAGGAGGTGTTCAAACTCGTTGACGGTATGCCTATGCGGCAGCAGGAAATGAAAAAACAGGAGTAAACCTATCGGGTCGGGCAGTACGTATCTGCGCTGCCCGACCCGGTAAGGCTTTATTTTCCAAATTTGCCTTCCTCCGTAATTCCTTTCCACGTATCGGTGCGGAAGGGTACGGCCGGGAAGGCTTCTTTATTATAGAGGTTTGCCTCACTATTGTCGTCAGCCCAGCCATACCGGACCGCTACCGGCGCAGCTACTGAATCGGCCCATACTACCACCGAATCGCCTTGCACCTCAGCTTTGGCGTAATGAAACGTTTTGTCGGCCCCGGCTACCTCGAATCCTTTCAGATACCCGTATTTATCTTTTGCCATTAGACCGCTGCCTACGTTTCGGAACGTAAGCACGGCGCGATTGCCCTGAACAGCCAGTTTATCGAACATCGGCCCAGCACTAACACCCGTTTTTCCATATACAACCCGCATGGCTTCGGCAGCCAGCCGTTTGCCTACGTCCTGTTTATTACGGGGGTGAATATCGTTAGGTTCGCCAATATCGGAGGTTACGGCCATGCCCGTGTTGGGTAATTGAAGCGTCATCGTCTGAGCTTCGCGGAGTTCGGCCCAGCTGCTGCCCCGCTGGCTATTGCCGTTACCGGCATTATAACTTGCTAATTGCACAAACAGAAACGGGAAGTCGCTGCCCCAGCGCTGCCGCCAATCCTGAATCATGATCGGAAACGCCCGGCGGTACTGATAGGCTCGTCCGGCGTTTGATTCACCCTGATACCAGATGGCACCTTCAATGGCGTAAGGAATCAGCGGGTTGATCATGGCGTTGAACAGTTGCGTCGCGTACGTATTCGGGCCGGGCTTGAAGGATGACGGAAACACCTGCTCAACCCGGTACTGCCACTGCCCCGCCAGCGGTAGATCCAGCCGTTCGCCGGACAGTTTGAGTTGTTCGGGCGGACCCGCCAGCCCTCCGGCCCCACTGTTGTCTACGACCCGCACGGCGATTACGTTCCGGCCGGGTTTCAGCAGTCCCTCGGGCAGATTGTACGAACGGGGCCCAATTCCCTTTGTGCTGCCTACCAGCTGACCATTTACGTAGGTAGAGTCCCTATCGTCAATGGAGCCTGCCTGCAAAGTCATTTTATTCAGGTTGCTTCCTTCCGGAATCATCACCTCGCGCCGAAACCAGACAACACCGTCCAGGGTTGGTAAACCACCCCACTCCCAGTCGCCGGGCTGATTCATGGATTTCCACTGGCTGGCGTCGAAGGTTGGGTCGGTCCAGCGGGCCGGTTCGCCAGCTGTAGGTAAGCCGCCCTGCTGCTTTTCTAACAACGCCTGCGTGCGCTCTTTTCCGCTCTGAATCACTTCTTCATACGTAGCGGGCAGTTTCTTAGCTACGGCCCCCAGCTCACTGTCCTGATTCATGGCTTCGCGGCTGGTCCAGGTTTCGGAGTGCGTACCACCCCAGGACGTATTGATCAGGCCAATCGGTACGTTGAGTTCCTGCTGCAGCTGCCGGGCAAAGAAATACCCCACGGCCGTAAAGCGAGGAGCTGTTTCGGGATTGCACACGGCCCATTCCCCTTCGATATCGTCTTTGGGCGCCAGACTAATGTCTTTTTTCACCAGCAGTTGCCGAATCTGCGGGTAGTTCGCGGCTTTTATCTCTTCCTTGGCATTGTTGGCAGCCGCCAGCGGCCACTCCATATTCGACTGGCCGGAGCAGATCCAGACCTCTCCACTCAGTACATCGTCGATGGTAATGGTGTTCGCTTTTCCCTTTACCAGCATCTGATACGGCCCACCGGCTTCCATAGGATCGAGGCTGACCTTCCATTTTCCGTCTTTTCCCGCCTTCGCCGTTTTTGTTTGATTATTGAACAGGACCGTTACTTTCTCGCCTGCATCGGCCCATCCCCAGACCGGCACCGGTTTCCGGCGCTGCAATACCATGTGCGAACCGAACACTTGCGGCAGACGCACATCGGCGAAAGCCCCCTGTACGACCAGCACACTTAACAACAAAGCACTCCATTTAAAACCTTTCATTCGTGTTCACGATTTATTAATACTTGTCAGGATGATAGATTAACGAATAGGTCAAAGGTAATTGAACATCGTCTGTCCTGATAAAGCAAGGCTACTAAAAAAGACCGGTCGGCCTTTTTATTACTACCAGCCAATTATTTTATAACGGACGTGGCAGACGAACGCATTCTGATTACCGGCGCAACAGGCAATGTGGGCCTGGAAACCTTGCGTGCGTTAATGACTCATCCCAATAAAAGCCGGTTTGAAGTCCTAGCCGGGGTTCGTAATCCGGCTCTGGCACAGGCGGCAATGAAGGTGCAGCCGGACGGCTTTGCCCGGCTTGACTTCAGTAACGAACAGCTATTTGATGCGGCCCTGGCGGGTGTTAACCGGGTGCTGCTGGTCCGCCCCCCTAAGCTGGTCGACATAGGCCGTTATTTCAAACCCTTTGTGGAGGCCATGCAACGCGCCGGGGTCCGGCAGGTCGTTTTCCTATCAGTGCAGGGCGTTGAAAATAACCCGGTAGTTCCTCATCATAAGCTGGAGAAGCTGATTGTCGAAGCGGGCTTAGGCTTTACGTTCCTCCGCCCAGGCTTTTTCATGCAGAACCTGTGCAGTGCTCACCGAGATGAAATTCGATTACGTAATGAAATTTTTGTTCCGGCCGGCAACGGTCGTACCAGCTTTATTGACGTGCGCGACGTAGCGGCCGTGGCCGCGCTGGTTCTGTCGAGCCCCACCCGTGAACACCTCAACCGGGGTTACGAACTAACCGGTTCCGAAGCCTTGACCTATGGTGAGGTAGCCCAGATTCTGAGCAGAGTTCTGGCACGTCCCATTACCTACCGCGATCCGTCTATTCCGCAGTTCATCTGGCGAAAATGGCGCAAAGAGCACGTCCCTCTGGGATTTACGATGGTTATGGTCGCGTTATACACTGCCTCCAAACTGGGGAAAGCAGTCAGCCAGACCAGCGAAACCGAGCAGTTGCTGGGTCGGCGACCAATTCTGTTGCGGGATTTTGCAGAAGATTACCGGGCAGCCTGGCAACCTTAACTAGTTATAAAGCAATTCTTACAACTTGATTCGCCCCTTACCCTGCACATCGAGTGCATTGGACAGGTTGCGTCGGACGGCGTACGTATAACGGAGCGTTACGCCATAGCTCATACCTGAGCCGGTGCCCTGAAGTTGAGCGTACTGCGGATCTCGTCCACTGGCCTTGTACGTTACGTCGGTCGTTAGCGAACTACCCAGGCCCCAGTATTTCCGAACGGCAAAGCCCATATCAAATTTATCGCTCAGCCGGACATTGTATTCAGCACCTACCTCGGCCAGACCTGTTGGGGCGGCATTCACATTCGTTTGGCCCAGAATCCGCAGCGTGTCGGGTTTTTCGCCTTGTCGATACCGGTAACTATAACTGGCCAGTGAGAATCCGCCTTTGTTCTGACCACTGTTTGGAATGAGCCATAAGCCCGCGCTCAGCCATAAACCCGACCGGCGCCACGGTCCGCTGGTTGACAGAACCATTCGTCTCGCCCGCAGCACAATCCCTTGCTTATCATTGGTATAGGGGAAACTATAGGCAAAATAACCATTTCGTACGCGAGCTTCTGTGTGGATTGGCATTCGGGCGTAGCCGCCTTCTATGGCCCATTGTTCACGGTAAGTCCAGCCAACCAGCGCGCCAATGCCGGGCTTCGTGACCCGACTACTTCCCAGTAGGCCGTTATAGGAGTTATCCAGTTGAGCGCGGTCGGTACGCACAAACCCGCTGAGCGCTACGTACCAGCGGTCGCGCGTATAAGCTCCGCCATACCGGTTAAGAATCCGGTTATACTGGCTTTGCTGATCCGGCAGACGGTAGTAGTCTGTCATTTGCTGCCCAAAGGTGGGCAATCCAGCCAGGCCCAAAAATAAAAGGAAGAGGTAGCGTTTCATCATGAGGCAGGGCTGGTTTCTGTTTTTAATATAACCCGCTTAAGCGGTTGTCTGTTAATAATTTACGAGCAAATTAATGCATTTGTTGCAAACAAGACACGTTTCTCCCTCAAACCGTTGCTTCGAGCCGGGACGGTACACTAAAAAAATAGCCCAAACCTATTCTATAAGGTTTGGGCTGGAGAAATTTAACCAGTTACTGGCTATAAAATCAGATCAGACTGCCGACCCGAATTAGCTGTTGTGCTTCATAACCGGCACCGACACCGTCATATTATCCCAGGCAATAGTAATGCTGTTGTTTGAAGGCGTAATCGTCAGTTTTTCGATGGGAGTCTTGTTCATCGAAACCGGTACTTTCACCATAGCGACATCCGTGCCTTTGGTTTTTTCATAATCATAGGCTCCCCACTGGCCTAACGTACCGTTCAGGATTACGCTCCATTCTTTCTCACCGGGAATGGTGAACAGCGTGTAGGTTCCAGCCTTAACCATCTTACCGCCGAACATAACGTCGTTTTTGAACGTCACTTCGGTAGCGTTGTTAGCGCCCGTCCGCCACACCTTTCCGTATTTTTCCAGACTGTTCGAGCCTTCTGCCCCAAAAATTACCCTTCCTTTTTTGGAAGGCTGTCCATAGACGACCGTAATGCTTCTATCTGGGCTTTCGGCCGTTATTTTCGGACTCATCGGTGGCTTCTTGTCCTGTGCTTGTACCAGCGATACCATGGCAAACAGGAGGGTAAATACTGCAATCAGGTTTTTCATGTCTAAAAAATTAAATGGTTTGATTACACGTCATATACGTCGCAAAGTAAACGATAGTTTCATGAGAGTAATATAAACATTGACGTAAAAAGCTGGTATTTTTACATCTCTCCTGGCATGTTTGCGTGCCATTTTTCACTCCAATCGTCCCCTATGGCTGCGACTTATTTAAGCAAACGAAATCTGCATTTCCTAGTACACGAAGTATTCAAAGCCGAGGAGCTGGCTCAATATGACTACTTCAGTGCCCACGATCGTGAAACGTTCAACCTGGTGCTTGATTCGGCGATTTATATTGCCGATACCGTTATGCATCCATACCTGAAGGAGGTTGACCGAAACCAGCCCGAGTTAAAAAACGGGCAGGTGACGGTGCACCCTAAAGTAAAAGAGTTCCTGCGGGCCATGGGCGAGGCCGGACTGATTGGTGCGGGATTTTCCTTCGAGCAGGGCGGTCAGCAGCTTCCCCAAATGATCAGTTCGCTGGTTGGCTTCATTCTGATGGCGGCTAATAACGGCATGATGTACACCGGGCTGACCTCGGGAGCCGCGCATCTGATTACGTCCTTCGGCTCGCCGGAACTCAGCGAATTTTACGTGCCGCCGATGATGGCCGGAGTCTGGCAGGGTACGATGGCCCTTACCGAACCACAGGCCGGTTCGTCGCTCTCCGACGTAACGACATCGGCCACGCCCCAGCCCGATGGCAGCTACAAAATCAAAGGTCAGAAAGTGTTCATCTCGGCGGGTGATCACGACGCCGTTGAGAACATTGTGCATCTGATGCTGGCCCGCATCGATGGCGCGCCTAAAGGCACCAAAGGCATTTCCCTGTTCGTCGTACCCAAGTACCGGCCCGACGGGAACGGCGGTTTTGTCGACAACGACGTTACGTCGACGGGTGTGTACCATAAGATGGGTCAGAAAGGTGTACCGGCCATGCACCTGACCATGGGCTCGAATGACAATACCGTCGGTTACCTTGTTGGCGAACCGCACCAGGGCTTACGGTATATGTTCCAGATGATGAACGAGGCCCGTATTGGCGTGGGCATGACCGCAGCCGCCATTGCGACAGCGGCTTATTACGCAGCCCTGCAATACGCCAAAGAGCGTCCGCAGAGCCGACGTCTTAACGAAAAAAATCTGCTGGATGCGCCCCAGACGCCGATCATCAACCACCCCGACGTACGCCGGATGCTGTTGTTTCAGAAAGCCGTTACGGAGGGCTCTCTGTCTCTCCTGCTTGAAGCGGCCCGGCTTTATGATATCAGCCGCGTAGCGGAAGGCGAAGAAAAAGAAAATGCGTTTCTGATACTGGATCTGCTGATGCCGGTCGCTAAATCGTTTCCTTCTGAGATGGGCGTACAATCGGTCAGTCAGAGTCTGCAGACGTTTGGCGGCTACGGATTCACGGAGGATTTCCCGGTCGAGCAGCTTTACCGCGACATCCGCATTACGCCCATCTATGAAGGGACAACCGGCATTCAGGCGCAGGACCTGCTGGGCCGGAAGATGACCATGCAGGGCGGAAAAGCGCCAAAACTGCTCTTTGCCGAAATTGGCAAAACCATTGCCGAAGCGAGCCGATTCGACGACCTGAAACCCTATGCCGACCAACTGACGGCTGAACTCAAGCGCACCCAAGACGTTATCGCCAGCCTGATGCCGCACGCGCTGAAAGGTGATACTGAGCGCTATCTCGCCGACGCTACGCTGTTTTTAGAATTGTTCGGGATTGTAGTTGTGGCATGGCAATGGTTAAAGCAGGCCGATGTTGCCAGACAGGCGCTGCTGACCCAAAATCCGCAGGGCGATGATCTGGCGTTTTACGAAGGAAAAATCCATACGATGAAGTTTTTCTTCCACTACGAAGTGCCTAAAACGCTGGGACTGGCGCAGCGCCTTACCGATACGGAGGTCCTAACGATTGTCTCGGAAAAGGAACTGGCACTTTAACCGAAGGGCTTCCTGATACCTTCAGGGAAGCCCTTCGGTTAGCCTGAATCTGCATAAGCAAAACCAGACGTTGAATCAGGGAAATAACGGGATGAGGGTTCATATCGCTCACTGAACAAAGGCAAATTCAGTAGTCAGCGCAAGGGCAAACCGATGATTTTTAGGGTTTATCAACTGAATCATTCTTAAAAGCAGCCGGGAAACCCTTACCTTTGAGGCTTCAATCACCCGCGTCCCGCAATGCCGCTGATTGCTCCATCCAGTTACCAGCCGCCTGCCCGTTTATGGAACGGCCACCTGCAAACCATCATTCCCTCGCTGTTTCGCAAGGTTGCGGTTCCTTACGTCCGCGAACGCATCGATACACCGGATGATGATTTTCTGGACCTGGACTGGGCATACGGACACCAGATGCCGGATTCAGAATCTGGTTCAAAAACGCTGGCCATTCTGACCCACGGCCTAGAAGGCAGCTCAACGAGCCCGTATCTGGTTGGCATGGCGAAACATCTGGTTCAGAACGGACTGGATTGCCTGGCCTGGCATTATCGTTCGTGTAGTGGCGAACTGAACCGACAGCAGCGGTTTTACCATATCGGCGAAACGGGTGATCTGCACTTCGTCATCAACTATGCCCTCTCAAAAGGGTATCAGCACTTATATCTGCTAGGTTTCAGCGCGGGCGGCAGCGTTACGCTGAAATACCTCGGCGAACAGGGCGAACACACCAACCCGGCCATCCGGAAAGCCGTTGTTTTTTCCGTTCCCCTTGATCTGATGGGGTCGGCCCGGCGGCTCGAACAGTGGGACAGCCTAGTGTATAACTATCGGTTTAACCGGACGCTTAAACGGAAGGTTCTGCAAAAGGCGGAGGTAATGCCGGGCGTTTTTCCGACCGCACAGGTCCGGAAAGCCCGCAGCGTTCGGGAGTTTGACAATCTGTTTACGGCCCCCATGAACGGCTTCCGCGACGTAACGGATTACTATACTCGCAGTAGTTCCCTGCAGTTTATTCCGAAAATCACCGTGCCGACGCTGATTGTGAACGCCAGGAATGACCCCTTTTTATCGCCCGAATGTTTTCCAACCGATCTGGCGCGGGAACTCCCGAACGTCTGGATGGAGTTTCCGGAGCAGGGGGGACATTGTGGCTTCCCACCGAAAGAAGGTACGATAAACAGCACATACTGGTCAGAAGAACGCGCAGCAGTGTTTCTGACCAGCCCAACGTTATCCCCGGACAGGCGTCCGGGGCAATTGATTAACTAAGTAAACTATCAATTGCTCCGGACATGGCTCCGGGGTCCTGAATATGCTCACCAAAGCGCCCGAACAGACTTACTACATCATTGATTTCGACAGCACCTTCACAAAGGTAGAAGCCCTCGACGTGCTGGGCGAAATCTCGCTCGTGGGTCGCCCCGACCGCGACGATGTCCTGAATCAGATCAAAGTCATAACCGACCGTGGTATGTCGGGCGAGATTTCGTTTACGGAATCGCTCGACCTGCGGCTGAACTTACTGAAGGCGCATCGCGATCAGCTGCCCGCGCTCATCGAAACATTGATGGGTAAAATCTCCGACTCGTTTCAGCGGAACAAGCAGTTTCTGACGGAAAACGCCGAACAGATTTACGTTGTCTCGAATGGTTTCCGGGAGTTTATCGTGCCGATTGTTACCTCGCTGGGAGTGCGGGCCGAGAACGTATTTGCCAATACGTTCGTGTTCGATGAAACGGGAAGCATTATCGGGTTCGACCGCGGGAATCCTCTTTCGGCCAATGGCGGCAAATCGCAGGTTATTCGCAATCTGAACCTCGACGGTGAGGTTTATGTGATCGGCGACGGTTACACGGATTACGAAATTAAAGCGTCGGGGCTGGCGAATCGCTTTTACGCGTTTACGGAGAACGTGATGCGCCCCCGCGTCGTTGAAAAAGCCGACCATGTAGCGCCCTCGCTTGATGAGTTTCTGTACCATAACAACCTGAGCCGCAGCCAGTCGTACCCAAAAAGCCGGATCAAGGTGCTACTTCTGGAGAATGTTCATCCGGCTGCCATACAGCTTTTTGAGCAGGAAGGCTTCAACGTTGAAATCCGGAAAGGCGCCCTCGACGAGGATGAACTGATCGAAGCTATTCGGGACGTATCGATTCTGGGTATCCGGTCGAAAACCATGGTGACGCGCCGGGTGCTGGAGCAGGCCAACAAATTGATGGCTATCGGCGCCTTCTGCATCGGCACCAACCAGATTGATCTGGAAGCCTGCACTGAAAAAGGCATCGCGGCTTTTAACGCACCCTACAGCAACACCCGCTCGGTGGTTGAACTGGCCATTGGCGAAATTATCATGCTGATTCGCAACATTGTGCCGAAGAGTAATTCGATGCACAAGGGCGTCTGGGATAAATCGGCCAAGAACAGCTTTGAGGTTCGCGGCAAGAAACTCGGACTGGTCGGTTACGGGAATATTGGCACGCAGCTTTCGGTCGTGGCCGAGGCTCTCGGTATGGAAGTGTATTTCTATGACATCGTCGATAAGCTTGCGCTCGGCAACGCCCGCAAATGCAAATCACTCGATGAACTGCTGGCCGTTTCAGATATTATCAGCCTGCATACCGATGGACGTAAGGATAACAGGAACCTGATCAGTTACCGAGAATTTGCGCTGATGAAAAACGGTGCCATCTTCCTGAACCTTTCACGCGGTCATATTGTGGACATTCCGGCGCTGGTGGATGCGCTGGAACGCAGCAAGGTGGCCGGAGCGGGCATTGACGTATTTCCGCAGGAGCCGAAAACCAATAACGAAGAATTCATTAACGCACTTCGGGGTATGCCCAACGTAATCCTGACACCGCATATTGGTGGCAGTACGGAGGAAGCTCAGGAGAACATCGGCAACTTCGTACCGGGCAAACTGCTCGAATACATTAACAACGGCAGCACCTACGGCAGCGTTAACTTCCCCGAGCTGCAGCTGCCGCTGCTGAAAGGCGCTCACCGGTTGCTGCACATCCACGCGAACGTACCGGGTATTCTGGCCCAGATGAACAGTATTTTTGCAAAATACCACATCAACATCCACGGCCAGTATCTAAAGACCAATGAGCAGATTGGGTACGTAATTACCGATGTGGACAAAGAATACGCCGAAGCGGTCGTAGAAGAATTGAAAGGCATCGACCACACGATTAAGTTCAGACTGTTATATTAATGAGCGAAAGAGCGAATGAGTGACCGAGTGAATGGAGCAGCTAATTGCTCTTTCACTTATTCACTCGTTCGCTCTTTTCTTCGTTCTCTCTATGAAATACACCTACTTTACACCCGGCCCGGCCGAACTTTATCCGACAATCTACGAACATCTGCAAACGGCGATAGACGAGCAAATCGGCTCGATTTCTCACCGCAGTCAACGGTTTCGTGACATTTATAAGTTTGCGGATGAACAGCTACGGACGTTGCTGAGTATCCCCAGCACACACGGCATTTTCTTTACCGGCTCGGCATCGGAAGTTTGGGAACGGATTCTGTTCAACTGCGTCGAACACGAAAGTTTTCACCTGGTCAACGGCTCCTTTTCCCGCAAGTTCTACGACTACGCCAACGCCCTGCACAAGTTTGCGCACTTGTTCGAGAAGCCATTCGGCGAGGGTTTCGACAGCACCGAAATCGAGGTGCCTGACTATGCCGAACTAGTAAGTCTAACGCACAATGAAACCTCCTCAGGTGTGCAGATGCGGCCAACCGAAATGCACAAGCTAAAGCGGAAATACCCGAAAAAGCTGTTCTGTGTCGATATGGTTTCATCGGCTCCCTACCCCGAGTTGGATTTCAGCCTGATTGATTCGGCGTTTTTCTCCGTGCAGAAAGCCTTCGGCATGCCCGCCGGTCTGGGCGTCTGGATTGCCAGCCAGACCTGCCTGGAAAAAGCCGAACGGTTACAGAAGTATGATTCAATGATCATTGGAGCGCACCATACCCTGCCAACACTCTGGAAACATTACCAGACTTTTGAGACGCCCGCGACCCCGAACGTTCTGTTTATCTATCTGCTGGGGAAAATCGTTGAAGACTTCAACAAAATTGGTATTGATACCCTGCGTAAGCAGACCGACGAAAAAGCCCGAATGCTTTATAAATTTCTGGATAGTTCAGATGCCTATGAGCCCTTCGTGAAACAGGAGCGGCATCGTTCACAGACAGTTATCGTCGCCAACACCAAAGAGCCTTCGGCCACCGTCATTGCCAGAGCTAAAGAAGCCGGCATGGTGGTTGGCAGTGGTTACGGTAAATTAAAAGACTCGCAGATTCGGATCGCTAACTTCCCCGCGGTATCGGCCGAACAGGTGAACGCCCTCATCGAGCAACTGAAGCGGTAACGTACAACCCCATCGTTAGTTTCCGACAACGCCTTTCTGCCCCGCCAGGAAGGCGTTTTTTGATTGGGTTTCACCTGGAAACCGGCCTGGTTACGGTATAACCTTATCAACCAGTTTAGAGTTAATAGAGTAGTGAATCTATAGACAGAATCTATTAACTCAACGACGATGAAAACTTTACTGAAAACATTGGCTCTGCTCTCTTGTCTATCCCTGGCGGGGTATGGACAGAACGGGCCGGATTCAACCCGAAGTAATCGACCGCTACTTGACGAAGACACTAAACAGGAAGCGCGCCAGAAAGCAGCTCAGGTAGAAGAGCGACTGGATGACGAACTGGAGCGCTCGCGCAACTACCAGCAGACCCATCAGCTAAGCTGGTTTCAGCCGGGCACTATTTTCGCCGGGGCCGGAATTGGCTTAGGGGCCGCCAACGGCCAGGCCTACACCGCTATCAATACGCGCGTTGGCTACTTTTTTCAGCCCGGATTTGCGGGTGGACTTCGTTATGATTTCGACCGACTGGTTGGCAATAAATACCATTCCCGTCAAGTCGGTATCTTTGCCCGGTACTACCCTTTCCGCACCCGAATCAGCAGCTTTTTAGGCGCGAGCCTAAACTCAGGCCGGGAATTTTCGTCAACGATTCCGGCGGATACAAAGTCGCGTTATACGAGTGTTGGTCTTGAAATTGGTCTAATGGCCTGGATTCTTCGCCGGTTAGGTGCTGAAATAACGTACGAAGGCAATTTTTATAACAAGATTGACCCAACCGCCAGCCGTGGCAAAGGCGGCCGGCTCAAGTTTGGTGTCAACTACTACTTCGGCTCCGTCGGAAGCCGGGGACTGCGGGTCGATCAGTAAAACCGTATTAAACCGTAGACGGCTACGTTTTGCGACGTAGCCGTTTTTGTGTTTCAATCTGACATTTTACGCTCTAATCCGGGTCTGTTCCAGGACATGCAAAGTCCAGAAAATAATTATCAATTAACTGTTAATCAATGTCTTACACAACGATAATATCTTCAACACTGGGATTTTTAAACGCGGCTGGCGTGTTATATCTATGCCTGTTTATGCTATAGTTTGTAGCCATATTCAGGCCTATTCAACGTCTATGACACTTGAACACCCAGTTGCTCTCCAGCCTCTATCCACCCGACCGGAGCCACTCGTTAAGTCAGCAAAATTATGGATGCCGAAGCGTGTCGTCTTTACGGCCGATGCGCTTAAGGAGCCATTTGGGCAGGCTATCTACGAACGGGTTTCTGCCTTTAACCTGCCCATCGAGATTGCCAGGAATAACCGCATTACAGGTCTGCGCGGGGCCGACGAGCGGGAGACGTACCGAATTGCCAAGAATACGCTGGCGGTAGTTAACGCCCCGCCGAGCGCCTTCCGGTTGCAGCCCATTCCCCCTTCAGCCGACTGGCAGATGAACCTGGCCGAAGGCTGCCCGGCCCATTGCCACTACTGTTATCTGGCGGGTAGCCTGGCCGGTCCGCCGGTTGTCCGGGCTTACGCGAATCTGCCGAAGATGCTCGAACACACGGCAACGTACGAGGGCACCTACCCGCCCAACCGAAGCTGGCAGGGCACCGATGCCAGCCGCCCGACTACGTTTGAGGTGAGTTGTTATACCGACGTCTTGGGCATTGAGCACCTCACGGGCAGTCTGGCCGAATGCATCCGCTACTACGGCACCCGCGAGAAAGGCCAGCTTCGTTTCGTCTCTAAATACAATCAGGTAGACAGCCTGCTCGATCTGCCGCACAACGGTCAGACCCGCGCCCGGTTCAGCCTCAACGCCGAATCGGTTGCCCGGCGACTTGAAGGTGGTACAGCCTCCATCGAAGCTCGTCTGCAGGCGATGCGGCAAATGGCGTTGCCGCGCGAATTGGGGGGCGGTGGCTATCCCATCGGTGTCGTGCTGGCCCCGATCATGCTCATCCCGGACTGGCGCGAACACTACACCGATCTGCTTGACCGGATTCAGGCTGTACTCGACTTTCCGTGTGATCTGACCGCCGAATTTATCAGTCACCGGTTTACGCCCGGCTCCAAAGACGTACTGCTGGAGTGGTATCCGAACACGTCGCTGGAAATGGACGAAACTGCCCGCGCCGAGAAACGGAACAAGTTTGGCGGCACCAAGTACGTGTACCGGCCGGAGGAGATGAAAGCGATGAAGGCGTTTTTCTTTGCCGAATGGGCCAAGCGGTTCCCTAACGCGCCAGTGCTGTACTGGACCTGATAGACCCCAGGGCACCGGCCGGTGCCCTGGGAGCAGTTCTACCACACCCTTGCCTGCTGTATTTCGGGTTTATATAACTTCTGACCCGGCTTTACGTTAAAGGCCGCGTAGAACGGCGCAAAGTTGGTTAGCGGGCCGTTGACGCGGAACTTGGCGGGCGAATGCGGATCGGTTGCTACGCCAACGCGCTCGGCCTCGTCGCGGATTTTAATCCGCCAGACTTGCGCAAAGCCCAGAAAGAACCGCTGATCTGGCGTAAAGCCATCAATTTTATCGGTGCTCTGGCCCTGCTTCGTCAGCTTAAATGCCTGATAAGCCAGCGTAATTCCGCCCAGGTCGGCCAGGTTCTCGCCCAGCGTCAGGCGACCATTGAGGTGCAGATTATCAAGCACCGTGTAGTTGTTGTACTGGTTGACAACGGCCTGAGTCTTGGTGTTGAACCGCTCGGCGTCCTGTTTTGTCCACCAGTCGCGGAGGTTGCCATTGGCGTCGTACTGCCGTCCCTAATCGTCGAACAGGTGCGTCATTTCGTGACCAATCACCATACCAATGCCGCCATAATTGATGGCATCGTCGGCATCTTTGTCGAAGAACGGAAACTGCAGAATCCCGGCCGGGAACACAATCTCGTTGTTGGTCGGGTTGGCGTAGGCGTTTACGGTCGGTGGAGTCATGCCCCACTCAGTCCGGTCAACGGGTTTATTGATCTTGGCGAAATCTTCCCTGAAATGATGTTTACGCGCCTGCTGAACGTTGCCGTAATAATCATCGCGCTTTACGTCTACATCGGAGTAATCTTTCCATTTGTCGGGGTAGCCGATTTTTTTGACAAATTTGTCTAGTTTCACCAGCGCTACCTTTTTGGTTTCCGGTGCCATCCAGTCGAGTTTTTCAATCCGCGCCCGATACACTTTCTGCAGATTATCGACCAGGGTCAGCATTCGCTCTTTGGCTTCGGCCGTAAAGTATTTTTTGACCCACAACTGCCCCAGCGCTTCGCCCAGCGACGCATCTACCCGACCGGCTATCCGCTTCCAGCGTTCGGGCTGTTCGGGCTGCCCATACAGCGTTTTGTTATTGAACTCAAAACTCGCCTGCTCAAATGGCTTGCTCAGTAAGTTGGCATTGTTGTCCAGCAGATCAAAGACCAGCCGATCTTTCAGAACGTCGATGGGCGTGGTGGGCAACATCCTGTCCAGGGCCTGGTAGTAAGCAGGCTGTCCCACCAGAACCGTATCAATCCGGGACAGTCCCATCGTGTTCAGCAGCGTCCGCCAGTTCAGGTTCGGCATCTGGCGGGTCAGGTCGGCCACGGCCAACTTGTTGTAGTTCGCCACCGGATCACGCAGGTCAGCGGGCGATTTATGCGATTTGGCTAGCGCCGTTTCAAATTCCAGAATGGCCGTGGCTTTTGTCCGGGCCGAAATGGAATCAGCCCCTACCAGGGTAAATAACTTCGCAACGTAATTCACAAAAGCCGCCCGAATCTTGCGGGTTGGCTCATCGGTTTTGGTGTAGTAATCTTTCTCGGGCAACGAAAGTCCGGCCTGCCCGAAGATGATGCGATTGATGGAACTCTGGCGATCGTCGGCTCCGACGTAAAGCCCGATGAATTCGCCACCCCGGTTGGTTTCGTCGGCCGCGATATAGTCCAGAACGCCTTTATAATCGGTGATGGACGCGATTTTCGCCAGTTCGGCTTTTATGGGTTCGTAACCACGTTTGTCGATCGTGACGGTATCCATACCGCTGGCGTAAAAATCACCGACTTTCTGCTCTACGCTGCCGGTTTTGGCTTCGGCGCTGGCAGCTTCTTCGAGAATACCCTTTGTCTTGAGCTGATTATCGTCATAAAGCTGGTAGAACGATCCCCAGCCCGTCTGGTCGCCAGGAATCTGTGTTTTCTTTACCCAGGCGCCGTTAGCATAGGAGAAGAAATCATCGCCGGGACTAACCGTCGTGTCCATCCCGGACCTATCAAAAAAAGTAGTACGAGCAGGGGTGTCGGAATTCTTCTGGCAGGCAACGACACCGAGCAGACTCATACTCAGCAGCGCCATGCATTTTGAACTAACCATCATGGTTTTTAGTAATGTCAGGAATTAAGTAGTTTTGGAGTAAAGATAACGTCTGCTTATTTATGAAAAACATACTCTTTATCGCCTGCCTGCTTGGTCTGTCTTTTAGTGCGCTGGCGCAGGACAACATCAGCTACCACGGCAAGAAAATTACGCCGACGGGTGCCATTCCGGCTACGCAACTGGCCGCCAAAATGGGCAGTAAAGATCAGATGCCTGCCAAAGTGGAAGGTACCGTTGAGTCGGTCTGCAAGGTAAAAGGCTGCTGGATGAAACTGAAAACCGGCGACGGTCAGACCATGCGCGTAACCTTTAAAGACTATGGCTTCTTTGTTCCGAAAGATATTGTCGGCAAGACCGTAGTTGTTCAGGGCAATGCCGAAACCTCCGTTACGCCCGTTGATGAACTGCGCCATTATGCACAGGACGCCGGCAAGTCAAAGGAAGAAATTGAAAAGATTACAGAGCCCGAAAAAGCGCTCACATTCGTAGCCGACGGCGTAATCGTAAAAAAATAGCATCCAGATTCCAACTGTCCGGGAGTGGTTGCGGTCTTTTTAAAAATGACAGCAATCATATGTTACCATTCGCAAAACGAACTGCCGGTTTTCTCATTGCCGGTACCGCATTCTTTTTCGCCTGCCAGTCGGCCAGCACACCCGCTCCGACCGATTATGTATCTCTTAAATTGAACCAGTCGGCGCGGTTGGCTTCGGACGTGGTCGTTCGCGTTGATTCCATTCAGGACAGCCGATGCCCAACGGGCACTACCTGCATCTGGGCCGGGCAGGCATGGGTTAATATGCTGCTTTCGGCCGGTAACGACGCCAGCACGGTACGTCTGGCGCTGGGTCCGGATGCCAGGGAAGGGTATGCAAAGCGGCTGGACTCAACAAACGTTTCGCTGAACAGCAAAACGTATAAAGTCATTCTCCGCGAGGTGAACCCGTATCCAACGGCGTCGACGGTTGGTGAGCCGCAGACAGCCGTCATTCAGGTGACAAAATTGTAAGGCTTCCTGCGCTTGTTTTCGTACTTTCAGGGCCGCAGCCAACAGGCTGCGGCTTTTTTATATACCAACTAATCATCATGAAGAAATTCTATCTGTTGGCAGGGCTTTCGTTACTGGCCTCACCGCTCCTGGCACAGCGTACGCTGATTCATTGCGGCAACCTCTTCACCGGGACGAGCAATGACCTGCAACACCAAATGACCGTAGTCGTTGAAGGCAACAAAATTACGGCCGTTCAGAAAGGTTACGCAGCCGCTGATGGTCAGGACCGGATCGTTGATTTAAAGAACAAAACGGTTCTGCCCGGCCTGATCGACATGCACGTACATATGGAATCAGAAACCCGGCGCGGTGGTCAGGTCGATCAGTTCACCCAGAACGTTCCGGATGTGGCGTTTAAAGCGGCTAAGCACGCCCGGACTACCCTGCTGGCTGGTTTTACGACCGTGCGGGACCTTGGCGGATCGGGTGTCAACGTTTCTCTGCGTAACGCGGTTAATCAGGGGCTGGTCGATGGGCCACGTATTCTGACCGTTGGTAAAAGTATTGCCACCACCGGCGGCCATGCTGACCCGACCAACGGCTACCGGCGCGACCTCATGGGCGATCCGGGTCCGGCCGAAGGCGTCATTAACAGTCCTGAAGATGCCCGCAAAGCCGTTCGGCAGCGGTACAAGGAAGGCGCGGACCTGATCAAGATTACAGCGACGGGTGGCGTTCTGAGCAATGCTAAAGATGGCTCCGGTCCGCAGTTCACGGAAGAAGAAGTCAAAGCTGTGGTGGATGCCGCCAAAGATTACGGCTTTCCGGTAGCGGCTCACGCCCACGGGGCAGAGGGCATGAAGCGGGCCATTCGGGCAGGTGTCCAAACTATTGAACACGGTACGTATATGGACGACGAAGCCATTGCGCTGTTCAAGAAACACGGCACTTACTTTGTGCCGACTATCATTGCCGGTAAAACCGTTGCCGACTCCGCTCGTATGTTCGGCTATTACCCCGCGCTGGTTCGCCCCAAGGCACTGGCAATTGGCCCCAAGATTCAGGCCACCTTCGGGAAGGCTTATAAGGCCGGCGTAAACATTGCCTTTGGTACCGATGCCGGCGTTTATCTGCATGGCTATAACGCCAAGGAGTTCGAATACATGGTTGAAGCGGGTATGCCACCAGTCGAAGCGTTGAAATCGGCTCTGATGACTAACGCCAGGCTTCTGGGCATGGACACGCAGATTGGTTCCATCGAAGCGGGTAAGCTGGCCGACATCATTGCCGTTGATGACTGTCCGATCCAGAACATCAAAACCCTGCAAACCGTACGGTTCGTCATGAAAGACGGGAAAGTCTATAAACAATAAGCGGCTTACCCAGCTCAAAACCGCGGATCTGCTCACCCGATTGAGTAAAAAACGGCGGTAAACTGCTCTTGATAGAAAGCAGTTTATATACCCATGCGCAAACCCTTATTGTTTCTGTCAGCCGCCCTGCTGTTCGTTGCCGGGCTGGCCTTTACACCCGGTCGGCAAGCCAATGGCTGGGTCAGCATCTTCGATGGCAAGACGTTTAACGGCTGGAAAGTAACCGAAGAAAGCCCAAGCACATTCACAATTGAAGATGGCGCGATTGTAGTCGCCGGACCACGGGCACATCTGTTCTACGAAGGACCGGTTGGCAACCACAATTTCAAAAATTTTGAGTGGAAAGCTCAGGTGAAAACCATGCCCGGCTCCAACTCCGGCATGTTCATTCACACGGAATATCAGCCTAAGGGATGGCCCAGCAAAGGCTATGAAATTCAGGTCAACCAGTCCCATACCGACTGGCGTAAAACTGGCAGCGTTTATGCCCTGCAGGACGTAAAGGAAGTGTTCGTGAAAGACAATGAGTGGTATACGGAACACATCATTGTCAATGGCAAAAACGTGATCATCAAAGTAAACGACAAAGTCATTAACAACTACACCGAGCCCGACAGCATCAGCAATGGCGCTGCCCGCAAAAAACTCAGCAGCGGCACCCTGGCCCTGCAGGGTCACGATCCCAAGAGCAAAGTGTATTTCAAAGACATTATGGTTAAGGTGCTGCCGGATTAATTGGCCTTAATCATCCTTTTGTCGTAAAACATATCGTAAATTTACAGTTGCCTGTCAGCAAGCTTATCTTGTTTGCCGACAGGCAACTTAATTTTAACCGCTCTACGCGTTCTTACTATTTCTCTCAATTTTCATGCACCGCTATTTTAGTTGTTTTCTTCTGGGTCTTTGTCTGCCTATGCTTACCGCAGCAGCGCAACCCAATGAGCTACCATCTACAGCGATTAATCTCCAGAACATGAATGACTTCCGGCCAACCGGTAGCAACTGGAAGATTGTCGGCGACGTGTTTTATGACTTTAACAAAACCGGAAAAGGAAGCACAAAAGCCGGAACCGGTATTCTAGTGAATGACCCCTCCGGCAAAAGTAAAGACCAGCTTTTCACCAAAATGGAACACGGCGACATTGAACTGGAGCTGGATTTCATGATGGACAAAGGGTCGAATTCGGGGATTTACCTGCAGGGGCGCTATGAACTTCAACTCCTGGATAGCTGGGGCGTAAAAACGCCGGGCGCTCATGATTGCGGAGCCATTTATGAACGCTGGGACGAGAGCCGTCCGGAAGGTCAGAAAGGCTATCAGGGGCACCCGCCCACCCAGAACGTCAGCAAGGCACCGGGTCTGTGGCAGCACTACAAAATTGTGTTCCGGGCCCCCCGGTTCAACGAAAAAGGCGAGAAAATTGCTAACGCCCGCTTTTTGAAGGTCATTCAGAACGGCGTAACCATCCACGAAAACATTGAAGTGACCGGCCCAACCCGTGGCCCCGCCCTCCCGGATGAAAAACCGACGGGACCGCTCGTGATTCAGGGCGATCATGGCCCGGTTGCTTTCCGGAATATTCGCTATAAAGCCTACGGGATTGAACCCGTTACGCTAACCAATCTCAAGCTGAACGCCTACGAAGGTAAGTTTGCCTCGGTCGCCGACTTCAACGCACTGACTCCCAAACGGGAAATGGACATCAGCGTGCTAGCGCATCAGGCTCCCGGTAGCCGGGACAAATTCGGCGGCCGGATTACGGGTACGATTCACATCCCCCGTTCGGGCCAGTACCTGCTTAATCTGAACCTGCGCTGGATTCCAGCCGAAACAAATCCCGCCAATCCCAACGGAGCCGGCGAACTGAGTATCGCCAACAAACCCATCCTAAGCATTAGTGGCAAAGACGGCGGTATGGCCTCAGCGCTGGTCAATCTGGAAGCCGGCGACCACCCCATTACGCTGGCTTATTATAAAAACTTTGGACTCTGGTACGCCCGCAGCAACGACATTCTGCTTGGGATTGAAGGGCCGGGCGTTCAGTACACAACCCTCAACCAGGTTATCCGAGCCGAAGACCCGGTTGGGGAAATCTCGGTTATGGCCCGCAATGAACCCGTCATGCAGCGTGGCTTCATCAACCACCACGGCGTTAAGCATACGCATACCATCTCGGTAGGCGAACCGGATCTGGTGAATTACACGGTTGATCTTCAAAAAGGCGAGTTCCTGCAAATCTGGCGGGGCGATTTCCTGGAAACGACGCCGATGTGGTACGGACGGGGCGAAACCCAGCTGGGTGTTCCAATGGGCAGCGTGATTGAGCTTTCGGGCAAGCCCTCGCTGGCGCTCCTCGCCGATCAGAACGCAGCCTGGCCGGATTCCAATGTTACGTATAACAACCTGGGCTATGATATTGATAAAGCGGGCCGGCCGGTATTCAAATACAAGCTGGGCGCGGTCAATGTGCAGGAATCCCTTGCTTCGACCGACGACGGCCGGAAACTGTCACACACGTTCACGGTAACCGGCGATCAGCCGCTTTGGTGCCGGGTAGCCGAAGGGCGTGACATCACCGAACTGCCGAATGGCCTCTACGCCATCAACGACAAGCAGTATTTTATTGAGTTGCCAGATAAACAGAAACCGGTTATCCGCAGCACGGCTCAGAACACCAAAGAACTGTTGCTGCCCGTTAAAGCCACGAATAACAGCGGTACCGTAACGTATTCGATTGTCTGGTAAAGCCCACTCCTGAAAAATCTGATTATGAAAGCATACCAACATAGTTTGAAAAATCTGGCGAAAGCGGGCTTGCTAACGGCCGGCTTCACCTGCCTGGTTTCGTTGACCGTCCAGGCTCAGATTCAATCCAAGACGGGTCAGCCGGTTAGTTCGAGTAGCAAGCAGCCGGCTCCGACGCCCAAAGGGCTCGCGAAAGTTGAAGCCGATCCTGAAAAAGAAGACGACTTTTATAAGCTGATCTCACTGCCGGTGCCGGAAGACATCATTCTGGAAGTCGGTGGCATGACAACCCTACCGGATGGCAGTCTGGCCGTTTGTACGCGCCGGGGCGAAGTCTGGACCGTGTCCAACCCGTATATCAGCGGCTCGGAGCGACCAACGTATAAGCGGTTTGCCTATGGGCTGCACGAGCCGCTGGGTCTGGCGTATAAAGACGGGGATATTTACGTAACCCAGCGCAGTGAAGTTACCCGTCTGCGCGATAAGGATGGCGACGGCCGCGCCGATTCCTACGACAAAGTTTATTCGTGGCCGCTGTCAGGCAACTACCACGAGTACTCCTACGGGCCTACGTTTCTGCCAAACGGTAACATGCTCGTTACGCTGAACGTAGGGTGGAGCAATAGTCTGGGGCATGGCGTTAGTCTGGTTCCCTGGCGCGGCTGGACGCTGGAGATTACGCCCGACGGCAAGATGATGCCGTTTGCGGCTGGTATGCGCTCACCGGCGGGCTACGGTATGAACGCTGCCGGCGATTTCTTTTACACCGAAAACCAGGGCGACTGGGTAGGCTCGGGCCGTATCTCGCAGGTCGAAAAAGGCGATTTCCTGGGTAATGCCGAAAGCTTGCGGTGGACGGGCCTGCCAGGTTCGCCCCTGACCTTGAAGCAGCAGGAAGTTCCTAATACCGGCGAGCCGCTGTATGACGTAGCCAAGCGGGTTCCGGCCCTGAAAGCTCCCGCCGTCTGGCTTCCCCACGGGATTCTGGGCATATCGACATCGGGTTTACTGCTCGACAACACAAAAGGTAAATTCGGACCCTTCGATAACCAGTTATTTGTGGGCGATCAGGGCCAAAGTATTCTTTCTCGGGTTGACTTCGAGAAGGTGAAAGGCGAATACCAGGGGGTTGTGTTCCCGTTCCGGGAAGGCTTCTCGTCGGGGGTATTACGTCTGGTCTGGGGGCACGATGCGTCGATGTTTGTGGGTATGACAAGCCGGGGCTGGTCGTCAACGGGTAAGGAACTGTTCAGTCTGCAGCGGGTGGTCTGGACGGGCAAAATGCCGTTTGAGATGAAAACCATCCACGCTATGCCAGATGGTTTTGAGATCGAATTTACCGAACCGGTCGATGCGGAACTGGCTGCCGATCCGGCTTCCTATAAAGTGACGGGCTTTAACTACAAGTATCACGCTACTTACGGCAGCCCGGTTATTAACCGCGCCGGTTGCCCCATTCAGGGAATTGTCGTCTCAAAAGATGGGTTGAAAGCCCGTTTGGTGGTGGACAGTCTGCGGCTGGGTTATATTCATGAAATCACGACGAACGGCGTTCGGTCGGCCAACGGTCGGGCGCTGCTCCACAACGTAGGGTATTACACCCTGAACAACTTGCCCGATGGCGAAAAGCTGAACATCGCCAGCATAGCGCCCGCGCACGATCACTCAGCAATGATGGCCTCGGCGGCTACGGGATCGGCGGCTAAGATGGTCAGCAAGCCCGCGCCTAAAACCGGAGCTGGGCGTTCAACGTCGGCGAAGTCAGGAGCTGCGACGATGACCAAGCGGGTGACGGAGATGCCCGCATCCTGGGGTGAGCCGGATTATACCATCAATATGGGCACCAAACCCGGTCTGAAGTTCGCACCGGAGCAGTTCCAGGTGAAAGCGGGCAGCAAGGTTCGGGTAGTGTTCAACAACGAAGATGATATGCTGCATAACTTCGTCGTTGTCATGCCCGGCTCGGCCATTCAGGTTGGCGAACTGGCCATGAAATTAGGCCTGGAAGGACAGGAGAAAAACTATATTCCGCAGACTGACAAAGTGCTGCACCACACGAATCTGCTCCAGCCAAATACGAACGAGTCTATTTACTTTATCGCCCCCGAAAAGCCCGGTGATTATACCTACGAGTGTTCGGTCCCCGGACATTTCTACGTCATGCAGGGCACGATGAAAGTCGTTAAGTAATTACTAATCAGCTTATAAACCGATGAAGGCTTTTACTCAGAAAGCCTTCATCGGTTTCGTTTATCCAGCTTTTCATATGCTTTCTTTCTTTTACCGTCTGCCCATCGGGTTCACCATGCTGTTGTCGTTTATAAGCGGCCTACGGGTGTCTGGTCAATCCTTGTCTGAAACCATCCGGCTCAATCAACTTGGGTACTACCCGAATGCGGATAAGATCGCCGTGGTAGTTGGTGATGCACAGGGGCCGTTTCAGCTCACCACCCCGGATGGAAAAAAAGTCGTTTTTACCGGCATTCTGAGTGCCCCCCGGCAGAACGGCATCTCCGGAAAAACGACACGCACCGCCGATTTTTCAGCCTTCACAAAAATAGGCAGCTACGTCGTTGTCATTCCGGGCGTCGGTCACTCCTACCCGTTCGACATTCGCCCGGACGTTCACCGTGCGCTAGCAATTGGAGCCATCAAAGGGTTTTACTACCAACGAACTGGTATCGATCTGCCCGCGAAATATGCCGGACAGTGGGCACGACCGGCGGGTCACCCCGACACGCGCGTGCTGATTCATCCGTCGGCGGCTTCGCCCGGTCGTCCGGCCGGAACGGTCATTTCCTCACCCCGGGGCTGGTATGATGCCGGCGATTATAACAAGTATATTGTCAACTCCGGCATTACGATGGGGACACTACTTTCGCTTTGCGAAGACTTCCCGGATTACGCGAACAAGTTAAACACCAACATTCCCGAAAGCGGCAACAAAATCCCCGACGTGCTCGACGAAGCACTCTGGAATCTGCGCTGGATGTTGACCATGCAGGACCCGGCCGATGGGGGAGTGTACCACAAGCTGACCAACCCCAGCTTCGACGGCATGATTATGCCCGACAAAGCGATTAAAGACCGTTACGTAATCGCCAAGAGTATTACCGCTACGCTCGACTTTGCGGCCGTGATGGCGCAGGCAAATCGCGTTCTGAAGCCGTATACCCGCGAACTCCCCGGCCTGGCCGACTCCTGTTTGTCGGCGGCCGTCAAAGCCTGGACCTGGGCGAAAGCAAACCCGACGATGGCCTATAGCCAGCAGGCTATGAACACCCGCTTCGATCCGGACGTAACGACCGGCGGCTACGAAGATCGCGACGCCAGCGATGAGTGGCTATGGGCCGCTGCCGAGTTATACGTAACTACGAAGGACGACGCTTATTACAAGGCCGTTAACTTCTTCCCGGACAGTCGGACGCCCCTTCCCTCCTGGCCGCAGGTCCGGTCGCTCGCTTACTACACGCTGGCACGTTCGGGCAACAACCTGACGGCCGTTGGCAAAAATGATCTGCCGAAGGTAAAACAGCACCTGACCAGCCTGGCCGATTCGCTGATTGCCGGAGCTAATCAACAGGCGTTTCAGACCGTAATGGGCAAGTCGGCAAAGGATTTTATCTGGGGAAGCAGCGCCGAAGCCGCCAATCAGGGCATTGCGCTTATTCAGGCGTATCGGCTGACGGATTCTCCGAACCGCAATCAATATCTCCGCTACGCGCTGAGCAACCTCGATTATCTGCTGGGCCGTAATGCCGTTGGCTATTCGTTCGTGACGGGCTTTGGCGACAAAACACCTATGCATCCGCACCACCGTCCATCCATTGCCGATGGTATTGAGGCTCCGGTACCGGGACTACTCTCCGGCGGAACCAACGCCAATGCCGCCCGGCAGGACAAATGTCCGGGCTACATGACCACTGTTGCTGATGAGGTGTATCTGGATGCCGACTGTTCCTACGCGTCCAATGAAATCGCTATTAACTGGAACGCCCCGCTCGTTTATCTGACCGCTGCGCTGGAAGCCCTGCAGAAAAACCTGAACGTTACGTCGGTCCAAACCAGTACAAATTCAGTTCGATAAACCTTCGGGAGCTTGTACTACCAGAATCGGCCCCGTTTATCAAAAAAGCTCTGATAAACGGGGCCGATTCTGGTAGAAAACGTTCAGTGTTATAACCTGTGCGCGTTACCGGAAGCGCTGAATGCTGTAATCCCGCGACTGCAGCAGAGCGGTGTTTCCCATGGCCGCACTGATTTCTCTAATTCGGGCATTGAGCGTATAAATCTGATTGTTCACGGCGACGTTAGTGGTTGCCTGGAAGTACCCGTTTTCATCGGTCTTCACTACCGAAGCCGTTTGCCAATTGTCGGCACTCCGTACCTGCGCCACGCGGCTGCCCTGACCCGTCACCACGTAAAGATCATTGTTGAGCAGCGTCAGCCCATCACCGGGCAGACTGGCAATGCCGCCGACTTCCGAGATTGCGTTTCCGTTTTTCAGATCCACCTTATACAGTTTGCCCGCTCCTGTCTGCGCAACAATCAGATAACCGTTGGGGTGATACACAATCCCGTTCAGGCCAAACGTAGCGCTCGCAAAACGGGGATCATTCACCAGAATACTGGCTTGTCCATCGGGCATAATTTTGTAGATAACCGGCGAAAACGAGTCCGTAACGTAAATGGTCCCATCCGGCGACAGAGCGAGGTCATTGGCAAAATGACGGGCATCGGGCAGCAGGTTGTCCATTTCTACCCGACGTTCCAACTGACGCGTATTCAGGTTAAACACCAGCAGTTCAGCCGTTTTAAACGCCGTTTGTGGCGTACTCTTAACCGAAACGCCCTGATCACCCACGCAGACAAAAAGCCGCTCGCCGGCTACTTTCACGCCGATGCCGCTAATCAGCTCGGGCGCACTCAGCAGATCGGCATACCGGCCGTCGGTATCGACCGTTCCAATCTTGCCCTGTGTGATAGACGTAATGACGAACTTTCCTAATAGCGATGAGTAGGCGATCCCCTCGGGATACTGCCGCTCGGCTACAAAGTTAATGCGCTCGGGGAAGGGCGCGTTCGGGCTATTGCGGTGGTCTTCACAGGCAGTTAGCCAGCAGGCTATCAGGACCAATGCGCTTAGAGCCAATGAGTTTTTCATTCGTAACCAGTTGAGTTTAATATAGCTTATATCCGGGACGCTTGTCCGGATAGAGAACGTAATAGGTCTGTGAACGGCTTTGTTTAAAATTTTACAGGCGGGTCCGCTTTAGGCTGGAAAACTATTTTTGACGGGCTGAGTTTCTATGCTACAACCTTGTTTACCCGTACGACGTCATGAAACATTTCACCACCCTAACCGAAGCCATGGAAGACCTTCGGGGACGCGGCTACACGCATGAATTTGGCCCGCAGAATGATGCGCTGGTCGAAAAATCAACGGACACGAAACTCAAAAGTGAAGACTTTAACGTCGATGAGTTTCATCGCTTTGAGGGCACTTCCGACCCCGGCGACGAAATGACGTTGTATGCTATTACGGCCTCTAATGGCATGAAAGGCGTGTTTGTATCCGCTCAGGGAACTTATGCAAACGAAGTGTCACCCGAGCTGATGGCTAAGTTTCACGTTGCTGACCGTGCCCAGGTCAATACTGATGGCGCGGTGAAGCCACTTGATTCCCTGCCAACTGGCCAATAACTCATTTCTTTCATATTTGCAAGAATTAAACCCGGAACATGTCAAATTTTCCGGGTTTTTAACTATATTTGCGGCCTTTACAAAATCGCGACGTTCTTTTTCGTGCTGATAAGCTATGAAGTTATCCGAATTCAAATTTGATTTACCCGAAAGTCTCATCGCTAAATACCCAGTCGAGCGGGGTGAATCGCGGTTAATGGTCGTCGACCGGAAAACCAAATCCATTGAACACAAGAGGTTTTCGGATATACTGAGCTACTTCGACGATGGCGATGTAATGGTCATCAACAACACGAAAGTGTTTCCAGCCCGGCTTTACGGTAATAAAGAAAAAACGGGTGCCAAAATTGAAGTTTTCCTGCTGCGCGAACTGAATCGCGAAATGAAACTGTGGGACGTACTGGTTGACCCCGCCCGTAAAATTCGGGTTGGTAACAAGTTGTATTTCGGCGACAGCGATCTGGTAGCCGAAGTAATTGATAATACTACCTCCCGCGGCCGGACGATCCGCTTTCTCTTCGATGGCAACCACGAAGAGTTTATGAAGGCAGTTGATGAACTGGGCGAAACACCCCTGCCCCGTGAAATTCAGCGCGAAGCCGAAACGGCCGACCGGGATCTGTATCAGACCGTTTTTGCCGAGCACGTTGGCGCGGTAGCTGCTCCTACGGCAGGCCTGCATTTTACCCGCGCTATGATGAAGCGCATGGAAATTAAAGGCGTTCACTTCGCGCCCATTACCCTCCATGTTGGTCTGGGTACCTTCCGGCAGGTAGACGTCGAAGACCTCACCAAGCACAAGACGGATTCCGAAAATTACAAGATTACCGAAGACGCTGCGCAGATTGTCAATACGGCTCTGGATGCTGGCAAGCGCGTTTGCGCCGTTGGCACGACCTCGCTCAAAGCGATTGAATCGTCGGTATCGGCCAACAGCCGGCTTAAGCCGGTAGAAGGCTGGACGGATAAGTTCATCTTCCCGCCCTACGATTTCAAGATAGCCAACTCACTGCTGACGAGTCTGCACCTGCCCGAATCGATCCTGATCATGATGACGAGCGCATTCGGCGGGCATGAGCTGATTAAAGAAGCTTATCAGACAGCCATCAAGGAAAAATATCGCTTCTTCAGTTATGGCGACGCGATGCTGATTCTGTAACGACGTGGCTTCGGCCTTCCTGATTTTATCGTTTGATTGTTTGTCGGTTTGATTGTTTGTTTGCGGTTATGGATGAATTAGCCAACGCGACAACCAGTCAAACCGACAAACGTTTTGCCATTATTGTAGCCGGGGGCAGCGGCAGTCGGATGAAGTCTGACGTACCCAAACAGTTTCTGCTACTCCGAGGAAAACCTATTCTTCAGCATACGCTCGAACAGTTTCTGGCCGTTACGCCCGCCCTTCAGATTATTCTGGTGCTGCCCGCCCGCGACCTGCAAACCTGGTCAGCACTGTGCGAGGGGCATAATTTTCACCAGCCATCCATCCAGACTGTCAACGGCGGAGCTACGCGCTTTCAATCGGTGCGGAACGGTCTGAACGCCATTCTGGCGCTTGATAACGAAGCGGTCGGCACGCCTGATCAGCCCGGCCTGGTGGCGGTTCACGATGGTGTCCGACCCTTTATTTCAGCCGAAATTATCCAGAACAGTTATGAAACGGCCGCTCGTGTGGGTTCGGCCGTAACCTGTGTGCCGGTGAAGGATTCGGTACGGGTCGTTGGCCCTAATGGCGTGAGTCAGGCCGTTGACCGAAGCCAATACCGCCTGGTGCAGACGCCCCAGACGTTTCGCCTGGATTGGTTTCATCAGGCGTTTCAGGTCGAGGAACAATCTTTTTTCACCGACTGCGCCAGTGTGCTGGAGCATGCAGGTTTTCCCATCACGCTTATTGAAGGGTCCTACGAGAATATCAAAATAACTACCCCCGAGGACCTGGCCTGAACCACTGAAGGATTTAGATGCGTTGCTGTGGCAGGGGCTTAATAAATATTGTCAGCCACGTCCGGCGCGCCATCCTGAAGAAAAACGGCGTCAGGAGCACCAGCGTAGGAATGAGGCCCATGAGATAGTAGTCCAGATCAACGCCCAGCCATACAACCACAATCCCGAACGTAATGAGCGTATAGATGGTGTAGAAGGCATAGCTCACGAACATGGAAGCCCAGTAAAAACCCGGTTCGGGCATAAAGTTTTCATCACAATGCGGGCAGTGTTCATGCATCCGGTCGAAATGCCGGCTAAACGCACTGTTTTTAACAAAGAAATCGCCCTGATGACAACGGGGGCATTTATTGAACAAAACGCTGTATAATCGACTATTGGCTAACATATCTCCAAAACAGTTTTGTAACGAATGGATTTACTTAATTCCTGATGAATAAGTCAAATCCACGTAACAAAGGTACTTATAGCCATCTTGTCGTAGAAAGACAAAACAGGCGACCTATGGCACAAATCAACGATTGAGTAGCAAGCCTTGCCGAAATTCGGCGGGGGTTTGCCGGGTGTTTTTCTTAAAGAATCGGACAAAGTAGGAAGGGTCATCGAAACCTAGTTGAAAGCCAATTTCTTTGACCGACTGCGCGGTATGGGTCAATAATCGCTGCGCTTCAATAATGACCCGTTCGTGCCACAACTGACTCGCCGTTTTGCCAAGAACTTTCTTACAGACATGGTTCAGGTAATTTGGTGTCAGATTCATCTGGTCGGCATAGGCGCTTACCTCGCGAACCGTTAGAAACTGCTGCTCCAGCAAATCTTCGTATTGGCGAATACGGTCATATAGCTGCGGTTCAGTACCTGATCGCTGCTGGTTATACAGCCGGTTGGCTATTTCCAGCATGAGATGAACAAACGACAGAAACACCTCGGCCCGGTTTGGCTGTGAATGTTCATATTCAGCATAGGCATACCGAAACAAGTCATGAAATAGCTCGTGCTGATCGGTAACTTCCAGCAGGGGCTGATGCTGATGGGAGTGAAAAAACGGATACTGGTGCAACCGCCCGGCAAACCGACTGCGAAAGAAATTCGCGTCGAAAAACAGATTGAACCCCTGAATGTCGGTTGATAAGTGCCAGCTATGAACCTGTCCCGGTGTCAGAAAATATAGTTGCTGAGCCGCTATGTCGTACGTCCGGAAGTCGATTGTATGCGTACCACTGCCCTGATAGATCCACATCAGCAGGTAGAACGTATGCGAATGAGGCTTGTCAATCCCTTTGAATTCCTGTACCAGCTTTTCCAGCTTAGTCATGTAAAAGAGCGCATTCGGCTCATGCCGTGGAAATGACTGGAGTTTATAAACAGGAACCGGCGAAGCCATAGATTTCAGTTTGTTAGCCGTTAAGCTGAATACGTTGCACTATCCGAATTAGAGAGATTGGTCAAATCAGCGCCTATCCGTTCGATTTCATTCACCAATGCCGTTAGGTGTTCGGTCGTCGTAAGCGGGTTCATCAGCGATACGCGCAGATACACCTGCCCGCGCAGGCTGGTCTGCACAATGAAAAACTGACCGTCTTTCAGAAGTTGCCTGCGAATCTGCGTATTAATTGCGTCGAGTTGATTGGACTGACTACCGTCGCCTATATACCGGAAACAGACGATGTTGCTCTCGGGCGCAACAGCCAGCGTAAAACTAGGTCGACTGCTAACGGCCTGAGCAAACCAACGCGCCAGATCATAAAGCGTTTCTACGTTCTCCGTGAAAATCGCTTCGCCGTAGGTTCGTAGCACGGTATAGACCTTTGCGCTCATCATTAGTTTGGTGCATTCAAACGCCCGCTTGCCGGAGTTGAACCAGTCTTTCGCGTCGGCATCGGCCCAAAGGTACTGCGCCTTCTGCTGGAACGTTCGGAACGAATCGGCATCGCGTCGATACAGCACGGCCGTCACCAGGGCCGGAACCATCATCATTTTGTGAAAATCCACCACAACTGAATCGGCCCGTTCAATGCCCTGTACGAGTGGTCGGTAGGTATCCGACAAAACCGCAGCGCCCCCGTGCGCACCATCAGCATGGAACCACAGCTTATGTTGTTCGCAAAAATCAGCAATGGCAGACAGGTCGTCGTAGGAGCCAGTTGACGTTGAGCAGGCACTGCCAACAACCGCAAATACCGTCAGGCCCTGCGTTTTAGCCCGTTCCAGATAGGTCTCAAGCAGGTCAGTCTGCATCTGGAACCGCTCGTTGGTGGGAATTTTGATAATGCCATCGGTACCGAGTCCCATAATCCGGGCGGCCCGGTCTACGCAGTAATGCGCTTCCTCCGAAACCAGGATGGCCAGACGGTCCGTTGTTCCATGTTCCCATACGTCCGTCGGGGCAAATATAGCCCGCGCCGTCAGGAGCGCTGTCAGGTTCGCCAATGTACCACCCGACGTCAGCAATCCGCCCGCGTCGGACCCCAGACCGAGCTTAGTCGCTAGCCATTGCGTTACGATCCGTTCAAGCGCGTTGGCCGTCATTCCCATTTCATACACGGCCATACCCTGATTAAGCAGACCTGTCAGCAAACCCGTCAGAGCGGTCAGGGGCAGCGGGGGCGCAACCTGGTGGCCCATGAACCGGGGGTTATGCAGATGAATCGAGCGCTGAATCATATCGGTCAGCAACGGCAGCGGATCAGCGTTGACAGGTTTCTCGAAATCCGTCTGCCAATAGGCCAGTTGCTCGTCGGGTTCAGTGTAGTCTAGAACGGGGTTCGTGCCAGACTGGGCTCGTTCCAGATGATCGGCCAACAGGTCAACTAAGGCATGGGCCTGTTGCCGGAATGCCGCAGGTGAATAGGCGGCTGTCAGAGGAGTATTCATGGCGCTACGATTGTCCAACAAAGCAATGGCTTAAATTTGATACCAGGAAATACTTCTTTTGGCAAACAAATACTCGAACGGCCAAAATGGATTCATTGCTGCCCTTAGTTGTCGGATTCAACAACTGGAGCATTAAGTTAATGAGTTACGTAAACCTCAGCACGTCGCGGACATCCCGGCCTAAAAAACCATCAGAACTGACGAATGGCCGTAAAAACTGGGATGCAGATGCGGTGGTTGTTGAAACGTACGACCGTATTAGCACCGTTTTTTGCCCGAATTGACCGTATTTTGTGAACCATGCGCCACCGATTTCCGCCCGACCATTACGCCAACGGTATTCTGACTGGCGACCGACTTACGTTGAGCAGGGCCATTACCCTCGTTGAAAGCACACGGGCCGACGATCAGCAGCTCGCGCAGCAGGTGCTGGAACAGGTGCTGCCGAAAACCGGAAAAAGTATTCGGATTGGTATTACGGGCGTACCGGGCGTGGGCAAAAGCACCTTCATTGAAGCCTTTGGCACTTACCTGACAGGACTGGGACATCAGTTGGCGGTGCTGGCCGTCGATCCCACCAGCCAGCGTTCGGGCGGCAGCCTGCTGGGCGACAAAACCCGTATGGAAACGCTCTCTATGAACCTAAACGCTTATATCCGTCCGTCACCGGCGGGCGATTCGCTGGGGGGCGTAGGGCACCGCACGCGCGAGACCATGCTGCTCTGCGAGGCCGCCGGTTTCGACGTAATCTTGATTGAAACGGTAGGCGTAGGTCAGTCCGAAACGGTCGTTCACGGGATGGTCGATTTCTTCCTGCTGCTGATGCTGGCCGGGGCCGGCGATGAGTTACAGGGTATGAAACGCGGCATTATGGAACTGGCCGACGCCTTACTAATTACGAAAGCTGACGGCGACAATCGGGCAGCCGCCAGCCGCGCGCGTGTCGAGTATCAGAATGCGCTGCACTTGTTTCCGCCAACGGGCAGTGGCTGGTTTCCGCCCGTGCTGACCGGGTCGGCGCTGACCGGTGAGGGTGTAGCCGACCTGTGGCAAATCCTTCAGCAGCATCAGCAGCTAACTATGCAGAATGGCCATCGTCTACAGCGACGGCAGGAGCAGCAATTGACCTGGTTTCGATCTCTGCTGCGGCAACGGCTGGAAGGGCAATTCTATAATCAGCCGGGAATGCGTGAGCGGCTTACCATCCTGGAAGCGCAGGTCCGGGCCGGAACGCTATTGCCGGGCCCTGCCGTCCAAACGCTGCTAGCAACATCGCCTGCGACAGACAGAAGCCAGTTTGAATGAACTGGGTTAAGCAACTCGTTATCCGACCGATTAACGGGTAAGTCTTTTGAAAATTACCGATTAGGGAAAGCGAACCAGGGATGCAGGATGCCGGTCGAACAGGCGAAGCGTATCAATCACAACGTATCGTTGCCCAGCCAGATCCAGGGAGTCGGCGATATAATAGGCATCCGGCCTCTTCTGATCTGTTTTACGTAAAATCTCGTTGCGCAGAGCGGCAATATGAAAGGAGTTGACATCCGTTGCGCCTGTACTGCCAACTGTCTGCCGATATGCATACAGCGGTTTCCCCAGTGATCGACGGGCTATGCGTTCGGATTCGGCTTTGTAGTATTCGCGCGATGCCAATCGACCGGGCAACACCAGCAGGTTCATGCCAATACGCACCGATACCATCACCAGCAACATTCGTCCGAGCCGGTTGTCTACTGCCCGCCACAGCCAGTACGTATTGAAGCTGAGCAACGTAAAGGTTAACGCGGTTTTCCAGACGAGGCCGGTAATTGGACGCGTCTGAGGAAGCCATAGCGCCACCCAACACCCTACCGTTACAATCAGAGCCATGCCCAGCCAGATCTGCTCTACCCACCAACGCGCACGATCATTTTTATTCGTCTGCTCGTAATACAGATAAGCCAGCAACGTAAACAGGGGCGCTAATAACCCAATCAGGTAACGGGCATAGACCTGCGGAGACGACCAGTAGATCAGCACATTCACAATAAATACAAGCGCATTGAACGCTACAAATGGTTCGGCGCGTAGCGTTCTGACTAATCCCTTCCGAAAAAGCAGAACCAGCAATAGCGTGTACGGGGCGAAATGGTAGAGGAACTCAAACGGAAACGTCAGCAGGTGCAGCAGCGTCTCAACGATGCCGAATTTGACGACTGTGCGTTTTGCGCTTTCATCGAACAGCACAGCCGCAACGTCGGTAAATGGAATATGATTGCGGGTGAAGTAAGCCACGTAATAACTGCCCGTAAGGAGCAGAAACAAACCTATTCCCGCAAAATGGGCTGGGTGTCCTAACCGCCGGAACTGGCGTGTATAAAGAAACCAACTGGTCAGCGTCAAACCCTGAAACACTACCGACGGCAGGCCCTTCATCAGAAACCCAAGCGCGGTCAGGCAATACGTAGTCAGGAAAAGCGCCCAGTAATTCCGGCGCCGGTCGAAGTGAAAGACCAGCATCATGGCCGAATACGTTAGCCAGGAAAACGTAATGTCAATCAGCCCGAGCAACGTATCATACAGCAGAACCCGACCATTGGTGAGCACCATCATAGCCGCCACGAACGCCACCAGAAATGCCCGTTCACGCGGCACCGGCATATAACGCCGAACTACCCCAAAGATGGTCAGCCCAAACAGCAGCAGCGAAATCGCCATCGGAAACCGCAACGCAAACGAGGAGTAATTGCCAAACAGCCGGTACGATGCTATAATGATCCAGTTATAGAGCGGAGGTTTGTTAAAATAACGCTCACCGTTTAGCGTTGGGGTAACGTAATCGCCCGACAACATCATCTCGAGCGCTACCAGGGCCCGGCGAGGTTCGTCGGAGCGGGTATCCAGCGGTAAATAGCCAAGGTGCGAGAACAAAGCAATTAAGAGCAGGGCCGTCGTCAGAGCGGGCCAGCCGGTCAAGGAGCGTGCCCATTGGCGATGCGCGACAAAGGAAAAAGACACGGATACCGGTTGTTTACGTTCCAGCCCACAAAAAAAGGCGAACCAACGGCTCGCCCCAATATATTCTCAAAAAACACAAAAAATAATCGTTACGAATTGCCCAGCGTACGATCTGGCTCGTTGGCCCGCGTAGCCGGTATAGCACCTTCGGTTGTGCTGCGGTTCCAGTCAGCGTCGGCTACTTTCGAGTCCGACGACATATTACTGTCCGACGGGTGATAGGCCGTCATCGGGTTATCTTCGTCCGTGGAAGCATCTTCCGCGTCTGCCGGCATTTGTGCCACATTGGTAGCGTTGTTATCGGGTTCGTCGGCCAGCGCTACGGTTTCCTGGTAATCTTCAGGTACATCCGTATCGTTACTGTCGGCCACCCGTGAAGGCAGATCGTTTTCCAGATTTTTATCGTTCAGCTGCGCCAGGCCAAGATCGGGATGAATCCCCATGGTGCTGTGCATCTCCTGAGCCGCATTGGACTCGGTACTTTCTTTCCGGGAATTGCTGCTTACGCTCATAACGTTGGTGATTTTGGGTTGTGTTCGCTTAATACGTGGGCTTGTTGTCCAGCTCGGTACCGGTTTGAGCCAGCTCATCGTCATTATGTTGATCGGCGTCGGTTGTCAGTTCCTCGTCTTCGTCGCCGTCATTCTGCTGCTTGGCTTCTTCCTGCGCTTTTGGAACCCCAACCTGATCGGCTGAACCGTAATCGTCCGGACCGTGAGTTGTTACGTCGACCATGGCGGTATTGGTTTTCTCTGCGCCGGCAACGGCACTGTTGGCTCCTTCGTCGGTTACCTCCATGGTGCTGTTGTCCCGATCATTCATACGGAGAACCCCGTTCTGGCTATCCATATCGGTGCTGCCAATGCCCCGATTGTTACGGCCGTCCTGACCACCCCGAACCTGCATGCTATCAAGCCCGTTAGCCGAGTTCTCCTGCTCAGGCCGGTGTCGATTATCTTCCATTCGTAGATCAGCATCAGCATCGTCCGACCCAAATGGGCCTTCAGTCCGACCGTTTATCTGCGCTTCCTGACGCTCTACGTCTTCTTCGTCGTTATCCATTTTGCTGAGTCTGTTTGTTAATTAGATAACCGACATCTAAACAAAAAGTTTGACTGCTTAACCCTGCCCAAAGCCCAGTAATCAGATGTAACTACTCTGCAATTTTACCCCTGTAGAGCGCTGAATAGACACTAAAAAAAGCCTTAAAAAACCGGATATGACCTAAAAAACACCGCTTAGTAAATAGCATTCCCTTACGATAAATCACCCTAAAAAAAATACCACTGCACCCACAAATCCTTCTACATTTGCGAGCAATTAGTCACTCAACGGTCACAGTCAACTACTTTTTATTTCCGGGCACATGACTAGACAAACAAAGTCAGCTAAATTGCCCGCTCATATTTTCATACAGCAACGATAAATGCTCAAGCCCATGAAGAAAGCATTACCTTTATTACTTTCAACGTTATTAACAATCCCTCTATGGGGTCAAACAATTAATGACGTTCATGTTGTCAACGCGACAACAAAAATCGCCGTCGTCTGCGCAGGCGGAACGTTTGACGTTGCCTTTGAGGTGAACAACTTCAAATGTCCCGGTACTGTATTTACGATTGAGTTGGTTAAGCCCGGTGGCAGCGGGCCGGTAGTTGTAGCCTCTACAACTATTACAGACCCTCCTGTTAATAACGTTGTTTCGCTGACGATGCCAACGGATGCGGCTGAGATGTCGTTGTATCAGGCGAAAGTGTACAGCACCCGTCCTGGTAACTGCAGCAGAGATCCTCTCCGGGCTACGGGTAACACAGTCGATATTCGCGTACGCTCAAGCACCGCTCAGGTCGGCTACCTGCTGCCTCCCTACAACGGAGCGCCCAAAGCCGGACCTTTAAATATCTGCGTAGGTCAGCAGTTCCAACTGTTCGCTTCTCCGAACGATGCCGGTATCAACTATACCTGGACAGGACTGGAAAGCGGCTTTGATCCACTGACCAATATTGACCCGAACGCCGATCGTATCCAGACCACGGCGCGTACTGCCGGCAATTATACAGCAACGGCAACGCCGAGTTTTCCTACCTCGCGCGGCTGTATGGTTACCCCAGGAACCATTGCAATCAATGTTAGTGGCGCAGCAGCGAAGCCAACGATCACAGCTTCACGCCCTACCGTCTGCGAAGGTGGTTCAACCACACTGTCTCTCACCAACAGCTGCCCCGGTACGGTTACCTGGAATAATGGCTCGGGCGATATTGGCACAGGTAACAGCATAACGGTTAGCCCAACGGCTACGACGAATTATACGGCGAAGTGCACGACGACTGGTAACTGCGGTGGCTCACAGACATCGGATCCGCTGACGGTCAACGTAACCAGCATTGTTATCGACATGATTGCTGTTGGCGTTACGCCCAGCAGCCCGACCTCGGGTCCCCGCACGGGTGATATTAAGCTGAACCTGTCGAACGGTGATGTGCTGACGTACCCGGCACCCCGGATGTGGACGGCATTGATCATGCCAAACTGCCCCGGCTCGGAGTCGGTACAAATGCAGTTGAATGGCCCCGGCCTGAGCTTCAGCACGGTAGAAAACTATGAGCCTTACGCGTTGTTCTTCAACCAGGGTACCAGCACATTCTACACGATCAACGACCCGGATCGGGGTATTGGTCCAGCTTACAACAACGGCTGGCCAACTGGTAATTACACCTTAACGGTTACTCCCCGGGATCAGGATGGTTCGCAGTCGGGTACCTTACCAAAAGATCGGACTCCGCAAGGAAACGCACTGGGTACCAAAACGGTGAACTTTACCATCAACGATCCGGGCGGCAGTTCGCGTGTTGGTTCGTTCGTTACGGAGAATGTTCGCGTTCATGCTTACCCGAACCCAACCATCGATCGCCTGAGTGTTGATATCAAAGCGGGTGTACGCCAGTCCGTATCGGTTCTGCTGACCGACCTGCAGGGCCGCTCAGTCTACCAGAATACGGTAACGACGAGCGAGGATACGCACCACGAGGATATCAACATCTATAAGCAACCTTCGGGTATCTACCTGCTGAAGGTTGTAACGCCAGAGCGCGTTGAGATGCTGAAGGTCATTAAGCCAAGCAATTAACTTAATAGTTGGATAAAGCGTAATGCGAAAAGCGGGCTGACTGTGTCGGCCCGCTTTTTTGTTGCTGGTATAACTTCCTTTCTAAGACAGGCAGGCTACAATCTTTGGTGTTAACATCAATCTGCAACTTCGTCCAGAACTCTACCCAACCCCAAAAACAATATCTTGCTTACGTCCAGAGCCGAAGTTCATAATCAGCATGAAGCATCGATCTTGGGCGACGGCTTGCCTGATACAAATCAGAATAATCCTGCTTTGCACACAGTTTATTATCAGGCAGGTTTTTCTCTTATAAAAAAACAGGGCCATCCTTGATGGCCCTGTTCACAAAATAAACGTTCAGGATGGTTTAGTCAACGTCCCAGAACAGTCGGCTGGTAAATACATCAATGGTGCCCTGGCCGGTTACATTAGCGGTGTTTGATCCGGCTTCCGTATTCGGGTAGAATAGGCGTACAGGACGCCGGGCGTCGGTCACCTGAACACTTTGGGGCGTCACCGGCAAGCCTGTTTTCCGATACTCCGACCAGGCTTCAAAGCCGCTCAGATTAGCATATGCCAGCCACTTCTGGATGGCAATAGCCGCCAGCTTATCGGTTGAAGCGTCCCAATCATAGTTATTAACTTTGCTGCCTTTGTAAACATCGGCACCGGCCGGGTTAGCGCCCAGCGCCCGGAACGATTGCTTGATACCTTCTTCGAAGTATGACTTGGCTGTGCCCGGCAGCGTAACGTCCGGAAAGCGCTGTTTGGCTTCGGCCAGGTTCAACTGCACTTCAGCCGCCGTCATGATAATAAACGGCCGGTTAAACTGCCCCCGTATCAGCAGGCTCGGACCAAGGGCGCTGGTATTACCAGGCAGATAGCCCGACGAAGCTCCGAATGGCGTACCGACGTAATTAGCCGCTACTTCACGAGCCGTGCTGACACCCGGATTTGACTGGTTTTCATTCCCAACGGCATAAGCAATGCGCTTTAACCGGAGCGTGTCGCCCGATGCTTTCAAGCTGTTGACCAGGAACTGGGTAACGCGCGGAAAATTATTCAAGGCCCGACGGGCACCTGTTTCGCTGTAGCCCCAACGGTCATAGATTGGGTTGATTTTACCGGCAGTGGCTACATAGAAGTTCGGTCCTCCAACGGCAACGTCTTCGCCGGTAATGAAACCAGCGCCACCCGTTACGATCTTGTTGATCTCGGTCCTGATATACGACTCCCGACCCGCCACGCGGGCCTGCCGCATCAGAATCCGCATTTTTACCGAGTTGGCAAACTGCGCCCATTTAGTCGTGTTACCACCAAACATAATATCCGACGAGCCGAGGGTACCCGTAAAGGCATTGGCTTTGATATCCGTAATGGCTTCGTCCAGCAGCGTAATCAGTGATTCGTACACAGCCTTCTGGTCATCGAACTTTGGGGCCAGTACAGCGTTTGCTTTCAGCGCTTCCGTATAGGGAAGGTTACCGTACATATCCACCAACTGCTGATAAATCATGGCTTTCATCACCTTAGCCGGACCTTTCAGAAACTTCTGATTGTTGGCATCAGCATTGTCGATTACGTACTGATAGTCATAAAGATTATCGTAATAACCATCCCAATAGTTGAAATCACCGTTGGTAAAGTTATAGCCGAACTGCGTCGTGCTGATGATGTACCCGTTCGATTGCGTCCACTGACCCGCCCAGTACGAACCCAGTTCATTAATACCCAGCAGGTTCTGCGTCGTCGTGTTCTGGGCATTGGTAAACACGTAGTTAGGCGTGGCCGTCGGCAGCGTGTTCGGGTTGGTGTTTATATCAAAAAAGTCCTCCTTACAGGCACTATTGGCCAGCGTTAGAGCGGCTAACAAAAAAGCTACTTTTAGTTTCATATCGGTCTGAATGACGGATGATTAGAATGTCAGGTTAAGATTAACACCGTACTGACGTACCGGTGGCGTTTGCAAGGTATTGTTGATACCAATACCAACTGCTGTGCTCGTCGACGGTAAACCGATGTCGCCCGGAGACGGACTGCCCTGATAGCTGAATTCCGGATCCGTGTAATAGTTCTTCTTGTCGACAATCGTCAATATGTTACGACCATAAAGAGCAATGCTGCCGCCGGTGAAGAGCCGCGTTTTAGACAAGAGGCTTTGCGGCAGAGAGTACGACAGGTTGATGTCCCGGAGCTTGATGAACCAGGCCGGAGCCACGAAGTTCTCGGAAATCAGCCGGTAGCTATCTACCCACAGAGCATATTCAGCCTCGCGCACCTGAACCGTGGTGTTTGGCGTGACCGTTTTTCCGTCGCTACCCAGAATTGCCGAGTTGGGGTAGAGGTGCGGGAACCGGTTTTCAGTCCACTTGCCCGAGCCGGTAAAGGTCATCTGACGGCCCAGATCACTGAACATTACGTTGCCACCCCGGTATTCGAAGTTAAACGTGAACCCAAAGTTACCGTACTCCACCTTCGAACCCAGACCAGCGATATGGCGGGGCAGAGTTCCTCCACGCGGTGAAAGCGTCGTCTGGCGCAGCGGATAACCCGTAGTGGGGTTAACCAGTACGTAACCCGAACCGTCCGGCGCATACTGATAGCCATCGGTTTTCAGGATCGGGAACCGCTCACCTTTAATTACGTTCGTGTTGGCGTAAGAGTAGCCGCCGTACTGGAACTCATTGATGCCCGGATACAGGTCAATTACCTTGTTGTCGTTGTATGAATAGCGCAGACTGGCATCCCAGGTAAACTTGCCACCGCGGGCGATGAGGTATTTCAGTTCGGCTTCATACCCCCAGTTCTTGGTTTCGCCGACGTTGATCAGCAGGTTGCTGAAGCCCGTTGTGTTCGGTATGCGAACCGTGATTACCTGACCTTCCGAACGCTGAGTATAGGCCGATACGTCGAGGTTGATCCGGTTGTTCAGCAACTGAAACTCGCCCCCAACTTCAGCAGAGTACACCACTTCAGGCCGCAGGTTTGCATCGGGCAGGCGGTTACCAACCGTCAGACCAACCGTGTTGCCATATGGGAAACCGGCCCCGTTACTGTAGACCAGATCGAGCCCATAAAGCGGAATGTTGTCATTGGCATTTTTGTTGTAGTTCGCCCGAATTTTAGCGTAGTTCAGGAACGACGACTTGATAGGCAGTGCATCGGTAGCAATGAACGAAACGGCCGCTCCATAGTATGGGTACGACCACGAATTGGTCGGCCGCGTCGACTTATAGAATCGCGACGTCTGGTCATAGCGGAACGATCCGTTCAGAATCAGCCAGTTCTTGTAGTTCGAGCTCAGGTCGGCGTAGTAACCCACCCGGCGTTCGAGTGTATTGTTCTCGCCACCTGTTAATTCGCCTTGCCGGTTCGCTACGTTGTACACATCAGGCACAACGATGGAGCTTGACCCAACGGCTATTCCTTTCGTCGTACGCTGATATACGCTGTTACCCAGAATCAACTTATTCTGGAACGCACCGAATGTTTTGTCGGCCTGAATCAGGAACTCGTTGTTCACTACGTTCTCCGTACCGGAGTAATCCAACACAGCGCCGAGAACATCGGAAATGGCCCGGTAGATGCCTGTACCGTCACCTTCGCGGAAGAAAGGCTCAGGAATAAAGGATTTCGTCTTGGCCCAGTCCGTGTAGGTGAACTTACCCGTGGTATTCTTGCCCGTCCGGGAGTTGTTCATCACACCCAGCCGTTCCGTGAACGTAAGCCAGGGAGTTGCGCGCAGGTTCAGATTAATGTTTCCGTTCAGGTTCGCGTCTTTGTACTTAGCCCGGTTATTATCAGCGTTAAAATAAGGGTTGTTATAATAATCGTTATAAAAACCATTCGGGTTAGCCAGTGGATCGGTCTGCCAGTCGCGCAGATCACTCAGCGGCAGGTTAGCCGGCTGGTTGATCACGTCATTGTAGAAGTCAGACGTAGTCCGGTCGTAGGCAGCCTGAATATAGGCAGCGTTAAAGCTGGCTGTCAGTTTGCCGTATTCTTTAGTACCAGACAGACGGGCACCCGTCCGCTCGCTTTTATCGTGGGGAACAATACCGGCAATCTTCTGATTCTCCAGCGACAGATAGAACGAGCTGGTTTCATCGCCCCCCTGGAAGTTGATCTGGTTGTTCATCGACACGCCCGTATTAAACGCTTTCCGCCGACCGTTCTTAATGGCTGCGTAAGGAACTATCAACTGACTACCGTCTTCAGCTGTGCGACCCATGATCCGCTGCGAGCCATCGAACGGATCACCAAATTGCTGGTTTTCGTATGAACGCCAGTTGCCCTGCATCCGTACCAGCGGATCGTTGCTGTAACCGGCTGAGCCAAAAGCAGGATAATAGTGCGAACCCGATCCAAACTTATCCTGGAACTGGGGCAGAAAGCTGACCTGCTCAATGTTAGTGCTGTTCGAATAGCTAACGCGCAGTTTGCCTTTAGTGCCTTTCTTGGTTGTGATAAGAATAGCGCCGTTGATACCTGCCGAGCCATATAGTGTAGCCGCCTGACCACCCTTCAGAATCGAGACACTCTCAATGTCGTTGGGGTTAATCGTAGCCAGAATCGTCGAGGTAGTCTGCATACCGTCCAGCACGACCAGGGCTTCGTTGTTACCCGTCAGCGACCGGTAGCCCCGCAGCACGACCTTTACGGAAGGGTCCACGCTGTTGTTAACGTTGTAAACCGCCAGGCCCGTTACCTTACCCGAAAGTGCCTGCGCCAACTGGGGCGAACGACCCACGGTGACGTCGCCGGTTTCCACCTTCGATACGGCATACCCAAGTTCACGCTGGCTTTTCCGGATGCCCTGCGCCGTCACCACAATCTCCTGCAGTTGCGATGCGTCGGGTTTCAGAGCCAGGCTTACAGTTGTCTGGTTTTCGATCTTAACGCTTTCCGATCGGAAACCGATAAAGCTGATTTGTAGTACAGCTCCCTTAGCGACATTAATGCTGTAAGTTCCGTCCGCGCTGGTTGTAGTGCCCTGGGTTGTTCCTTTTACAACGATACTAACCCCTGGGAGAGCAGAGCCGTCTTCTGATGAAGTGATCTTTCCAGAGATGGCCCGATCCTGAGCCAGCAAGGGAATAGCAAATAAACACAGTAAGAACTGCGTCAGTAAAAATTTACGCATAGGATATTGTTTAAGTTAAGAATAAATAATGCTTCTCTGGAGCAAATATACCAAGGAATCAAAGAAAACAAAATTTGGCATTTTCTCCCCCTGACCTGGACGAATAAATCGCTCAACGAGTTGCTGGGCAATATTATTCTGATATACTCAACACATTTCCCTACAAATTACCTAGACAAAAAAACCGCTATTTTAAATGTCTTAGCGTATACCGTCTTACACTGGAGACAATTTACCATCGGGACAGCCTCCCACCGATAAGCACATCAACGCATTGATATTTTCAAACGTAACGCGACGTTCTGAGAGGGGGCTTTCCTTTACCATACGCTAACAAACAGAAGCAGTGGTTTATGGGGTTGACCGGAACACACGAGCGATCTCCCGAGCCCGAATTATTACTTAGAGTGAGGGTAAGGGCTGGTTTGCTAAGCCAGAAAACTTTTTTCTGAATTTCAAGTTTCAGCCCTATAAGTCACTGTAATCTATCTGCTTGATCTATTTGTGTTTACCGTTGACGGCATAGTGCCTCTGATAACTCATCAAGGCCTAAGGAAAGTACTTAAGCGCCACTCGATCCAATAGGTAAAATCACCTAAAAGTATAATTTCTTAATAATTCGGATTCATTACGAATCAGACCTCATTTCTTCACCATAATACTCAGTCGTAACGTATTTACCTAAGTTTTAGAGCTATGTTCAGCCGAATTAGCGTTTGTTGCGTTTAAAAAATGTTAATTTTGGCTTAACTTAAATTTCTAGTTCAAATTAATCTCCATCAACTTTTATGAGAAAAGTTCTAATTGGAAGCTGGCTTCTGTCGTTGCTGTTCTGCCTGCCACTGATGGCGCAGGATGCAGCTGTGACCGGGCGCGTTACTTCATCAGATGACGGCTCTGCGCTGCCGGGGGTTAGCATCGTCGTGAAGGGAACTAGTCGCGGGACCACAACCAACGCCGATGGAACCTACCGGATCAACGCCGGTCCTAACTCAACGCTAACGTTTTCATTTGTCGGGTTTAAAACCCAGGACGTAGCGGTCGGCAACCGCAGTACGATCAATATAACTCTGGAGACGGATGCGTCGACGCTGAATGAGGTAGTTGTAACGGGATTTGGTATACGTCGGACCGAGCGCGAGATTGGTACTTCCATCACCAAAATCAATAGCGCCCAGATCAACCAGGCGGCTCCGGTCAATATCGCAAACGGCTTGACAGGTAAAGTCGCTGGTCTGCAGGTCAATCTGACCAACAACGCCGTCGGGGCCTCCCCCCGTCTGACAATTCGTGGTAACCGGTCGTTCCTGGGTAATAACCAGGCGTTGCTGGTTGTGGATGGGGCTCTGACCGACATCAGTTTTCTGTCGTCAATCAACCCCAACGACATTGAAAGCACGACGATTTTGAAAGGCCCCAGCGCGGCAGCTCTGTATGGATCGGATGCCTCAAATGGCGTGCTGGTTATCACCACCAAACGAGGAACCACCAACAACCGGCCGCAGATTTCGTACACCAACAACACCCAGTTTGAGAGCGTTTCGTACATGCCTACGCTTCAGAACAGATACGGGTCGAACGGTGGTGAAGGAGCTCCGTTCCTCGATGCCAATGGTCAGCGACTTTACGTTCCTTACGAAAACCAGCAGTTTGGTCCGGCTTATGATGGTTCCATGCAGCCGCTGGGTTACGGCGTACAGGTGCGGAACCCCGATGGGACGATCTCGCTCGATACGCTGATGGTTCCTTATCAGGCGCTGGCAAAAGATCCCCGCAAGGCGTTCTTTAACACGGGTGCTACTATTCAGCATGATCTGTCTTACCGGGTAGGCGATGCCCAGAACTTCTTTGGGCTGGGTATCCAGCGGGTTGACCAGACGGGTATTGTCCCGAATGACCGCTTCAACCGGACGAACCTGCTGATCAACGGCGGCCGGACCATCGAGAAATTTACGGCTACGGCAAAAGCAAACTTTACCTATCAGAATACCAACATTGAAAACGGCGACTTCGGTCAGGGCCGTCCGGTTTACTGGAACCTGCTGAACCAGCCGGCACATGCTCCGCTGACCGATCCCCGGCTTAAGGACATTACCTCGCCCTATGGGGATGTAAACGGTTATTTCAACGCCTATTATCCGAACCCCTGGTGGCAGGTAACCGGCGACAATTCGCGCCAGGTTAGCAACCAGTATAACTTCCAGGGATATACAGACGTAGCGTATCAGTTCACGCCCTGGCTGAACGTACTGTACCGGGTGTCGGGGCAATTGTCGAACCTGCAGTACAAATCCCACGTGGCCGACGTGACCTTCAGCGATTATGCCATTGGCGACCCCTGGGGCGCGGGTAATATCGCGTCGTCGGTTCGTCACCGCAGCGCGACCGTTACCGACCAGACCGACACACGGACCCGCTTTACCGGCGACCTGCTGGTCACGTTGAGCCCAACATTTGGCAACTTTACAACCAGGCTGATCCTGGGTCAGCAGACCCGCACGGATTATCGTCGGTACACGTATGCCAACGCAGCAGCACTTGTCATTCCGGGCGTTTACAACATTTCGAACCGACTGGGTGAACCGAACGTACAGGAATATAATTCGCAGAGCCGCCTGCTGGGTGCCTTCGGCGATCTGACCTTAGGCTACCGGGACTTCCTGTTTCTGCACGCCACGGGCCGGAATGACTGGACCTCCCTGCTGGCACCAGGCAACCGTTCGTTCTTCTACCCTAGTGTTGATGCGTCGGTTATCCTGACTGAGGCCATTCCCGCGCTGAAGAACAACAACACGCTGACGTACCTGAAACTGCGCGGGGGCGTAGCCAAGGCCGGTAACGTAAACGTGGCGGCTTACCAGTTGCAGAATGTGTTTAACCCCGGCACGAATCAGTCGACGGGTGGTAATCCGGCTTCGGGCGGTACGCAGTTCCCATTTGGCAGCCAAGCTGGCTTTGAACTGGGCAACCAGCAGAACGACCCCAACCTGAAACCCGAATTCACGACTAACCGCGAAATAGGTTTCGAAATGGGCCTGTTCAGCTACGTAAACCTGGAAGCCGTGTACTACAACACGACGACGATTAACCAGACTGTACCAATCCAGATATCGCGGGCTACGGGCTATACGTCGGCGCTGATCAATACCGGTACAATGGAAAACCGGGGTGTTGAGCTGGAACTGCGGACCCTGCGCCCCATTGTCAATGCCGGTGGCTTTACGTGGAATATCAATACAAACTATACCTTCCTCGACAACAAGGTAACGGCCGTATATGCCGGTCTCGACCGGATCAATATTCCGCAGAGCAGTGGCGCGGGTTCTTCGGTTTATGCCGCTGTTGGTCAGCCTTATCCAGCCCTATACCTGTCGGACATTCAGCGGGTGGCCGACGTAAACAGCCCGTATTATGGTCAGCCGATTGTTAATTCAACCACGGGTTATCCAATCCTAGACGCCAATATCAAGTATTTCGGCACCACCCAGCCCCGTCACCGTTTTGGCCTGACCAATACCTTTGCATACAACGATTTTACGCTATCGGCAGTGGTTGAATATCGGGGCGGTAACGTAATCTACAACGCGCTGGGCAATGCCCTTGAATTTACGGGAGCGGGCATCCGGTCAACGTACAACGGTCGGCAGAATTTCATTTATCCAAACTCGGTTATTCAGAATCCCGACGGGTCGTTTTCACCCAACACGAGCGTATCGACCCGCGATGGCAACCTCGAATTCTGGACAAACTCAGGTTTCCACAACGCCGGTTCGAGCTACGTAACCAGTGCGGCTTTCTGGAAGTTGCGTGAGGTCGTTCTTGGCTATAACGTGCCGGCTGCTTTCCTGAGCAAGCTCAAAGTGTTCCGGTCGCTGAACGTTGCCGTAACGGGCCGTAACCTGCTGATGCTGCGTCCGAAAACAAACGTCTTCTCAGACCCCGAGTTTTCGCTCGATAATAGTAACGCGCAGGGTACAACCAACGAATATCAGACGCCCCCCACCCGTTTCTATGGTTTCCGGGTAAGCCTTGGGTTCTAACACTTAATCAACAAATTCCAATGTTCAATATAAAGAAGACAACTGTTGGGGCTTTGGCAGCACTGCTTCTGGTAGCAACGAGCTGTAAAGAAGATTACCTCAACATCAATAATAACCCAAACCAGGCTACGTCGGCAACGCCGGAGCTGGTTTTGCCAGGTGCACTAGCCTCGTCGGCCAGCTACATTCAGACCCGGTTCCCGTTTCTGAACCTCTGGATGGGCTACTGGAACTGGAGCGGTAACTACTCCATCGGTACATCGGACAAGAACTATCAGTTCACGAACGCGTTTGGAGCGGGTATCTGGGACAATGGCTACCTGATCCTGAAGAACTATAATTACATCGACACGCAGGGAGCCGCCCTGAATCAGCCCGTGGTGCAGGCCATGGCCAAAATCATGAAAGCCTTTCACTTTCAGATTCTGGTCGATACCTATGGCAACGTTCCGTACACCGAAGCACTATCGGGCGTAAGCACGGCCTCGCCCAAATACGACGATCAGGTAGCGATTTACGAAGACCTGTTTAAACAGATCGATGCCGCACTGGCACTTTTTGACCAGGCCGACAAGCTCTCTGAACAGGGCGGTACGGTGCTGAACCCGGGAACGAACGACATTATGTTCCACGGTGACCTCGACGAGTGGCGCCGGTTTGCCAATACGCTGAAGCTGCGGATGCTGCTGCGCCAGTCCGAAAAACCGGAACGTCAGGCGTTTATTCAGTCGCAGCTGACTGTGCTTAAAGCTTCGCCATATGGCTTCCTGGAGGCTAGGGAGAACGCTGCGGTTAACCCTGGTTATACCAACTCGGCCAACCGGCAGAATCCGTTCTATGGCAACTTCGGCAGCACCGTAACCGGTACGCCAACTGAGCTGAACAACCAGTACAAGGCCAATAAATACGCCATTGACTTTTATCAGCAGACCAACGACCCGCGTCTGGGCCGGTTCTACTTTCCGGTAGGAGGAACGGGAACCAATTTTAACGCTACGTTCTTTGGCACCATTGCTCCGCTGGTAAACAGTCAGGTATCGGCCATCGGTCCGGCCCTGATTGCTGCTCCTGATCAGGATGCGGTCATTCTCTCGTCGCACGAAGCGTTATTCCTGCAGGCCGAAGCGGCTCAGCGCGGCTGGATTACCGGCAACGCCAAAACGCTGTATCAGCAGGCCATCACCGAATCGTTCCTGAACGTGGGCCTGACGGCTGCGCAGGCCGCAACTTACTACTCGCAGGCAATCAACAATGTAGGCTGGGATGCATCGCCCAATAAACTCCAGGCAATCATTACGCAGAAATGGGCGTCGCTAAACGGGTTCTCGCCGTTTGAAGCCTGGTCGGATTACCGCCGGTTAGGGTATCCGAACGTACCGATCTCGCAGGACCCAAGTACCACCATCCGGCAGATTCCGATTCGGTTGCTGTATCCGCAGAGCGAGTATAACTACAACCAGACCAACGTGAACGCGCAGGGAACGGTCAGCCAGTTTACAACGAAGATTTTCTGGGAGAAATAAGACGTCAACACTCGTAAAGCTATTACTATGAAAAAGTTTTTATACGTTGTCGCAGCTGCGGGCCTGACGGCCAGTCTGAGCTCGTGCCTGAACGACGACGAACATTACGTTGATTTCAAGAATGTAGGCGCTATTGCGGAGATTCCGTCGTCGGCTTTTTACGGCATCGAAGACGCGCGCAGCTACCTGCAGGTGGCAGCCGCTACCGATTCGTTCGACGTAAACATTGCTTCGCCGAACATGCCATCGCAGAATACCGACGTAACGGTTGCGATTGATCCGGCTGCGCTGACGGCTTACAACACGCAGAATGGCACGAACTATCAGATTCTTCCTGCATCGCTGTATAAGCTGCTCACGCCAACGGTAACGGTAAGAGCTGGCACCCGGCTGGCCCCGGTGGCTTTTCAGCTGAACACCACCACGCTGAAGTTTACGGATAACTACGCGGTTCCGTTCGTGCTGAAAAGCGCAACGAACGGCGTAACGGTGAGCAGCAACTACGGCACCAAGATCATAGCGATCAAGCTTCGGAATAACTACGAAGGAACGTATCAGGCAACGGGGCAGTTTGTTCACCCAACGGCGGGTACCCGGGCCATTAACCGGTCCAAGACGCTAAACAGCATCGACGCCAACACCAGCCAGACCGAATACGCCGATCTGGGGGGTAGCGGCTTTCTGATGTGGCTGCGGGTGAATGCAGATAATACGGTTACCATTATCCCCAGGGGCAGCACGCCAACTACGGTGCAGACAGGTACGAATTCGTATAATCCGGCTACCCGGACCTTTACGCTGAGTTATCAGTATGCCGGTGCCGGTGGGAACCGGGTAATTACCGAAACCATTCGACGCGTTAACTAACTGGCGTTACGTTCATTAACAGAAAAGGCAGCTCAAACGAGCTGCCTTTTCTATTTAAACTTTTCCTGCGATTAGCGGGCAATATCTGCCACCAGTTCGGGCTTAGCCTTGCCCGTCAGCTCGGCCAGTAGCTCGTCGACATTGACAGTAGCAAAACTGCTGGCGTAATCCGACATGGCGTACGGGATAATCAACTCGCGGCCGTTAATAAGTCCTCCGCAGCTATAGACGACATTGGGTACGTAGCCTTCGCGCTCATTTTCATCCGGGCTCAGAATCGGCTCGGTGGTTCGGCCAATGACCTTGCTGGGATCATTCAGGTCGAGCAGAAATGCGCCAATGGCGTATTTACGCATGGGGCCGACGCCGTGGCTCAGTACCAGCCAGCCTGCTTCCGTCTCAATTGGCGAGCCGCAGTTACCGAGTTGCACGTACTCCCAATGGTAGGTTGGCTTCATGATCAGTTCTTTCGTCTGCCAGAAATACAGGTCATCCGAATACATCAGGTAGATATTCTCGCCGTCCTGTCTCGAAATCATGGCGTATTTGCCATTAATCTTCCGCGGGAACAGGGCCATTCCCTTGTTCGCAACCTCGGCTCCGTTAAGCGTGCTGACGCTAAAGTGCGAAAAATCTTTGGTAGCCAGCAGCTGCGGAAACGTAACACGACCGTTATAGGCCGTATAGGTAGCGTAGTAGGTTACTTCGTCGTTATCCTCAGTGAACTGCACGAACCGGGCATCTTCAATACCGTTGGTTTCGTTAGGCGAGGTAGGAAAAATGCAGCGTTCATCGAGGCTCTGATCGTCATCAAAATCAATCTCGTAGTTCGACCGGGCCAGCGCCAGCAGTCCGCTGGCAATGGTCTCATACTCCGCATTGTAACGATACTGCGCCGATATACGCTTTATCTGTGCTTCCAGCTCGGGCAGACTAAACTCCTCGCCCAGGCCGATCATCATTTTTTCCTGAATGCTGTTTTCGAGTCGCAGTTCATAGAGCTTACGCTCAAACTGAGTCCGGTTGAAGCGGTGGTTTGGTACAATTTCGGGCGATGTTACGTAGCGCGACGGTTTCCGCAACACGATCTTGCCTTCTTCGTCGATATAGCCCATTCGGAACGAGATAGACGATACGTGCCCCTCTCCCGTTGCCCGCAGGCTGAGAATGAATCGCTTGTAGCCCGGCGGCACGTTGGTCTGATCGGGATGCCAGATCATCGACGGGTTGAACAGAGCCGCTGATTCGAGCGAATACTCCATCGTAAAATAAGCTCCGAGCAGCAGTTTACGTTCGAGGCTCAGCGGTTCGTCGGTCAGCAGCTGGGGTCGTATCTGCTCGAACCGCTGGAGGAGAAACCGCTCCAGTTTATAATGACGACCGCCAAATTCCCGGATAACTTCGTTGAGTTTAACTTCTACCTCGGCATCCGACATAGCATTGACGCGGGCAATAATTTTCAGCGTCCGGGTGCTGCCCAGCTCAAACGGGCGGAATAAAACGCGGGTGGGATCGGGCCGTAACACAATTCCGGTGCGGGTGGCTTTTACACTCATAGGTAATACGATACGGTGTTGTTACTCTACTAAACGAAAAGGGTTAACAAATTCCGTTCCACAAGCGATTCACAGTTGCCCCTTCTTCATTTCGACATAAGGTTAAACGAAGAAGACGCCGAAAACAAGATAGCTCATCGGTAAATTGGAGCAGTTTGTTTTTGGCGTCTTCCCGGTAAATGTCTGACTACTCAGTTAGCCGTTAACGAGTGATGAAATCGCTACCTGCACCGATTTCTTTTCTGTATGCTGTTTCTGAACGTTGTATAGCTCAGCCAGGGCCAGCAAATACGAAAGCGTTGATTCGGCACCCTGGTTCTGGTTTACCCGGTCTATATGCAGGCCATCGCGGCAACCGCCTGTCTGCTGGTCATAGATCGGCAGGCCCAGGTCATTCAGGCCCAGGAACCACTTGAATACCCGGATGGCGGTACGGTGCCATTCTTCATCGCCCGTTACAACATAAGCCGCCAGCGTGGCCGCAACGGTGCTCTGGGCTTCCAGCGGCTGCTGATCAAAATAGGCCCGGGTCTGCCCTTTGGTATAGAACCCATTTGATCCGATAGGCTGGAAATGACCCCGTTCGGATGTCTGTAGGTCCACCAGCCACCGCAGCGACTGAAGGCCAATCTTCACCAGGCGCTCATCACCGGAGCGAATCAGCACATGGGCCAGCACAGCGTTGTCGTAGGTGAGCTTATCCTCAAACCACGGCCAGTCTTCCGTTGCCGTTTCGGTATACCGGAACATGAGTTTATCGAGCAGTTGCCGCTGGATGGTTTTAGCCAGACGGTCGTCGTTAAACTTCTTCTGATACTCATAGATACCCAGCAGCGCAAATGCCCAGGCCCGGGGCGAGGTCATCTCGACAATTGTGGGCAGGACTTTCTCAAGCATACTCATCGCCCAGGTTACCGTGTTGCGGTCGGTAGCCCGGCCAATGCAGACGCCCAGCGCCCAGATGGTCCGCCCGGTGCTATCGTCGGATCCGACTTCCTCAAGCCAGCGCCGATCATAACTCATAAAGTTGCGGAACCGATGGTGATCTGGCGAGTAGGCATGGTTCAGAAACGCACAGTAGTTGTCGGCAGCCTGCGCCAGCTTCCGTTCGCCCAGTCCGGTTTCCTGCAGCATGACGGCCAGAATGAGCGCCCGTGCATTGTCATCGGTGCAGTACCCTTCTTCATAGAACGGCAGGTGATAGCGGGCATGCTGCACGATTCCCGTCGAATCGGTCAGCCGGTAGAGATGATCCAGCCGCAGCGCCGGTAGTTTGAATGCTGCCCGACCGTTACCGCCCATATCGTAGGGGGTCTGGTTGTTGATGGTAGTCATCCGTTCCCGGCGAGCCTTGGCAAACGAGTCGGCATAGTGCTGAATAACCCGCTCCCAGATCATATCGCGTCCCATCATATAGCCCCGCTTGCGCATGGCGTGACGCATTGGCTCGTCGGTAAGCAGATTGATGACCTGCTCGGCAATGGCATCGGAATCGTTAAAGGGCACCAGCACGCCCCGTTCATCGGCCAGTAGTTCTTCAGCGTGCCAGTAAGGTGTTGAAACAACGGCTTTCCCCACGCCAAACGAGTAAGCCAGCGTTCCGGAAGTGATCTGGGCTTCGTTTAGATAAGGCGTAATATAGATATCGGCCGCCCCTAGGTATTCGCGCAGGTCGTCGAGTTCAACAAACTGATTATAGAACCGGACATGATCGCGAACGCCACAATCGGCGGCCAGCTTTTTCAGACTATCGCGATAGGCCTCGCCCTCGTGCCGAACCAGATGCGGATGCGTAGCACCCAGGACCATATACACTACATTCGGGCACTTCTCTCTAATACGCGGCAAGGCACGGATTACATTCTCGATGCCTTTATTGGGGGAGAGCAGACCAAACGTCAGCAACGTCTGCTTGCCTTCCATACCGAACCGGTCCTTATAAAAGTGCGGGTCCACAAACGGCATGTCCGGAATACCGTGTGGAATGATATCAATTTTCTCTTCGGGAACCTCGTAAATGTTAATCAGGAAATCGCGCCCTTTTTCAGACATGCAGATCACCCGTGAGGAAAGATCGGCAATGCTTTTCAGAACCAGCAACTGCTCTTCGCTGGGCGTTTTCAGAATCGTGTGGAACGTTGTCACAACGGGCATGGTCAGGTTCCGCAGCAGCGTCAGAATGTAGCTGCCGGCGGGACCGCCAAAGATACCGTACTCATGCTGGAGGCATACGACCTCCGTATCTTTCGAGTTCAGAAATTCGGCGGCTTTCCGATACGCTTCCTGATCGTGCTGGTAAAAATCGTACCGAACTTCATTGGGGTAATTATACCCGTCGGGCGTATCGTTGACCGATACAACCATGGCTCTCGAATCAGGAATGAACGAATCGTATGACTTGTAGAGGTCAGAGGTAAACGTAGCAATACCGCATTGGCGCGGAAGGTAATCGCCAATAAAAGCCACATTTTTCGGGTTGCGGTTCCATACCGTCGAGTCGTTCATATACGTTGTCATAGGCTTTACATGTATTTCTGAGGAACAGGGGCCGGATTGGTTTTACACATTCCGGTTGCCCGCCCTGTAATAAGCAACTAAAGCTCTATTTTGTTTGGCTAAACGAAATATTTAATAACCTTGTTAGCCAATACGTAACATTCAACGAATATTATACATATAAAATAGTATTTTTACCACAATTTGTATGGCTATATAGACTAAGCGAAGCAATGCTTTTAAATGAATAAATCTCTCCTTTAATGAGAAAGTGAGGTAAATAATGTATTAACGTTTTCTCAGCCGTTTAACAGTTTGCTGTAGTTTGTGGTTTTGCCGCCGAAGCTGATCGACTTCGTGCTTAAGCTGAATAACATACAGCATCGTTTCTTCTACTTTTTCGAGCAGTTTGGCGTCCATTTTGCCCACATCCACACCATCTTTCATTACTTCAGCGGCTGAGGGTACGCCCGGCAGGTGCCGGTTCGTTCTAATAAACTGCTCAACCTCGGCTAACGGCCGTAGTCTATACGTTGGGGCAAACACGAAGTCGCTCCAATCGCTGCTGTTCCGTACCGCTACTTTCACGCGCTCCGTCAGAATGCCATCTTCCACAAAGAGTTTGTAGCCTGTTGGAATTTTGCCAACATGGTTGCCGATGATGACTTTTCCACCGGCTGTATTCTGCAGATGCTGTCCGTTTAATTGCCATAGCGACTCCCCGGCTGCATTAGCAGCATCCGGTAGTCGGGCTCCGTTTACGTAGTTGGCCAGAACAACGTTGCCGCTGCCGTCGACCGTCAGGAACTTGCTGGCATTCATAACGCCACTATTGGCAGAAGTCAGGTTAGTGAATCGAAGCCCGGAGATACCGCCTGTACCGCTGGCTACTTCGAGCCGGGTAGCGGGGGCCGTGGTACCGATACCCACGTTAACATTATTACCCAGCACCAGTGCGTTAGAAGTCGTTACACGGGCGTTGGCGCCAATAGCCGTCGCATTCGTCAGACCAGCCGCTCCTGCATCAGCCCGGAAACCCAGATATGTGTTGGTATTACCACCGCTGTTGGTTCGGCCGCTTTCAAATCCAATCGCTACATTATTACTGCCATTAACCCCCACGCCATTGCCCGCATTGGTGCCCAGATATACATTGAAGCCGCCCGTGGTGTTCTGCCCCCCGGCATTATCGCCCACAAAGAAGTTGGCCGAACCGCTCTGGTTGGCCGAACCAGCGTTTACCCCAATCATCAGGTTTGAGGAGCCGGTGGTGTTGCTTAGCCCTGCCTGCACGCCGATGAACGTGTTGAAACCACCATCCGTATTGTTCAGGCCGGCGTTATAGCCAATCAGGGTGTTGGCGCCACTGCGTGACTTGAAGCCTGCCCGACTCCCAATGAATGTATTCTGCGCTCCGCTTACATTATCGTGACCCGCCGAGTTGCCAATGAATGTATTATGACTGCCCGTGTTGCCGCTGACACCGACATCGTTTCCCATAAAGGTGTTGTTGCTGCCCGTCGTGTTTTCGTAACCGGCCTGATACCCCACAAACGCATTGCCGGAGCCACTGGTGTTGTTGTAGCCAGCATAGGTTCCCAGAAACGTACTGGCGCTGGCGTTATTGATCAGTCCGGCCGCGTAGCCAACCAGTACCGAGCCGCCCCCATCTGTATTGAACTGCCCGGCAAAAGCACCCAGCATCGTATTCGATCCGCCCGTTGCGTTCGATACGCCTGCCGAGGCTCCCAGAAAGACATTGAATTCACCGTCGGTATTCTGCCGACCGGCCTGCGCGCCAACAAAGGTGTTGTTACTGCTGTACTGATTGGTTACGCCCGAACTAGCACCCAGAAAGACATTATTGATCCCTTCCGTGTTGTTCAGGCCCGCCTGATAACCCAGGAATGCGTTATCATTTCCCGTTAAGTTCTGATTACCAGCCTGATAGCCTACAAACGTATTCCGATTGGCATTCATGGCCGGATTACCGGCCAGAGGCCCTATTAACGTATTGAACGTTCCGGGCGTAGTGGCGTTTGCCGTACGAACCACGTAGTTTGTTTGTGCTGCTGCGGCCAGGGGCATTAGCAACAGGCAGAGATACCATTTTTTCATAGCGTAAGAAAAGGCAGACAGCCAGAAGCACCCGGCTCTCTGAGGGTAAACGGTTTGGGTCAGCTAGCTTGGTAGTTCAAATATCCCTAAAAAAAAGCAGACTGGTTGTCCAGTCTGCTTTAACGGTAACCCAATATAGCGTAACGGATATGAACAAATTGTTACATATGTATATTCAGTAGTAAATATGACCACTGAAACTATCTCCGAATGGATTTTAACGTCGGCTGATTTTAGCCTTTTTCTTCACAGCCGCCAGTTCCCGCTTGAGTTGCTTGATTTCCTGGGTATGCTGCTCCTTCATCTGGAGCATGTAAAGCGTTAGCTCTTCAATTTTTTCGAGCAGCTTGGCGTCCATCCTGCCCACGTCCACACCTTCCTTAACGACTTCGTCGGCCGAAGGAACCCCCGGCAGGTGGTGGTGCTCTTTAATGAACTTGCCTACTTCGCTGAGTGGCCGCAGGTTGTAGGTCGGAGCGAACACCTTATCCGACCAGTCGTTGGCGTTTTTAATGGCAACCTTTACTTTTTCGGTCAGAATTCCTCCTTCTACAAAGAGTTTATAGTCAGCCGGAGTTTTCCGAATGCCGCTGCCAATGATGATTGCTTCACCACCCTTGCTTTGCAAATACTGCCCATTACGTGTCCAGAGCAGATCAATCGTTTCGGCATCGGCCACCTGACGGGCACCGTTGGCGAAGTTAGCCAGAATCACATCGCCATTTGCGTTTACCGTTAAGAATTTAGTGGCATTACTGCTGGGTGTACTCGCCGAGGTCAGCGGCAGACGCAGCCCCGCCGTATTGGCTAATCCACCCACAATTTGCAGTTTATTGGCGGGAGCCGTGGTACCGATACCCACGTTGGCGTTATCGCCCAGCACCAGGCTGTTGCTGGCCGTTACGCGCGCGTTGGCTCCAAACGCACTCGCATTGGTCAGGCCCGATGCCCCGGCGTCGGCCCGGAAACCCAGATACGTGTTGGTACTACCGGCACTATTGCCCCGGCCAGCTTCAAAACCAATGGCCACGTTATTGGAGCCGTTAACGCCTGTTCCGTTGCCAGAGTTCGTACCCAGGTAGACATTATAGCCGCCTGACGTATTTTGCCCCCCGGCATTGTCGCCCACAAAAAAGTTGGCCGTGCCGGTCGTATTGCTCGAGCCCGCGTTGGTCCCCAGCATCAGGTTTGAGGAACCAGTGGTGTTATTCAGCCCGGCCTGTACGCCGATGAACGTGTTGAAACCGCCACTCGTCGTAGACGCCCCGGCCTGAAATCCGATCATGGTATTCGCCGAGGCCGTAGCCGATACGCCGGCCCGATGACCAACGAGCGTGTTCTGCGCAGCGGTCTGTGCAGCCGCGCCCGCTGAATACCCCATCAGAACGTTAGTGCCCCCTGCCTGCGGAAGGGTCAGAAAGCTACTTCCATTTGCCTGAATAGATTTACCGGCGGGCAGGTTCAGATCACCCTCTATGGTCAATGGGGTATTGGCCGGAGGAGCGATCGACTGGGCGTACAAGGCGGGGGTTAGCAGACCAGCCAGCAAAACGGAGGGCAGTAAATTTTTTTTCATAAAGCCTGACAACAACGGGATGGATGCGTCCTGAATTAAACAGTTTTTCCTAACCCATCTTATGAGCTTGGCAATCGATGGATTAGGTTCCGGACCAAAGTTAACATTTTTCGCAAATCATTAACAACGGTCATTTTTTTCAGCGCGCTTTTTTTACAAAACTTTTATTGGTCATACTATCAGTTAGGAAAGAAAATGAACCAATAAGCCCGTGGAGTGTGCCGGATTGACTCCACGGGCCTGATTCAAAATTACGTAAAGCGACCGCGTTTAATCCATTAAAAATTTTTAACCCGGTTTTCTTCCAGTTATCGCCCGATTTTCTTTCCGGAAAGCCGCCGTTTCAGGGCGCGGTTTTCGCTTGCCAGCTGTTCGACCTTTTTGTTGATCTGCACTACATACAGGGTTAACTCTTCAATTTTTTCCAGAAGTTTGGCGTCCATGCGGGCCATATCAACTCCCTCCTGAACCACCTGCTCCGCCGAAGGTACGCCTGGCAGATGCTGGTTGGCTTTAACGTACCGCTCCACTTCTGCAAGCGGCTTGAGCTGATAATCTGGGGCAAATACGTAATCGCTCCAGTCACGGCTATTCCTGACCGCCACTTTCACCTTCTCGGTCAAAATTCCTTTGCTTACAAACAGATTGTACTCGGCCGGAGTACGGCCAACACCCGTGCCGATTATCACTGCATCGCCTTCCCGACTTTGCAGGGTCCGCCCCGTACGGACCCATAAGCCTTCGGCGCTGGATGCGGTAGCTTCAGCACCAGCGCGAGCGCCACTAACGTAATTGGCCAGAATTACATTGCCGGTTGCATCGACGGTCAGGAACTTGCTACTGTTAATAGCAGAGGTGTTGGCGGAGGTCAGGTTAGTGAACTTGAGACCAGACAAACCGTTCGTGCCGCTGGCTACTTCCAGTCTGGCCGTTGGCGCTGTCGTGCCAATACCCACACTGGCGTCGGTTGCGCCCAGAACAACCGCGTTGGAAACGGTTACTTTCGCATTGGCCCCAAACGCACTGGCATTTTGCAGGCCCGAAGCTGCGGCATCGGCCCGGAAGCCGATGAAGGTATTCGTCAGCCCGCCACTGTTGGTCCGGCCGCTTTCGAAGCCAATGGCTACGTTGTTATCACCATTAACGCCCGCGCCATTCCCCGCGTTGGCGCCCAGATAGACGTTGAAGCCACCCGAAACATTCTGCCCACCGGCGTTATCACCCAGAAAGTAATTGCCCGATCCGGTGGTATTGTTCAACCCGGCATTAGTACCCATCATGTAATTACTGGAGCCGGTGGTATTGCTGGCCCCGGTCTGAACACCGATAAAGGTATTGAACTGACCCGTGGTATTTCCATAGCCCGACCGATAGCCGATGAACGTATTGGCCGTACCGACGTTGTTATAGCCGGTGTTAAAGCCCAGGAACGTATTCTGGACGCCGGTCTGGTTCAAATACCCCGCCTTACTGCCGATCATTACGTTTCCGTTGACGCTCGTATTAGCCCCCGCTGAGTCGCCAAGCATTACGTTATAACGGGCCGTCTGCAGATTGTAGCCCGCCCGAACTCCATACGCTACGTTGGCATAACCAGTGGTGCTGTTATACCCCGCCTGAAAACCACCAAAGGTGTTGTTGAAACCTGTTTTGTTGTTAAAACCGGCCTGTGCGCCTTCAAACAGATTCTCCCGGCCCAGCGTATTGTTACGCCCGGCCTGCGCGCCCACAAACGTATTGTTGATAGCCGATGAGTTCAGCACGCCCGCGTAATAGCCAATAAAGGTATTATAGGTTCCCGTGGTGTTGCTCAGGCCTGCCTGGCCGCCCACAAACGTGCTGTAGCTGCCGACCGTCATGTTTTTGCCCGCCGACCGACCCAGCAGAACGGTGTACCCCGCCGTCATGGACGAATTGCCGGCGTCAATACCAGCAATAACGTTGTTATTACCGGGCGTAGGTGAATTGGGTGAAGTGACAACGATGTTGTCCTGAGCCTGTACTTTCAAGGTGACTAGTGAACTGAACAGACCCACAAGGGCTAGAAATGAATAGGTAGAGCGTAGTTGCATACACATGAATCTGAGGTGATAGTGGTCAAAAGTACCGAACCCATTCTGCACTCGCTACGCCGGTCGACCGACATTTACTGACTGGTAGCTGAACGGCCCGGCCGGCGTAGCGAGGGGCTTCCATGCGTTTGCTGAATTCAGTTGCCTGAACGTATAATCGGCGGCAGGACAATAGGCGAATGAAAGCAAACAACCGCCCGGCCGAAGCCAGGCGGTTGTGTTGTAAGCTTCATTACGTAAGCAACTAATGACGGTTTTTCAGTTGCTGTCTGATCTGCTGGTTCTCCTTCTTAAGCTGCTGGTTTTCTTTTTCCAGTTGCTCCAGACGTTTGTTCATCTGCATCAGGTACAGCATGGTTTCCTCTACTTTTTCGAGCAGTTTGGCATCCATCTTACCCACGTCCACGCCGTCTTTCACCACTTCAGCCGCCGAGGGTACGCCCGGTAGGTGACGGTGGGTTTTTACGAACGCTTCTACTTCGGCCAGTGGCTTCAGGCGGTAGCCGTTGGCAAAGACGTAGTCGGCCCATTCGCTGGTGTTGCGGATTGCCACTTTCACCTTTTCGGTCAGGATACCATCCTGTACAAACAGCCGATAACCGACCGGCGTTTTGCTGATCTTATCGCCAATAACAACGCCGGTTCCGGTATTCTGCAAATATTGACCGTTCAGTTTCCAGAGTCCGTCAATGGCGGCTTCGCGGCTGCCGCTGGCAAAGTTGGCCAGAATCACATTACCCGTCGCGTCAACGGTCAGGAACTTGCTGACGTTCAGGCTGGCGGGCGATGCACTTGTCAGCTGGGTCAGTTTCAGGCCCGAGCTGTTGGTGGTGCTGCTCACCACTTCCAGTTTAGCCGTGGGGGCCGTGGTACCGATACCCACGTTGACATTACTGCCCAGCACCAGGGCGTTGGAAGTCGTTACCCTGGCGTTGGCACCAATGGCAGCCGCATTTTGCAGTCCCGACGCGCCCGCATCGGCCCGGAAGCCCACGAACGTATTGGTGATACCGCCGGTGTTCGTTTTTCCACTCTCAAAGCCAATGGCGACGTTGTTATCGCCGTTGACACCCACTCCGTTACCGGCGTTGGTGCCCAGATAGACGTTGAAGCCACCCGAAACATTCTGCCCACCGGCGTTGTCGCCCAGGAAGAAGTTGGCTGTACCCGTGGTGTTGCTCACCCCGGCATTGGTGCCCATGATAAAGTTCGATGAACCCGTGGTGTTGTTCAGACCCGCCTGCACGCCCATGAAGGTATTGAAGCTTCCCGTGGTTGTACGCAGACCCGCGCGGTAACCGATGAACGTATTCGCACGCCCGTTGCTGAAATAGCCCGCCGAGTCGCCCACAAAGGTCGCCTGCACGCCTGTTGTGTTTGAATAACCAGCTTTTGAGCCGATAAAGGTATTCCAGGAAGCCAGGTTCTTATAACCGGCCGAATCGCCCACGGCTACGTTATTGGTGCCGGTCTGGTTCGAGAACAGGGCTTTTGGCCCCAGAGCCACGTTGCTACCCCCGCTGGTGTTCGAAGCCCCGGCGCCGGTCCCAACGAACAGGTTTTCGCCAGTGCCTGCCGAACCACCCGTTACCGTCACCGACGTAATGGCCGTAGCCGTCTGGCTGGCTGCATCCGATACCTTTACCGTGAACGACTGAGCGCCGGTAGCGGTCAGGTTCGTTACCGTAGCGGTGTTGCCATTGGGCGTGATCGTACCCGGTCCGCTGAACGTATAGCTATACGGAGCCGTACCACCCGATACCGTTGCCGACAGCGTAGTCGAACCCGCCGACGTAACCTGCGTAGGATTGGCAGTAAGCGTAACGGCCAACGGACTCGAATCACCCGGCAGAGCCGCTAAGTTAAAGCGTGCCGATACCGGATTGTGGTCTGAAGTCGTTGCCCCATACGGTCCCTCGATGCCGGTAGCCGGTAACAGAACATTGGTCGAGTTGCCGACATAGGCAGGAGCCAGCTCATTCGAGATGGTGATATGATCAATGAAACTCGCCGATGAGTTAAACGTTACGCAGCCTGTGGCTTCAAGGGGTTTGGTGATGACCTGGTAGTTGGCCGCATCCTGATCGAAAGCGGCATAGGTTGATGGCTGCCCCGACGTAATCGACGTCAGAATCTGGTCGTTGTAGTCACCAAGCAGGATAATGTTTGCATTGGGATAGTTCTGATCCAGTTCAGCTTTCAGATCCAGAATGTCCTGTTTCCGGCGGTTATAATCGGCCGTAGCGCTGCCCGATTTGGCGTGGATACCCACGACGTGAATCTTGCGCGTAACGCCGTTGATAGTTACGTTCGCTACGAACAGGTACGGTAACCGGCCCGACGCCCAGCCGTTTGAGGACGGATATGAGTACTTATCCATCAGTAGAGGCTTGCTCTCCGCCAGCACCGGCGTTACGGTTGCGGTGTTATACAGGACGCAAACCTTCTGCGCGTATCGGGTTGGACCAAAGACAGTTCCGTCACTGTTTACGGTCTGATCGCATTCGTTCTGGAAGTAATATGAAAATCGGTTCGAGCACACGTAGCTATAACTGCCCGGCAGCGAACTAACAACCTGGGCGTAGCGAGCCTCATCACTTACTTCTTCGTCAACAATGATGTCGGCGTTCAGCTTCTCGAATACAGCCTTTACGTTCCGGGCCTGCTTGTCTTCATCAACCGGTCCCTGGTCGGCATACGGCCGGGTAGTTGGTGCGGTGGGACAGGTAATTGAACCCGCATCAGCTCCAAAGAATTCTACGTTCCAGGTGCTGATATCGAAGGTCTGATCGCGGGTCAGTTCCGAGCCACCCGTACCGCCACAAATCTGATCCGCCAGCGTAGCTCCCGGCACGTCGGACAGAATCCGGGGAAACAACTCTGTGATGTTCGTTGCCCCACTCGTAAAATGATCGCTGATACCGACGATATCTACCGGGCCCGAAGGCTTGGTCGCCCCGTTCAGTTCCGAAGCACCTTTGATGTACAGCGTACCGGTTGATGAACCCGCCGTCAGCGTGTACGACGTACTGCTGAAGGTGGGAGCCGTGCCACTGATGGTTACGCCCAGCACTTTTACGAGCAAACCTTCATTGGCGGGCAGCTGATCGAGCGTCACCACTTTCGGCTCGGGAATTCTGGGCGTTCCCGCCACGACGGTATAACTGGTTATATCCAGTTCCCGGGCGCCCTGATACGTATTGATGACACCGGCCACCTGAATGGAATCGCCCAGCTGTACCTGGCTACCTACGGCTGTGGTGCTGTTGAAAACCGAAATGCCCGCCGTTGCGTCCTGAATGTAAAACTGCTTACCGCCAAACTGGCTGCTGACCGTAACGCGTCCGGCGACCTTACCACCCGGCAGCGATGCCGTAGAAGTTCCGTTGGGTTGCGCCCGGGCCACCGCGATAGTTGCAAAAGGAGCTGCCGGATCATTTACGGCCCCGCTTACCGTTACGTTCACCGACAGCGGTCCCGCTGTCGTACTGGTTGCATTTGAAACGGTCGCGCTCACCGGCCCGGCGGTGGCACCCGTCAGACGGACCCGAATAACGGCATCAACGTTACCGCTGGCGGGCGTAATGGAGAGAGTCGGTGTGTAGATACTACCATCATTGCTGATTTCAACGCCCGCCGTGGCCGAGATGTTGACGGGCTGCGTCAGGTTTCGTCCCGTCAGCGTGTACGAGCCTGGCGCCGAGGTAGTCCCCACATTGGTCATCAGGTTGGAGATGGTTACCGGGGTGGCCGTTAAGGTCGGATTTGTCGATGGTGCGTCTGTAGTCGGAACAATCGATACGTCGTCGATAGACAGGCCATGGTCACTCCCGGTCTGGTCGGCATCGTACCAGCGGAGCATAACTTCCTGCCCGTTCGCCACAGACAGGCCCGTAATGGTATACGTCTTAACGGTGCGGTTATCAGCAGCGTTTCCGTTAAGCGCGCCTGAGGCAACGGTTGTACCCGAAATCGGACTGGTAAAGTCCAGCGATGGCACGGCCGTGTAGCCCGTTGGTACAGCGCCCGCGGCTACGCTCAGGCTCGTGATGGGCGAAGCCGAAACCAGATACGAGAAAGTGACGGTTTGAGCCGCAGCCCCGCTGTTGCGCCACTGCTCGCCTGCGTAAGTTACCTGCAGCGACGTGATTGTGAAACCCGTATTATTCTGCAGCCGAATACCATAAGCAAAGCTACCGGCTGCCGCTCCGCCCGAGCCAACCGAACCCAGCGCCCGGTCGGTTTCCGTACCTGTTCCGAAGCTATAAAGAGCGCCCGCATTCGAACCTCCATTACTAGCGGTAATAGTGGTTCCTGTTCCGGTTCGCTCGGCATAGACGCCGGGAATCGTCGTATTCTGCTCATAGGTAGCAGTTCCGCTGGTTACCAGCGTATTGAACGTTTCGGTAAGGGTTGTGCTGGAAGGCGTGACCGATACCTGCGCCAGAACAGGCATCGCCAGACTGAGCCCGCAACACAGCATAACGAAGAGTCGGTTGTAAAACCGTTGGTAGAATTTGGACATGATTCCTCCATATGAGTTGTTGATGCCGCAAAATTACCGACTTAAAACCTGTTTTTTGTTTCCGGAATAGGATGTCTGGAACACCAATACCCGATTCGTTTAATTACGGATGTCATTACGTTGTTAACTCCTTAAGGGATAATGCCTTTGCGGAGTCCCCGCTCAGAAAAAATTATTGAGCGGGGAGACACAATCCGGATTAATTACCGACGCTGACGACGCAGTTCAGCAACCTGCCGGGTTAACCGGCGATTCTTCTGATCCTGCAACTGAGAGCGTTTTTCGAGCGCAATGACGTAAAGTGTCAGCTCTTCAATCTTTCTGAGTAGCATCGCATCGGTCTGGTGGAGATCGTTACCCTGCTCGACCATGCCCTCGGCCGAGGGGACACCCGGCAGGTGCTGGTTGGTCTTGATGAACTCCTCGACCTCAGCCAGCGGCTTGAGTTGATAGGTTGGGGCGAACACGTAATCGCTCCACTCGGCAGTGTTTTTCACCGCTACCTTCACCTTTTCAGTCAGAATCCCCTTACTCACAAACAGATTGTAATCGGCGGGCATTCGGGCGATGTCCTGTCCAATTACGACCCGGTCGGCATTTCGGCTATGCAGAATCTGACCATTACGTTCCCAGAGGGCGTCGGCCGCTACGCGACCACCACTGCCGTAGTTGGCCAGGATCACCGTGCCCGTTCCATCCACCGTCAGAAACTTGCTGGCGCTACCCGCTGCGGGCGAGCTACTGGTCAGGTTCTCCAGCCGCAACCCCGAGCTATTGGCTACCCCACTGGTGACATGGAGCCGGACCGAGGGCGCCGTGGTACCGATACCTACGTTAGCGTTGTTGCCCAGCACCAGCGCGTTGTTCACCGTTACGCGGGCGTTAGCGCCAATGGCAGCCGCATTTTGCAGTCCCGACGCGCCCGCATCGGCCCGGAAGCCCAGGAAAGTATTAGTAGTGCCGCCACTGTTGCCCCGGCCAGCTTCGAAACCAATAGCCAGGTTGTTGGAGCCATTAACGCCCGTGCCGTTACCGGCGTTGGTGCCTAAGTAGACGTTATAGCCGCCGGTCGTGTTACCGGCCCCGGCGTTGTCACCCACAAAGAAATTGGCCGTACCGCTGGTGTTGGCGTAACCCGCGTTCGTACCGATCATGACGTTGGAATTACCGTTTGTATTATTCTGCCCCGCCTGTACGCCCAGAAAGGTGTTGAACTGACCCGTGGTGTTGCTTAGCCCCGCCTGAAACCCCAGCATGGTGTTTGATCCGGCGGTCGTATTCGTTCCGGCCCGAATGCCAATCAGGGTGTTTTCAGTTCCATTAAAATTGGCTAATCCGGCTTTGCTGCCGATCATGATATTATTCCAGGCCAGATTATTCAGTCCGGCACTGTCGCCAATCATGATGTTGTAAGACGCGCTTTTATTATTGTAGCCCGCCCGCATACCAATAGCGATATTGCTGGACCCCGTACCATTGCCAAACCCTGCCTGAACGCCCATGTACTGATTCTGCTTGCCGGTGGTGTTACCAGCTCCGGCCTGCAAGCCCAGGAAAACGCTGTTTACGCCAGCCGTATTATTACTGCCAGCGCCGTAGCCCAGCATGACGTTATTTAGCCCGGTGGTGTTGGACGCCCCCGCCCCCGAACCAATGAAGGTGTTGTTTACCCCTATAGTATTCTGAGTACCGGCGCTGGCCCCCACAAAGGTGTTGTCCTGCCCGCCCGTGTTGAGCCGCCCCGCCCGGTACCCAACGAACGTATTAAACCCCGACGTATTCTGTATGCCAGCCCCGGCGCCAACAAATGTATTCGCCGATCCACCACCCGTATTGTATCCGGCACTATCACCTACCATTACGTTATAAACCCCGGCGTATTGGGAGTAATACGCAAAAGCGCCCACCGCCACGTTATTCGATCCTCCCCGATGCCCAAAGGCTCCGGCGTATGAGCCAATGTACACCGTATTCCGATTACCATACGTAGAACTCCCGCTGCCCGCCGAATACCCCAGGTACGTATTGTAGGGAGCCGCCGGATCATCAAACGCCTTGTAAGATCCAATGCCGACGGTTTTAGTCAACGTAGAAGAAATCGGGAGCTGGAAACGGTAGCGCTGCTCACTGTTCGCGCGCAGGTTATAGGTAGAGAGCGGTACATTGATGGCTGGTCCCGTCTGCGCCAGTGCAGTCTGTCCAACCAGCAGCAACAGGAGTACGTATTGATTTTTCATAACCGGATTGTTTTGCCAGGGCAGTGGTTTGAAACGATAAAAGCACGGCTCAACTAAGCCGTGCTTAAATATCTGGATTGATTACTTAACCTCAATCCTATAGACAATCATTCGTCTGATTTCGACTAACCGGTAGCTATTACTTCTTTTTCAGATGCTGCCGGATCAGCCGATTCTCTTTTTTAAGCTGATCTATTTCCTTCTGTTGCTGCTCGTTACGCCGACGCGCTTCAATCATATAGAGGGTTAACTCTTCGATCTTTTCGAGCAGTTTAGCGTCGGTTTGGTGGAGATCGTTGCCCTGCTCCACCATCTGCTGCGCGGAGGGCACGCCCGGCAGGTGCTGGTGCTGCTGAATGTAGGTTTCCACTTCGCCTAAACTGCGCAGCTTGTAGGTGGGCCCAAACACGTAGTCGCTCCACTCAGCGGTGTTCCTGACGGCCACCTTCACCTTCTCAGTCAGAATGCCTTGTCCCACGTACAGACTGTAGCCCGAAGGGGTTTTGCTCACGCCCTGGCCGATAATGATAGCCTCGCCCTTGAGGCTCTGCAGGTAGTCCCCTTTTCGCTGCCATAACGCTTCGACCCCCTCACCGTCGGCCCCTACCCGCGCCCCGGCGACGTAGTTGGCTAAGATTACATCTCCGTTCACATTGACCGTCAGAAACTTACTGGCGTTGGCAACCGGCGCACTGGCCGACGTAATGGGCAGGCGAATCCCTGCTGAGTTAGGAATACCACCTACAATGTGCAGTTTGTTAAGCGGAGCATCCGTGCCAATGCCTACATTAGCGTTGTCGCCCAGCACCAGACTGTTGCTTTGGCTGACCCTGGCGTTGGTGCCCAACGCACTGGCATTGGTCAGACCAGCCGCCGTGGCATCGGCCCGAAAGCCGATGAACGTATTGGTATTACCGCCGTTATTGCCCCGACCAGCCTCAAAACCAATGGCCGTGTTGTTGGAGCCGTTGACGCCTGAGCCGTTGCCCGCATTGGTGCCCAGATACACGTTATACCCCCCGGAGGTATTGGCAGCCCCGGCGTTGTCACCCACAAAGAAGTTGGCCGTACCGCTGGTATTGCTGCTGCCGGCATTAACGCCGATCATCACGTTGGAGCCGCCGGTGGTGTTGTTCAGACCCGCCTGCACGCCCAGGAACGTGTTGAACTGCCCGGTGGTGTTAGCCCGGCCACTCAGATAGCCCAGAAAGGTGTTGGCCCCCACTGTCGTGCTGTAACCAGCCTGATAGCCTACAAACGTATTCTGAGTACTGCCAATATTAGAAAAACCTGCTTTGGAACCCAGAAAAACATTATTTGAGGCATTATTACTGTAGCCCGCCGAATCGCCTACGGCTACGTTGTTACGGCCCGACTGGTTGTTATAAGCGGCCCGTCCGCCCAAAACAGCGTTGCTATAGCCTGACGTATTGTTCCGACCTGCATTTTGCCCTATAAATGTATTATTCGTGGCCGTTGAGCTATTATAGCCAGCCTCCCTTCCAACAAACGTATTGCTACTGCCAGTTGTGTTAAAGGCTCCGGCATACAGACCCAAAAAGGTGTTAAAACTGCCGGTTGTGTTGTAGTAGCCCGTCTGATAACCCGAAAACACGTTGTTATTTCCACTCGTTGTATTGATCCCGGCCTGAAATCCAGAAAATACATTCCCAGTTCCCGACGTATTGTTTACGCCGGACCCGTAACCGGTAAACACATTATTGGCTCCGGTAGTATTGTTGAATCCAGATTGAAAGCCCATGAAAACGTTTCCGGCCGCGCTCGTGTTATTTACGCCCGCCTGGTGTCCAATGAAGACATTTCCATTAGCCACATTATTACCCCCGGCTGCCCGGCCCAAAAATACATTCTGAGATCCTGCAGTGTTGTTCAAACCAGCTTCAAAGCCTGCAAATACATTGTCTGTACCGGTCGTGGTAAATTTACCTGCATCGACGCCGAAGAATGAGTTGCCTACGCCAGAAGTCAGGAAATAACCAGCATTGTAGCCGACTACGGTTCCGCGATTGCCGGTAATGGAACCATTGCCCCCTGCACCGGGGCCTACCAGCGTGTTGAACGTGCCCGGAGTGCCGGAGTTGCTGGTGTTAGCTACGTAGTTGCCCTGGGCCAGCAGGTTCAGGGGCAGTAAAGCGATACAAAAGTAGAAGACAAGGCGCATAGGAATAAGACGATAGGTGAACGGATATTTGTCTGGAAAAGATAGAGTTATCTTTCCCAGATGCTCTAATTCCTTGAGCAAACGGTAAACTGTTTATCGTCTGTTTCGCATTGGGTGCTTAGACTTCTGTTCCAATCGCCGGATACGTGCGGCCTGCTGTTGATTTTCACGCTTTAACTCAATCATGTAGAGGGTTAACTCTTCGATCTTTTCGAGCAGTTTAGCATCAGTCTGGTGGAGGTCGTTGCCCTGCTCCACCATCTGCTGAGCGGAGGGCACGCCCGGCAGGTGCTGGTGTTGCCGAATGTACGTCTCGACTTCATTCAGGGAACGTAACAGATAAGTCGGAGTAAAGACCTTATCTGCCCATTCAGAGGTGTTCTTCACGGCCACCTTTATCTTTTCGGTCAAAATGCCATCGGCCACATACAAGCGGTAGCCGGCGGGCGTCATGTTGACATGCTGACCAATGATCACCGCATCGTTTTCCCTACTAGCCAGATACCGGCCAGTACGCTGCCACAGACTCTCAGTGGCCGCTTCTCGACCTCCGCTGGTAGTGCTGGCCAGGATGAGGTTGCCACTGCCGTCGACGGTTAGAAACTTGGTTTGGTTGGTCAGGCTAGCCGGTGAAGCGCTGGTCAGATTCTCTAGGCGGACACCTGACTGGTTAGCGGTGCCCGTCGTTACATGGAGCCGGGCCGTAGGCGCTGAGTTGCCGATGCCCACGTTGGCCCCACTGCCCAGCACCACCGCATTGCTGACATTGACCCGGGCGTTGTTGCCAATGGCCGTTGCATTGCTCAATCCGTTGGCGCCGGCATCAGCCCGGAAGCCTAAGAAGGTGTTGTTGATGCCAGCCACGTTAGCCCGACCAGCCTCAAAGCCGATGGCTAGGTTGTTGTCACCATTGACGCCAGCCCCATTGCCTGCGTTAGCGCCGAGATAGACGTTAAAGCCGCCGGTAGTGTTCTGGCCCCCGGCGTTGTCGCCCACAAAGAAGTTCGCCGAGCCGGTGATGTTGGCCGCGCCGGCGTTGACGCCCAGCATCAGATTCGATGAGCCGGTGGTATTGGCTACACCAGCTCGTACGCCGATGAAGGTGTTGAACTGGCCGGTTGTAGTGGCCTGACCCACCGAGTGACCAATGAACGTGTTAGCCTGAGCCGTGGAGTTGAGTCCTGCCCTGTAACCGACGAACGTATTCTGCGTACCGGTTTGGTTAGCATACCCAGCCTCGTTACCCAGAAAGGTGTTCTGCGAACCGGTGGTATTTCTGTTGCCCGCAGCATTACCCAGAAAAGCATTGGCCGATCCCGTCGTGTTTGAGAACCCTGTCTCATAACCGATGAAGGCATTATAAGAACTCGCTGTGTTTTTATTACCGGCCTGATACCCCATAAAGACATTGCCGATACCAGTTGTATTCTGCTCGCCCGCCCGGTAGCCCAAAAACGCATTAGCCGAACCCGTCGTATTGGCACCACCGGCTGCAAAACCCACAAAGGCATTGTCAGAGCCTGTTGTATTATCACTACCCGCAGCCGTTCCTATAAAGGCGTTGGCTGACCCCGTTGTATTTTTACTACCCGCCCCATTGCCCATAAAGGCATTAGAAAACCCTGTCGTATTGTAGAAACCAGCAGAATAGCCTATAAACGCATTACCACTACCTGTTGTATTGGAAAAGCCGGCCTGATAGCCTACAAATACATTGCTATTACCTGTTGTGTTGGCTCGCCCCGCCAGACCGCCGATAAACGCATTGTCAGAGCCAGTCGTATTGGAGAAGCCCGATTGATGGCCTATGAATGCATTTCGAACGCCTGTTGTATTGGAGAAACCGGCCTGGTAGCCTACAAACGCATTGCTGGAACCCGTCATGGTGTTGTTTCCTGCGCTGATCCCGACGAGTACATTCTCGCTGCCCGGAGTGGCCACAGCCGGGGCTGTAGCTACGTAATTGTTCTGGGCTATCACCAATGGTGACAGTAATATTAACCAAGTTAGAATCAAGTATAATCTGGTCATACCAATGAAAATTATAGTGAATAAGAAAAACTTTTCCAACACGGAGGATGCCACCAAGCTACTGACTTTCAGCTTATGTCTCACTATTTCATCCAGGTGATCTATGTAGTATATTAGTTATGGTATAGGCATTGACCCAAGAGCAGATAACAGGGACATAGTTTAGGGCTGAGCTGGCTAAAATCCGTACGCAGTCCAACAAAACGGGCAGGTTACCGATTTATTGGACTGCGTACGGATTTTGAATCTCTCCACAAAAAATGCTACCGGCGAGGTGGCTTTTCTAATAAATTAAACGGTCTCTACTCTTTCTTTAACAGACGTAACGTCTGGCTTTCATTGCCCTGCTCAATGCGATATAGGTAGGAGCCCACCGGTAAGCCGACTCTTTCTAACTGCGTCTGATGCCGACCGCCCGATTCCCCAGTCACTCCGTCAACCTGACGTACCACCTACCTTTGCCGTTCAGCAGCGTGTACTGTACCCGGCCCGTCGTCGGCAGGTTGTACTCCACGGTTGTTTGCTCAACGAAGGGGTTCGGATGGGTCCTCACCCACAGACCCGGCACATCGGCGGCCGGTCGCACCGAGCTGAACGGCCGTGTAGAGGGCCGTGACGCCCCGGTCGACGGCGTTACTGGCCCGGATGGTTTCCTCAGCTTTCTGTTCGCTAATACAAGCCGTCACCGAGCAGTTGATGACCATATTTTGGGGATTCTGCTGAGCCAGCACTATAGGTGCAGTCAGCTGGAAACCCAGGGATAATATTGGTGTTTTATAATCGAAGCGGTTTAACGCTTCGGTTTAGCTTCAAGTAAAGATAACCGTTTTTTCATTTGCTTGTTCTGCGCCTGAAGCGCCTTTAATTCCGTCCGCTGCTCAATCATATAGAGAGTCAACTCTTCGATCTTTTCGAGCAGTTTAGCGTCGGTTTGGTGGAGATCGTTGCCCTGCTCCACCATCTGCTGCGCGGAGGGCACGCCCGGCAGGTGCTGGTGCTGCTGAATGTAGGTTTCCACTTCGCCTAAACTGCGCAGCTTGTAGGTGGGCCCAAACACATAGTCGCTCCACTCAGCGGTGTTCCTGACGGCCACCTTCACCTTCTCAGTCAGAATGCCTTGTCCCACGTACAGACTGTAGCCCGAAGGGGTTTTGCTCACGCCCTGACCAATAATGATAGCCTCGCCCTTGAGGCTCTGCAGGTAGTCCCCTTTCCGCTGCCATAACGCTTCGACCCCCTCACCGTCGGCCCCTACCCGCGCCCCAGCGACGTAATTAGCCAGAACAACATTGCCGCTGCCATCCACCGTCAGAAATTTGCTGGCATTGGTAGCCGCTGGTGAAGCACTGGTCAGGTTCTCCAATCGCAGACCCGAATTATTAGCTACTCCACTGGTCAGATGCAGCCGGGCGGAGGGCGAGGAGTTGCCAATGCCGACATTGACCCCGCTGCCCAGCACCAGCGCGTTGCTGATATCCACCCGGGCATTGGTACCCAATGCCGTCGCGTTAGTCAGGTTGCCGAAGCCAGCATCGGCCCGGAAGCCCACAAACGTGTTGGTGTTGCCTCCGCTGTTGAGTCGGCCAGCCTCAAAGCCGATAGCGGTATTGTTAGACCCGTTAACCCCCGATCCATTGCCCGCGTTGCTGCCCAGGTACACATTAAAGCCACCCGTCGTGTTGGCCGCTCCGGCATTATCGCCCAGAAAGAAGTTGGCGGAACCGGTTGTGTTGGCCGAGCCGGCGTTGGTACCCATGATAAAGTTGGAGCTACCAGTCGTGTTGCTGACACCGGCCTGCACGCCCATGAACGTGTTGAACTGGCCGGTGGTGTTGCTGGCCCCGGCGCGGTAGCCCAGCATGGTATTGGCCGAAGCGGTGCTGGCCATGCCCGCCTGATAGCCGATCAGCGTGTTCTGGTTACCGGCGTTGTTAGCCATGCCCGCCTGATGGCCTGTGAAGACGTTAAAACTACCCGTAGTGTTGTTACGTCCGGCATCCAGACCACTGATGACGTTGAAGCTACCGGTGGTGTTCGTGTAGCCGGCGTAAGCACCGGTGAAGACGTTAAAGCTGGCGTAGTGCTGGAGAAACCAGCCTTGGAGCCCACAAAGACGTTGTTGGAAACGGTGTTGTTGAAACCAGCCGAGTCGCCGATAGCTACGTTGTTGTGACCAGTCTGGTTGACAAAGCCAGAATAAACCCCTATGTAAGCGTTACTGTAACCCGTTGTACTATAAAAACCTGCAGAATTGCCAACGAAAGAATTATTATTTCCTGTCGTATTAGAAAATCCAGCATTTAAGCCAGTAAATACATTATAACTGCCCGTTGTATTGTAAACCCCCGTTTGATTACCAGTAAACACATTATCGTGCCCTGTTGTGTTTCTACAGCCTGCACAATAGCCAGAAAAGACGTTATTAAATCCTGTTGTATTGGAAGAGCCCGCTTCAATACCAGTAAATACATTATTGATGCCTGTTGTATTAGCATAGCCAGCCCGGTCGCCGAAAAATATATTCTGATTAGCCGACGTATTGGTGTAGCCTGCCAAACTACCTATAAATATATTTTTCTGCCCTGTTGTGTTTGAAAAACCAGCCTGATTACCAGAAAATATATTATTACTACCTGTTGTATTATTCTGACCAGCTTGAGAGCCAAAGAATGCATTGCCGATACCCACAGTATTACTCGATCCGGCTAGGCCACCCATAAAGGCATTACCAGAGCCTGTCGTGTTATTCAGCCCGGAGTAGGCCCCCAAAAAAGCATTATTGTTCCCTGTTGTGTTGTTAAGGCCTGCCTGAGCCCCCACAAACGCATTGGTACTTCCCGTCGTATTTGATGTACCGGCGTGTTCACCGAGGAAGACGTTCTGAAAACCCGTCGTGTTACTTTTAGCGGCTTCATAGCCTACAAATACATTAGAACCACCTGTCATGCTACCGTTGCCCGCATTGATTCCGACGATTACATTATTAACACCCGGTGTGGGAGAAGCAGGCGAGGTGGCTACGTAGTTGTTCTGGGCCAGCAGCGGCATAGCGGGCAAGAGCAGCAATACTACGCCCCAGCGAAAGGATGAAAAATTTGCCATGATCAGATAAGGGTTTAGAGAGAAGGAGATTACTAATGACCAGACAGTTAATAAGGGAAAAGAGTTGTCTAACAATTAACGGATTTAGACAAAATATTATAACTATTGTCCTATAAATAAATGTTAATTGGCCCATTGGTCGCCAGTAGAATCTGTGTTGTGGCGCCTTAGTCAAGCATTCGAATTAACGTTGGAACGACTGTCCGTTAATTGGTGGATCAGCGTTTGGAATACAGCGCCCTGCCTCACCCCACTCATTTTTTCCCTAACTTGCGGGCCTTCATTACGCTTATTCTTCGTTGATGATTTGGCATCGCATCTCCTCATTTATTCTTGCGAATCGGGTGGCCCTCGTGGCGGTTATTCTGCTGGGCACGGTCTTCATGGGCTATCAGGCGAGCCGCGTTAAGCTCTCCTACGAAATCGCCAAAATCCTGCCCGTTACCGACCCCGAATTCCAGCGTTACGAAGCCTTTAAAAGCCGCTTCGGACAGGACGGTAGCGTAATGGTGCTGAGCATCGAAACCGACAGCATGTACCAGCTTGGTTTCTTTAACGACTGGTATGCGCTGAGCCGCAAAATCAAGAATATTGAGGGTATCAAAGATGTGGTATCCAACGCCAGTCTCTACAACGTTGTTCGCGACGATTCGGCGCATACGTTCCGCGTCCGGCCGTTAGTCCCCAGGGCGCTGACAACGCAGGCCGACGTGGACAGCCTCCGTAAGCAGATTACGTCGCTCCCGTTCTACCGGGGTCTAGTGCAGGATAGCACCGCAGCCGCCACGGGCCGTGGAGCACACCTGATGGCCGTTACGTTCGATCAGAAGGTGGTTAATACCAAGAACCGGATTACACTTGTCCGGCAGGTCGAAGCGGTGGCGGATTCGTTCGGTACGCGGCATAAGCTGTCGGTGCATATGTCTGGGATGCCGTATATCCGAACCGAGTTTACGGCCAAAGTCAGCAGTGAAATGGGCCTGTTTATGGGCCTGGCGTTTCTGGTAACGGCCCTGATTCTGTTCTATTTCTTCCGATCGCTGACGGTCGTGCTGACGGCCCTAGCCGTGGTGGGCGTGGGCGTTATCTGGGCAACGGGATACATCGTTTTACTGGGCTACGATATTACCCTGCTAACGGGACTGATTCCACCGCTGATTATTGTGATCGGTGTTCCGAACGCCATTTTTCTACTTAACCGCTACCACGAAGAACTAAATCGGGGCCGCGACCAGTCGAAGGCGCTGCGCATTGCGGTCGAAAAAGTAGGCGAAACGACCTTCTTTGCCAACATCACGACGAGCATCGGTTTTTTTGTGTTTTACTTTACCGGCAGCCCGCTGCTGCTGCAGTTTGGTCTGGTGTCGGCCCTCGGTATAATGACGACTTATGTGGTTTCGCTCGTTCTGATCCCGATTATGTTCAGTTATTTAGTGGCCCCTTCGCCGAAGCAGCGTGGCCACATGGATAGGCGGCAGGTGAACCGGTTTCTGTCGTGGGTAGATCACCTTGCTCATACCCGCCGAACCGCGATTTATGTTTTCATTGTCATTGTGACGGCCATTTCGGTGATCGGTGCCCTACGTATTAACGCCATTGGTTATGTAGTAGACGATCTGCCCAAAAACGACCCGATCTATACCGACCTGAAGTTCATTGAAAGCCGCTTTAAAGGCGTAATGCCGTTTGAGGTAAGCATCGATACCAAACGTGCCGGCCGGGTGCTGACGCCCCAGACGATGACCAAAATCCGGCTGCTGGAACGGGAGTTCAGCAAGTATGGCGAGTTTACACGGCCGTTGTCGCTGGTCGAAGCCGTCAAGTTTTTCTACCAGTCGTACCGGGGTGGCGATCCAAAGTATTACGCCCTGCCCGGTGCCCTCGAACTGAGTCAGCTGGCCAGTTACGCCCCTCAGCTAAAAGGGTCAGAAGGCCAGTTTAAAGCTTACCTGGACAGTACTCGCCGATATACCCGCGTCAGTTTCCAGATGCCCGATGTCGGTACGGTCCGCACGACCGAACTGCTGAACACACTCCAGCCCAAAGCCGACTCTATCTTCAATATTGACCGCGAAACCGGGAAGCGCGTTGCGCCTGATGAGCAGTATGACGTGCATGTTACAGGCAACAGCGTGGTCTTTACGAAAGGAAACGATTACCTGCTGAAAAACCTCGCCGAGAGTACAGTACTGGCGATTCTGTTGGTCTCGGTCATTCTGGTCATTTTGTTGCGCGACGTCCGGCTGAGTTTAATCGCGATTCTGCCGAGTGTAGTGCCGCTCATCGTCACGGCGGGGATTATGGGCTTCTGCGGGATTCACCTCAAGCCCTCCACAATTCTGATTTTCAGCATTGCATTCGGTATCTCCTCCGATGGCACCATCTACTTCATCACCAAATATCGCGATGAACTGAGGCATAGTAAGATGCCACTTGCCCGGGCCGTGTCAGAAACAATCCGGTACACGGGACTAAGCATGTTCTACACGGCAATGATTCTGTTTGCGGGCTTCGCCATCTTCACGGCTTCGACTTTCCAGGGCACCGTTGCACTGGGTATTCTGGTGTCCATCACGCTTCTGATGGGCATGGCCTCCAACCTGATCCTGCTGCCCGCTTTCCTGCTGACGGTGGATAAACGCAGAAGCAGAGCCAGCGTAAGTGCCGGTCAACAGAACAGTGCAGGTTAGTCTCCGCGCTCCAGCCTGCAACTCTGGCGAACTCTACTGTTTCACTAAACGCGCCGTACCAAGTACCCTGCTGGTTTTATCATAGAGCGTCAGGACATACTGGCCCGCCGGTAGGCTCACTATAGCTATGTCGGGGCCCGTAACGCTGGTGCTCATCAGAACCTTTCCCGAAAGGTCGGCGATCCGCACTGACGTCGGTATCGGCCTAGTCGATACGATTCGCACGGCGTCCCGGGCCGGATTGGGATACAGCTGAATTACATTCTCTTGGTCAGGCTCCACATGTAGTACGGTCGGCTGGCCAGTTTGGTAGGTGTTCAGCGCGGCTTTCATGCACGGCATAAGCTGCGTTGTCCCTTTTTCAAACATGGCAAAACCGCCGTCCCACTCCCACCAGGCCGAGGGAATCTGAAGCTTACCCAGCGCGACATAAATCGCTTCGGCATGCCGGCAGCGGCTGTCAGCATCAGCGTTCAGATTGTATGAGCCAAACTCGCCCAGAAAGATAGGAACGCTCTTCGCCACTGACCAGTTTTTGGCCAGTTCGAGCCGACGGTACATATTTTCGTAAGTCGCTTCGCTGGCATAGTTATTAATCGCGCTTTCCACCCAGGTTCCTTTTGCTGATGCCGGTACGTTAATTTTGGTTGTGGCCGTAGCCGGAAAAACAATTCCCTTCAGATCGGGCAGACCCGACCCCGCCCAACTGGCTCCCTGGTGCGTAAACACAAACGGATCATAAAAGTGGAAGGTGTAAATAAGGTTCGGGTCAGCGAAGGGCTCGGAGCGAATCAGGGCGTCGAGTCCGTTCCAGTCATGAAATCCCACGAGGAGTGTATGCTGAGGGGCAATACTCCGTACCGTCTGAATCAGCTGGGTAGCCTGCGCCCGCCAGGCGGCTGCCGTCATATCGTGCGGCTCATTACGAAGTTCGAGGATGACCCGCTCCGGATCGGTGCCTCTGTAGCGCTCAGCAATCTGCTGCCAGAGCCAGGCCAGTCGTTCTGGTGCATCGGCTCCTTTCACGCTCCCGTCAAACTCAATGTGGTGCAGATCGATAATAACGTTCAGGTTGTTAGCCAGGGCCCACTGCACGAGCGAATCAGGAGCTGCCAGAAACTCCGGCGTCTCCCATCGATAAGGGGCATCAATACTGGCCCAGGCGCCAAAACTAACGGGGATTCGGACAGTTTTGAAACCAGCCTGCGCTATATCGGCCAGCCGCTGTTTGCGAATCGGCACCTCGTTCAGTTTAACAAAATCGCGGAAATGTCGGCTCTGCGTACCATTCCAGTAGCCTTCCAGATACGACAGATTCATGCCCAGACCCAGCCTGGTAGCACGCTTCTGGGCAACGGTCTGGCCAAAGCTCACCAGAGCCGAGAAGGCCAATGCAAAAAAGAAAAGAAAGAATCGCATACCGCCAATTAGCCAGCCCTCAATCAATACCCACCGGATTTTCCCGCTTTGCCAGTTTACTCTGTCGGTAGCCGTAAGAGAAATACAGAACCAGCCCGATTACCAGCCAGATACCGAAGATCTGCCAGTTGCTGGCCCCAAGTTCCGTCATTAGGTAAAGGTTCGTCAGAACGCCAATAACGGGTAACAGGGAAAAGTTATGCTGGAATCCCAAAACGGCAAGCACGGCCCAAACAAGCCAGAATACACCCAGCAGCGGCTTACTTTCCAGAGTTTGCAGCAGGTTGCCGCCGGTCAGTGCGTAAGCCAGCGCGACAAGAAATACCAGCCCGATAATGTACTTGCCATTTACGTAAGGTACTCTGAATTTCGACTGTGCCGAGAGCCCTCGTGCGTCCAGATATAAAATGCCGGCGCAGACCAGAATAAAGGCAAAGAACGTTCCGACGCTGGTCAGATCGACAAAGAACTTGAGGTCCATAAACAGCGAGGGCACCGCCACCAGAACGCCCGTTATGATGGTAGCGAACGAGGGCGTTTTATATTTCGGATGGATGGTCGAGAAGCGTTTCCAGAGCAGTCCGTCGCGGCTCATAGTCATCCAGATACGCGGCTGACCGAGCTGATAGACCAGCAGAGCACTCGTGATAGCCACCACCGCACTCACGGAAATAACTCCGGCTACAAAATCCAGATTGACTTTCTGAAACACGTAGGCCAGCGGATCGCTCACGCCCAGTTCCTTGTAGTTGACCATGCCCGTCAGCACGAGTGTAATCAGAACGTATAGCACCGTACAGATCGCCAGGCAGTACAGCATGGCGCGGGGCAGGTCGCGCTGGGGGTTTTTGCACTCCTCGGCAGTCGTCGAAATGGAGTCAAAACCAATAAAGGCAAAAAACACGGAAGCCACCCCACTTAGCACACCCGCTACGCCGTTTGGCGCAAAGGGTGACCAGTTGGCGGGCTTCACGTAGAAGGCACCTACGGCAATAACTAATCCAATCACGCCTAGCTTCAAAACCACCAGAATATTGCTGGCGGTACGGGATTCTTTGATGCCAATATACACCAGCGCCGTAATGAGAACCGTAATGGCACCGGCGGGCAGGTTGGCAATCAGTTTCAGGTCACCGAGCATGGGGGCGCTGGCGTAAGCGTCGGCTAAAATACGCGTGTTTTCGGGCAGCGTCATTACGTCGGTACCGGCCTGACGGGTTTGCTGCATCAAATCGAAAGCGCGGGCTGCCGACCCGTAATCAGTAGCCAGATACTTCGGAAATGTAATACCAAAACCGCTCAGCATAGACGTAAAATACTCCGACCAGGAAATAGCCACTACCATATTGCTGACCGCATATTCCAGGATGAGCGCCCAGCCAATTACCCACGCAAAAATCTCTCCGAACGCTACGTAAGCGTAGGTATAGGCACTACCGCTGACGGGAACGGTGCTGGCAAACTGGGCGTAACTGAGGGCTGTAAAGACGCAGGCGATGGCCGTAAAAACAAACAGTAATGACACGGCCGGTCCGCCGTTATAACTCGCCAGTCCGATTGTACTGAAAATACCAGCTCCGATGATGGCCGCAATACCAAATGAGGTCAGATCGCGAACACCCAGCGTCTTGACTAGCTTGCTGGACTCGCCTTCGTTGGCATCACGCAGGATTTGGGATACGGTCTTTTTTCGAAGAAGGGACATGTATAAATCCGAGAAAAACGGTGTCTATTCGCGTTAAACCGCTAAAAATAGAGATACTTTCCGGTTTTTTGTGCGTTATTACACTAAAACCACAGTCGCATGTCTATCCGGGTTCAGAACCTGACTAAAGAGTACGGTCCGCAGCGGGCTGTCAATCAGATTTCTTTGACTGTACAGCCCGGTGAAATTGTCGGCTTTCTGGGTCCCAACGGTGCAGGCAAGTCTACGACGATGAAAATCGCGACCGGATACCTTCCTCCCACCGAAGGCACTGTTGAGGTGAATGGGTTTGACGTTCAGACGCAGCCGATGGACGTACGCCGGAGTGTAGGTTACCTGCCCGAACACAACCCGTTGTATCTGGATCTATACGTGAAAGAGTATCTGCGCTTTGCCGGCTCACTGCATGGCCTGCGCGGGGCGGACCTTAGCCGACGTATTGCCGACATAATTGAGCTGGTCAGTTTGGGGCGCGAGCAGCACAAACGCGTTGGGCAGTTATCAAAAGGTTACCGACAACGCGTTGGTCTGGCCCAGGCTCTGCTCCATAACCCACCCGTGCTGATTCTGGATGAGCCCACTACGGGGCTTGACCCGAATCAGCTAACCGAAATCCGGCAGGTAATTCGCGACGCCGGGCGTGACAAGACAGTGCTATTCTCCACGCATATCATGCAGGAGGTCGAAGCCGTCTGCGACCGGGTGGTCATCATTAACCGGGGTCAACTTGTGGCCGACGGCCCGTTGAGCCAGTTACGAACTGCATCGGCCGGTGAGGGCGTGGTTGTCGTGGCCGAGTTTGAAACTGAGTTAACGGCCCCTGAAGTGCTGGCAACGCTGCCGGGTGTGGAGCGGGTTGAGCCGCTAGGTAAAGGCCAGTACCGGATTACAGCCGGCCCCGCTACCGACTTACGGGCGGCCATCTTTCGCCTTGCCGCCGATCAGAACCTGACGCTCGTGGGTCTGCGCCAGCAGGAGAACTCACTGGAAGGTATTTTTAAGGAGTTAACGAAGTAGAGCGAACAGGCTGTCCGCTCGTGAGAGAAAGCTCCATTAAGTTACGTTGGGACCGGAAAATCGGCCAGATAAGTCAAAAAAAAGCGGACAATCTGTCCGCCCTACATTCATCGAACCGTTGCCATCAACGGGTACTGGTCGAAGATGGATCGGACTATGCCTTTGAAGTAGTTATTCTTGAAATTGGGATTGCGCATCATCTTCGATGCGTACCCTTTCCAGATCACCTGATAGGATTCAGCATCAATGAGCGAAATCATCAGCGTGCCTTCGTCGAGGTTATAGTCGATACGCTTGTAGGTCGCGTCGTCGTCTTCACGGACAACCCAGTCCTTAATGACCGGCTGCTGGTAGCCCCGGAAACGCAGATCTGACCGGAAAATATTATAGGAAATCAGCAGGTTCGGATTGCGGTTGCTGACGCGGTAGCCGCGGGCTTCCATCTGGTGCCGAATTGCATCCTGAATATCGGAACAAAGCAAGGTGGAATCAACAAACTCGCACTCCAGAAAATTGAAGGATTCATAATTTTTGAAGTGTCCTTCGTAGCTGTAATCGTGCTCCACAAACAATCGACTCGGCGAGCAACTCGCCAGAACGACGACAGCCAGCGTAAAAAGGATTCCAACAAGCGTTTTCATACTGCGGATTGTAAAGGTTTTTAATAATAGATGCTGTTAAAATAAAGTGATGGTATGTATTGGGTCGAACCCAAATATAAACGTAAATGTTTGGCAAACAATAGTATCATACCAAATTTTTACTTACGCTCCAACCGGCTCAATCCGCCCGATCAGCACTTACCGCCTTCACAGTCAGCTCACGCTACTCCGCCGTAAAATACCAGTCCACGGCGCATTTCGGCAGCCGTAACAGGCACGTCGAATGTGCAGCTGCCCGGCCCGTCCAGTAAGGCCATCCGCACCTGATTGCCCCGGTTCTTTTTATCCTGCAACGTCAGAGATAAAATCGGCTCGATATCGGCTTCGACCAATCGTACCTTTCCATATACGGCGAAAATATATTCTTCGATTTGGGTCAGCCACGTTTCGTCAATCATCTTTTTCTGAAAAGCAATAAACGCTTCGGCGACCATCCCGACCGCGATGGCCTCGCCATGCAGCAGCCGTTTACGGGGCTGAGTTAAAAAGTAGGTTTCAACGGCATGGCCCAGCGTATGCCCGAAGTTCAGAATCTTGCGTACTCCTTTTTCGGTCGGATCCTGTTCAACCACGCGCTGCTTCACCGCTACGGAATGCGCCACAAGTGCGGACCAGTCCTGCTCGTCGAGATCGCGCCGACGGATTTCGTTCCACATGGCCGCATCGGCAATCAGGCAGTGCTTGATTACTTCGGCGAAACCCGACCGCAGTTCGCGTTCGGGCAGGGTGCTCAGAAACGAAGGGTCAATCAGTACGGCATCGGGTTGCTGAAAAACGCCGATGTGATTTTTAAATCCCCGAAAATCAATGCCCAGCTTGCCGCCCACGCTGGCGTCTACCTGCGAAAGCAGGGTGGTTGGCAATTGCACAAACGAAATGCCCCGCTTGTAGGTAGCCGCGCAGAAACCACCCATGTCGCCGATAACGCCCCCACCCAGGTTCAATACCAGCGCATGGCGGTCAAAGTTGGCCCGCGTGAGCGCGTCCCAGATCATTTCGCAGGTAGCAATGTGCTTCTGCTCCTCGCCGGCTTTAATGCGTACAAGCGTGTGTTTGGGCAGCAGCGGTTTCAGATCAGGGTAACAATACTTGAAGGTATGATTGTCGGCAATGACGGCAATAGCCGAAAAATCGGATGAATCGAGGAAAGCAGGCAGGCTTTCGGTGAGCGGGGCAATCGTTACGGTTGACATTGGGCAAATGTACGGAACCGACCCGAAATCTAAGTTGGTTGACTAATTGGGTTCAGCAAAACGCTCCATCAACTGACTGAAAAATTGTTTGTGGGATTATTCTCTCCGCGCACTGAATATCAACGTGGGTATCTAATTTCACGGTTTCCACAGCCCATTTCCTACCAGCCCATGAACGTTCGCTACCGGGTGCTTACCGTCCTGTTCCTGCTCTCAACCATTACCTACCTCGACCGCGTCTGCATGAACGTTGTCAGCAAATATGTTAAATCGGATTTAGGGCTGGACAATCAGCAGTTTGGCTGGGTGCTCGGGGCGTTTTCGCTGGCGTATGCCCTGTTCGAGATTCCGACCGGGTCGATGGGTGACCGGCTGGGGCCGCGTCGGGTATTAACCCGCGTGGTGCTGTGGTGGTCGGGGTTTACGATGCTGACCGGCACGACCACCAGCTTTCTGTATCTGCTCGTTGTGCGATTTTTGTTTGGTATGGGCGAAGCAGGTGCTTACCCCAACGCGTCGATTGTTATTTCGCGCTGGTTTCCGGCCGTTGAAGTCGGTCGGGCGCAGTCGGTCATCTGGGCGGCCGGTCGGCTGGGCGGTGCGCTGACGCCCCTGCTGGTGATTCCGCTGGTCCACTGGGCCGGCTGGCGCTGGGCGTTCGCCGTCCTGGGATTAATTGGTGTCGCGTGGGCCATCGGCTGGTACGTCTGGTTCCGCGATGAACCCGCCGAAAAAGCTAGTGTTACGACCAGTGAGTTGCAGACTATTGAAGCCGGCCGTAAGCTACGCGCGTCGGATCACCGCATTCCGTGGCTGGCCATTCTGCGTAACCCCGACCTGTGGGCTCTGATGCTGATGTGCCACCTGTTTTTTTACGGTTCGTATTTTTTCACCAACTGGTCGGCAACCTACTTTCAGGAGGGCCGGGGTATGACCGAAGACGACACGAAAAACTTCATCTCGCTTTCTTACTTTCTGGGCGCCATTGGTTGCGTAATCGGCGGTTTACTAAGCGACGCCCTGAGCAAACGCTACGGTCTGAAACTGGGCCGTCGGGCGGTGGGCATGGGTGGTCTGGGGCTGTCGAGCGTGTTCTTTCTCTTTGCCGGATTGGCGACCGACAATCAGACGGCGGGGTATCTGCTGGCAACCTGCGTTTTACTGAAAGATTTGGCCCTGCCGGTAGCCTTCGCTGTTTGCGTGGATATCGGGCAACGGAATGCCGGGGCCGTAACAGGTTCCATGAACTTCGCCGGACAACTGGGCGGGTTTTTCATTACCATCCTGTTCGGCACAATCGTCGAGCAGACTCATAACTTCAATTATCCCTTATTTCTAATTGCGGGCTGCCTGCTGGTAAGCGCCCTGCTATGGCTAAAGATCGACCCGACTAAACCCGTAACCATTCAGGAATGATTTGGCGGGATGACCTATCGCCGGTTCTATCATCAACATCTGACCTTGTATACATCCCGTTTAATCCGATTAATTTTAATATAAACCCTTTAAAAAACTTAATTCTATAGGCTTAGTTGGTAGTTAGTTAACCAGATCCTTTCAAACTAACTCAATCATCATGATCTTAAAAATGGATCGGCTGCCTATTGAGCTGCCCAGACCAAATAATCCTTCACCCAATAGCGCGGCTGCTGTGCAGGAACTTCTAGGCGGGAAGTTTGGGGAGATGTCAACCCTTATGAACTACACCTATCAGTCATTCAACTTCCGGGGTCGAAAAAAACTGCGCCCATTTTATGATTTGATCTGCTCAATTGCAGGCGAAGAATACGGTCATATTGAAGTGGTAGCCTATACCACGAACTTGTTATTGACAGGCGCCAGCAAGCGCGGGATGGATCCGACCACTACTCCGCTGGCTAATGGCGTCGATGCCCGGAATACAAGCCACTTTATTGCTAGCGGGCAGTCGGCTTTGCCAATGGATTCGATGGGCCGCTTCTGGTCGGGTGAGAACGTTTTTAGCAGTGGCAATCTGAAACTGGACCTGCTACACAACTTTTTCCTGGAATGTGGCGCGCGGGCCAACAAAATGCGGGTCTACGAGATGGTCGATGACCCAACGGCTCGTACGATGGTTGGTTATCTACTGGTACGGGGTGGGCTGCACGTAGTGGCTTATGCAAAGGCACTTGAGAAACTAACGGGCGTAGCGGTAACGAAGTTACTACCGATTCCTGACCTGAGCAACAACGCGTTCCCGGAAGCGAAGAAGTTCATGGAACAGAAACTCCACCTCGAATTATATACCTTCAGTCAGGAAGATTATAAACAGGCGGGTTTGATTTGGAATGGTCCGCACCCCGACGATGGACAGGAATGTTACGTAGTCGAAGGGCCCATTCCGGGTGTGCCCATTCCTGACCTTGAGGAAGAGCCTCAGCTTAACGCCCCTGGATCCGATGAGTTCGATCCACAAATGTTCGCCGATATGGCGAAGAAAATGGGGATTAAATACGAATATTGATACTGATTGATAGATGCAACGCGGCTGAACCGGTAGACCGGTTCAGCCGCGTTGCATTTTCTTACGAAATTACTTTCAGCCCCTGGGCGAACGCCTGCATCTGAGGCATCGTACCGAGACTGACGCGGCACCAGTACTGGCCATCGAACTTCCACTGGCGGATGCTGACGCCCTGCTCCATCATCCGGCTCACGAAATCATCGCCCTTCATCCGAATTGGGAACAGCACAAAGTTAGTGCCCGATGGCAGATACGTATAGCCGTTCGCTTTGAGCGTTTCGTACAGAAACTCGCGTGCTTCGAGTCCCTTGGCCAGCGAGTATTTGATAAACTCCTCGTCGGTGTAGCAGGCCAGACCGGCGCGCAGAGTCGTCATCGTCAGGCCACCGGGACCGCCCCCCCACTTGCTGATAGCGGCCAGCGTTTCGGGTTGCCCCACCAGATAACCCAGCCGCAGACCGGCCATGCCGTATATTTTTGAGAACGTCCGGGCCACCAGCACATTCTGGCCTTTCCTGATATTTTCAATCACCGAGAACTTCTTCGGGTCGCTCGTATAGTGGATATAGGCTTCGTCTACAAACACCGGCTTTTTCACCGACACCCGATCCACAAAGGCCCGCAAAGCAACCGGATCAATCGTTACGCCGGTTGGGTTGTTCGGGTTGTTTACGTAAACCAGATTGGTTTCGTCCGAAATCCGCTTCTCCATTTCGGCGAGATTATGGTCGTAGCCACCAGCGGTAAGGGGGACTTTCTCCCATTTAGCACCGTGCTGAACGGCCGCCCGCATGAGCTGCTCATACGTAGGATCGGCGGAAATGATGCTGCCCCCCGGCTTCAGATAGGTGTAATACATCGCAGCCGCTGTCAGCAGGGAGCCCGAGCCCGGTGCCAGCAGAATCTGCTCTTCGGCAACGCCTTCCTGCTCAGCGATCATCTTGCGGAGCTGTCCGGCATAGCTGAATGGATACAGGAATCCGTCCGAAGCCGCTTCTGAGATAGCTTTCAGCGCTTTGGGCGAAGGACCGTATGGATTTTCATTAGCCGACAAGCGCGCTTTCATCATGCCTCCTTTTGGCGGCATCACCATGGATACGCTGGCTTCGGTGTCCAGCCAGGGCTCACAAAAAGCAGAGGTAGTAGCGGCCAGACCCAGGCCAGACAACATACTGGTACGGAGCCAGTCGCGACGATTAATAGACATAGGGATGAGAAAAGTTTTCTAGTTAATTGATTGCCTGTACACGCGACAGCCGCGCAAATGCCTGTCCTTTGTATTCACCTCGCCAGGTCAGCGAAACGCTACTGCCCGCTTTGGGTTCGGCTACGCCAAGTTCGGCCCAGGTCTTTGAAATGCTGGCCTTACCAGCTCCATCGGTTTTCAGTTCGCCAAGCGCCGTTCCATCGCGTTTGGTGAGTTTGATCGCCAGCGAGGTGACGGGAATCGAATCGATACCCACTTTATAGTCCAGAATTCCGCTCTTGTCGAGTTCGTAAATCTTCACGGCCAGGGTTACTGGCCCGGCTACCTTCTGCGATACGACCGGCTCACCCGTCATTCCCCCGCCGTCGCCGGTTGCGTTATCAATCACCACCAGCACCGGCGCAACTACGCGATCGACAAAAGGGTCATCTACTTTCTGACAACCCGCCATCGCCAGCAGGCTGCAAACAAGAAGTGCTTTATATTGCTTCATAATCTCTTATCCTTTTTCAGTACGATGGGGCCGTTACTTCTCAGCCCACCATAATTTAGTTTTCATTGTGTCGTCGCCCCCGTTGATGCTGACGCCCTTACGGACGTTGGCTTCGTTGAGCGAATACTCCGACGTTGGGTACTTGATGCGGGTTGGCAGAACACCATCGTTTTCGAAAATGGCACGGGGGTCTTTGGCAGGCAGCACCGGTAAACCCGTCCGGCGATACTCTGTCCAGGCTTCTATTCCCTGACCGAACAAAGCGATCCACTTCTGTTCCATCACCTTTTCTTTGGTCGCTTTACCGATAGTTTTCAGGTACGCATCAGTAATTTTCAGGATGTATTGATCGAAGGAAGCGGTCATGCCTTTCTCAAAATAAGCCTGCGCGTCGCCAGAGATGTCACCGTCGAGGGCGGCTTCGGCCAGCGTCAGGTTCAGTTCGGCATAGGTCATCAGCACACTGGGCGTGGTCGTCTGCGTGAAATACGAACCCAGCACCGAACTGGTGGCGAGATACGTAGTCGCGATAGCATCCGGCAGACCATTGGCGTGCCCAACGTATTTACCTTCTTTGTTTGGCTGGGCGTAGACCGTGATGCGGGCATCATTCAGTTCATTGAGTTTATCGGCCAGCGTCTTGCTGATATTCCAGTCGGTACGGCTACCGAACACCATCACTTCGTTCCATTCATTGTTGCTAGGCCGCGTTGCCGTATGCTTCAGCGTGGCATTGTCGGCGTTGCTCGTGAAGATAGGGTACTTAGTAGCATCCCCCAGAATCTCGGCCATAATGGCTTTTGATTCGGCGGGTTTCTTGGCGGCCTGCCGGTTGGCCAGCCGAAGCCGGAGCGAGTTGGCAAACTTTTTCCATTTCAGAATATCGCCCCCATACAGGATGTCGCCCGCTACCGCCGGACCGCTGGTGCTCAGCTTCTCATTAGCCGTTTTCAGATCCGCCAGCATACCCGCGTAAACCTGATCCATCGAATCATAGGAAGGCGTGTAGATCGGTGCTTCGGCGGTGCCTTTGATAGATTCCGCGTAGGGTACAGCCCCGTACACGTCCGTCAGCAGCGAGTACACCCAGGTCCGCATCACAATGCCGATTCCTTCGTAGTTGGTATTCGCGAATTTGCCGCCCGGCTGCGACAGAGTAATGATCCGCTGGAAATTCAGCAGGCCATCGTTGTAAAACCCCTTCCAGTTGTTGTTGTACAGGGCTACGGATACGCCGTAGTTATCACCCTCATTGGAGTAAATATTCCGGGTCAGGTACTGCATCCACAGCATGGCCCCGTCGAGGTTGAGCCGCTCGAAGCGAATGTTGCTGCCCCAGTAGCGATCCACCGACGCTTCGATGGCATACGGCAGCAGGTACTGCGGGCCCACGGCCGTGGGGTTATTCGGGTCCACGTTCATCGTGTCGAATTCCCGGGTGCAGGAGCCGACCGTTAGCAGCGTGGGTATCAATAGCAGGAGGATTCGTTTCATAGGTTTGTCTTTGGGGTCATTCGATAGTCATTACCAGTTATTTCGTGTAGAGCGAGGCCCGCTCGTGATGACTATTGAATGACAGTTTAGAACGCCAGATTCAGGTTTACGCCCATGCTGCGGCTGCTTGGCAACTCACCGTAGGCAAAGCCCTGCGAGTTACTGCCGTAACGGTCAGCCTCCGGATCGATGTGCGGAGTGTTTTTGAACAGCATCAGCACGTTGCGTCCCACCAGCGAAATCTTTGCTGAGCGAACCTTGATCCGGCTCAGCAGAGCCGCCGGAATCTGGTAGCCCAGCGTCACTTCGCGCAGCTTTACGTAGCTGGCATCGAAAATGGCGGCTTCGTGGTACCGGCGGGGGTTGTTGTAGCCATAGAGCGCGTTGGCCGGAACGATGGTCGTGTTTGGTGCGTAGTTAGGCTGTTCGGCGGTGCCGATGTTGACGACCCCTTTCCCAATAATACCTTCTTCGCGGCCAATAGCGGTTTCAGCATATTGCCCCGTCCAGCGGGCCGTGCCGGTACCTTCGTCGAACAGGTTGCCCCCCGACCGTACGTCAACGAGCGCCGATAAGACAATACCTTTGTAGCTGAGGCTGTTCTGCCAGCCGCCCGTCCATTTGGGCTGGATGTTCCCCAGCACCCGCGGGGTGGTCGAGACGACCGGATACCCATTGGCACCGTAGATTACCTGACCGTCGGGCGCGTGTTCAAACCCGATGCCGTATAAGGTTCCGTATGGCTGACCAACGCGGGCTTCGGAGTTGAGTCCCTGACGGCTGTAAAGCACGTAGGTTGTCAGCCCTTCGGCCAGTTCGAGTACGCGATTGCGGTTCCGCGAGAAGTTCACCGTTGTTTCCCAGTTAAAGCCGTTCGGCAACCGGACCGGCGAACCCGTCAGCACAATCTCCAGACCTTTATTGGAAATCTTACCGGCGTTCAGCACGCGGGAGTCGTAACCACTGGCTTTGGAGATTTCAACGCCAAGAATCTGGTTGCGGGACACCTGATCGTAATAGGTTACGTCGAGACCAACTCGGCCTTTCAGGAACCGAATATCCAGACCCAGTTCTGTACCGGTTGTGATTTCCGGCTTGAGTGTCGAGTTGGCAATTTTCTTGTTTTCGTAAAACTCCGGCACGGAGCCGTTCCAGGAGCCGTTCGCGCGGAAGGTTTGCAGGAGCTGGTATGGATCCGCATCGTTACCAACCTGTGCCAGACTCGCCCGGACCTTCGCAAACGACAGCACCGAGCTTTGCACGTTCAGCAGTTCGGTCAGCACGCCACTGACCGAAACCGACGGGTAAAAGTACGAGCGGGCTTCTTTCGGCAGCGTACTCGACCAGTCGTTACGGGCCGTTGCATTGACGAACAGCGCGTTACGCCAGCCAAACTCAGCCGAACCAAAAAGGCTGTTAACCTGCGATTTCTCAATGGCGCTCAGGGCCGTGTTCTGGCTCGGATTGGCGTTTCCGGCGTTATACACCCCATCCACCACCAACTGGCCAACGGTCAGTTTATTCTGCTTGTAGTAGTTGGTCCGGTTAATGCCACCGGCCTGCACATTGATTGAAAAGTCGCTGGCAATATTCTTGTTGAACGTAAAGATGAAATCGCTGTTCGTTTCCTGCCGACGCAGCACCTCCTCGGAGAAAGAGCCGTAGGTTGTGTTACCATTCCGTACGCGTTCGAAGTTCAGGATATTGATGCGCGTATCGGTCCAGACGTCGGTACCCGAGCGCAGGAGCAGGCTCAACGACGGCAGAATCTTGTAGTTCAAGGCAATGTTGCCCACCAGACGATCTTTGTCGTTGCCGTATGGCAGCCGCTTCTGGGTGAAATACGGATTGGTGAAATAGGTGTGCTGCCAGTTCGGCGGATCGGTGTCCGCCGGTTTGCCCGCCACCGCCCGGTTGATACTGATGTTCTGGTAGTCTTCGTAGTTGCGGAGCTGCGCCCACGAAACGTGCCGGTGCGACCAGATGAACTGCTGGCCTTCGGTATAGCCCCGGTTCTTCGAGCCGGATTTGATGTACTCGGCGGAGAGCGAGACGTTCAGTTTAGGCGTGAAATTATAGCCCGAGTTGAATTTGAAGTTGTTGCGATGGAAATCATTGTAATACATGATTCCCTGCTGATCCAGGCGTCCGATGCTGAGCCGGAAATTGCCTTTATCGTTACCGCCCGATAAAGCGATGTTATTGGTGAAGGTCTTACCGGTTTGCCAGTACTCGTTCCAGTTGTTGGGCTGGGGCGTCAGGGGCGCTACGTCCTTGCCGGTCCACCACTGCCGCACGAGCCGGCCATCCATGGGTGCGCCCCAGCTCTCGTCGGTGCCTTCGGTGCCGTTGAGGGGTGCAGTGGGCCCATAAGCCGCCCGATACTGACTGATTTCGAGCGGGTCGGTGATGGAGCCGCTCCAGCCGTCGTTATACCAGGTCCGGTAGCCGTTACCTCCACCGTAGGTATTCTGAAAGTTGGGCTTGATCCAGGGCTGCTCGAAGGTTGTGTTGGAGTTGATCTCCACGCCGATCCCTTTGGTGCCCGCTCCCGTTTTGGTCGTAACAAGAATAACTCCGTTAGCCGCCCGCGAGCCGTAGAGCGCAGCTGCGTTAGGTCCTTTCAGAACGGTCAACTCCTGAATGTTATCGGGGTTGATTTCCGCCAGCCCCGAACCGAACTGCTTGTCGAAGGTCTGCTGGATCGGCACCCCGTCAATAACAACCAGGGGCTGGTTATTGCCTGATACCGACGAAGCGCCCCGAATCTGGATCGTTGAGCCGCTGCCGGGGCCACCATTGCTGCTCACCCGCAGACCGGCCACCTTACCCGACAAACCATTGACAACGTTCGTCGTCCGCGCTTCGGTGAGTTGCTGGCCTTTAATTTCCTGCACACCGTAGCCGAGTGATTTCACTTCTTTTTTAACCCCGAAGGCCGTTACGACTACTTCGGAAAGCGACCGGATGTCGGTTCGCAGCGTAAAGTCCAGCGCCGACCGGTTACCCACTTTTGCTTCTTCGGTCGTAAAACCGATGGAGCTGAACGTAACGACGGCATCGTCGCCGGGAATATTAAGCGCGTATTTACCTTTAGCGTCGGTCGTCGTGCCGATGGTAGTTCCTTTCAGCACGACATTGACCCCCGGAAGCGGGCCTTCTTCGGCTGAACTCACGGTCCCGGTCAGCAGGCGAGTCTGCGCGTGGGCCGCCACCCCCGTGCAAATCCAGCATAAGACCCAAATAAGTAGTCGTTTTGGCATAATTGTCAACAGATTACGACAGTTACGTGCTCCCGGTCATTCGGGCAGTACCGAATACTGGCCGCCCGATCCGAACCACCCGAACGAGCCGGGCGCAACGCAACTGCCCTCGCCGACCGTTAGGTCTGCGGGTGGAACACAGAAGTAAATGCAGGTAGAACGAAATACTCTAATTGCCACAGCCGGCCGGGCCGACCCTGGCAACTCAATTGTTAAGCTGGGAGTCAAACTGATGCCCGCTGGCTCAGTTGCTCAAAGCTCAGATTCTGAACCGTAGATGGTGGATCGACGAATTCAGACAAAACTGATTGCTTCACAAGTGCGGCCAGTAAGCAATCAGTTAAAGAAGTTTATTTTGTTGTACTCAATTGATACACCAAATATAGGACATTAATTATTCAACCAAAGCCTATTTTGAACATTTTTTATTTCACCTCCATAAAATTTTACATAATCACAATAAATCAAAATATAATATAACTTTTACAGAAAATTTTTTCTTGCTTTTATCCTAATTATATTCCTATCCTCATTCATGGCTATTTGTTGCTTCTCTGCCTGTTTAAAGGCAATTTTGAAGCAGTTTTCGATTATTTTTCACAACAAACTCTTCTGCTTATGCAGCTTTTGCACGTCGCATGCTTCTGCTGTTGCTTGGTTTGGTAGCAATAGTAGAAACATACACCCAGGACCGCACCCTTACGGGAACGGTCACCTCAACGGAAGATAATGCGCCGATTCCCGGCGTCGGTGGTGGTGCGCGGTACGACGCGAGGCACCACCACCGACGCCGACGGTAACTTCCGCATTCAGGGACGCTTCGGGTCAGCTTCATCGGCACGGCGACACAGGACATTAAGGTTGGCAACGCCGACATCATTAATGTTGCGATGAAGCAGGAAACCAACGCACTCAATGAGGTCGTTGTAACGGCGCTCGGTATCAAGCGCGAGAAGCAGGCACTGGGCTATGCCGCTACAGAGGTTGCCGGCCCAGACCCAGCGTGATAACTTCCTGAACGCCCTGCAGGGGCGCGTAGCGGGTGTGCAAGTGGCTACCACGAGTGGTCTACCGGGGTCGTCGTCGCAGGTGATTATCCGGGGGGTCAACTCCATCAGTGGCAACAACCAGCCGCTGTACGTCATTGACGAGATGCCGATTGATAACAACTGAATCGATGAGCAATCCGCTCCAGACGCCTATAGCCCCGGTCAATAGCATGGCCGGGGCTATCTTGTTTCAGGACCCCTTCAGCTGGACAAAATCGACCGCAGCCGGTTAGTCGTATATACCACTCTATCTTGTGACGATTTCATGCGAGTCCAGTACGCCCTGTTTCTGACGCTGTTTACGTTTTTCCGGTGGGTTGTCCTGTACGCTCAGCCGGCTGATTCGGTTAAGAAACCGGTCAGTATTTTCCCGTTTCCTATCGTTTACTATACGCCCGAAACACGCTTTGCCTACGGAGCTGTTTTATCGACCACATTTCGGTTCCGGCGTGATTTTCGGCTTCTTCGGCAGGATTCCGCCCGCCTGAAGCTGCCCGGCACTGACTGGCCCCGCCCCTCCAACATTCAGCTTCTGGGCGCTTATACCCAGAATAAACAGATTCTGCTGTTTGTACCCTTCCAGCTTTTTTATGACCACAACCAGTATTACGTCTATGGCGAAGCTGGTTACTACCAGTACAGCTATAATTTCTATGGTGTAGGCCTGCGTGAGGTTCCGGCTGAAAACTACGCGGTAAACTACCCCCGCATCCGGCTGAATGCCCTGCGACGAATCTGGCCCCATCTCTATGCTGGCTTACGCTACGAATACGAAAACTACAGGATTACGTCGGTCAAGCCGGGTGGTCTGCTGGCCAGCGGAACTGTGCCCGGCGGATCGGGCGGCCGAATGGCGGGTGGCGGCACCGGCCTTTTCTACGATACACGCGACAACGTATTTTACCCGACTCGCGGCTTTCTTGCCGATTTATCTTACCTGGCTCACGGCCAGCTAGTTGGCAGCGAGTTTAGATTTAATCGGTACGTGGCCGATCTTTCTTCCTATTTTAAACTTAACCACCGGGCAATCCTGGCGGTTAACTATGTCGTAAGTATAACCGGTGGTCTGGCGCCCTTTAGTGCTCTTTCACTGCTGGGCGGAGGCCGACGTCTGCGGGGCTATTATGAAGGCCGATACCGGGATAAAAACATGACCCTGCTGCAGGCAGAAGGTCGGTTCACGATCTGGAAGCGCTTGACGGCGGTGGCCTTTGGGGGCATCGGTTTCATGGGCGACGACAATCAATTGTTCCGGCTTAATGCACCGAAAGGTGCTTACGGAGCAGGTTTACGATTTCGCATGAACAACGACGGACTGAATATTCGGGCCGATTACGGTTTTGGAAAACAGTCAACCGGCCTTTATCTGACCATTGGCGAGGCTTTCTGATCAGTTACCAGACCACTGGTTCGTCTCACAACGACCTTCTATGACGCTAAGTGTGATCATACCAGCCCTGAACGAAGCCGACAATATTGGCCAGCTCGTGCGCGACCTGCAAACATGCGGTCATAACCAGTTGGCGGATATACTCGTAGTCGACGGCGGCAGTACTGATAACACGGTCGAGCAGGCCCGGCAGGCGGGTGCGCGGGTGGTTTTGTCTCCTCAGACCGGCCGGGCTAACCAGATGAACTATGGAGCAGAGCTGACTTCGGGCGAAATTCTGTATTTCGTTCATGCCGACGTGCGGGTTCACCCGGATTTTGTGCAGGACATCCGCCAGTCGGTCGCTCAGGGTAATGATGCGGGCTGTTACCGATTCCGGTTTGCTTCGTCTCATCCTCTCCTGCGGTTAAACAGCTACGGAACCCGTTTCTCTGGTTTGATGAGCCGCGGGGGCGATCAGACCCTGTTCATTACCCGTACTCTCTTCAACCGGCTGGCGGGCTTTCGGGAGCGGTACGTCATTATGGAAGATTTTGACATGATTGCCCGGATACGGGCAGTGGCCCGGTTCTGTATCATTCCCAAGGATGTGATCGTTTCGGCCCGAAAATACAAAGCCAACAGCTGGCTACGGGTACAACTGGCCAACCTGACCGCTTTTGGGCTTTTTTTCATGAATGTTTCTCCTGTTCGCATCGCGCAGACTTACAGGCGAATGCTTAAATAAATCGTTTTATGGCCAATTCGTTACCAGTCGGGGTAGTCAATGCAGTAATCAGCCGTTATCCGATCTGAGGTATGAAAACAGTGCTGGTGACGGGGGCAAATGGCTTTCTGGGCGGGCATCTATGTCGGGAACTGCTCCGGCGGGGGTATGCCGTGCGCGCGTTTATCCGACCCGACAGCGACCGGCGCGCACTTAACGATCTGCCTATCGATATCTGGACCGGCGATCTGCGCGACACGACCAACGTGAGGGCGGCCATCTACGGTTGCGACTATGTGATTCATGCAGGGGCCATGACCCAGGTAAACCCGGCCCGCTCACGACTGGTTATGGATATTAATGTTGGCGGAACGGCGGCCGTACTGGCCGCTTCTGTCCAGGCTAAAATCGAGCGACTTGTTTTCGTCGGCACGGCGAACGTATTTGGTTTTGGAACAAAAAAGAAGCCCGGCGATGAGCGGTTTCCGTACATGGGCAAACGTTACGGTCTGGACTACATGGACAGCAAGCGGATGGCTACCGACCTGGTTCTGAAGGCCGTGCGGGATGAGCAGCTGCCCGCCGTGCTGGTCCACCCGACTTTCATGCTGGGGCCACTGGACTATAAACTCACGTCGAATGCGCTCCTGCTGGCGCTGTACCGGGGTGAGGTTATGGGCGTTCCGATAGGCGGCAAAAACTATGTTCATGTTGATGATGTAGCCGCAGCCACGGTCAATGCGCTGAGCCTGGGCCGGATCGGCCAATCCTATATCCTGGGACACGAAAACCTAAGTTATAGAGAAGCGTTTACCCTAATGGCCGGCGTGATGAACGTCAGGCCCCCTGTATTACCCGTTCCGGTTCCGCTGGCCTCGGCGATTGGAAGAGCCAGCGACTGGAAACAGCAGTTAACCGGCCAGCCAGCTCAGCTTAACTCGGCCATGACGGCCGTTGCCAGCGACGGCCATTATTTCAACGTGACGAAAGCAATTCATGAACTTGACTTACCCCAAACCCCCGTCCGGGTCGCCGTCGAAGAAGCCTTCCACTGGTTTCGTACCAACGGCTGCCTCGTCAGTAACTGACGCCAGCCTGCCTGTGTCCGGCACCGTCCGGGGTAATCTGATCGGCAAGGTCGCCATCGTCACGGGTTCAGAGTCGGGGATTGGCCGGGAAACGGCCCGCGCGCTCTGCCAGCAGGGGGCTCAGGTGGTGCTCAACGGGCTGCATCCGGAACGGCTGGAACAAACGCAGTGTGAACTGCGCCAGGCGGGCTATTCGGTGGTCAGTTGTCTGGCCGACGTAACGGACTACAGCCAGTGCGAAACGATAGTTGAAACGGCGATTCGCAGTTACGGACGCATCGATATCCTCATCACAAACGCCAGCATTTCCATGCGGGCTTACTTCTCCGACCTGCGCCCCGAAGTTTTTCGGCGCATTCTGGACAGCAATGTTTATGGATCGGTTTACCCCCTCAAAGCAGCGTTGCCTTACCTTACGGCATCGGCAGGCTGCGTTACGTTCATTTCCAGTATCTCGGCGCTGAACGGTATGCCCAGCGGGTCGGCTTACTGCGCCGGCAAAGCCGCGCTTGTCAACCTGGCCCATACGCTCCGGCTCGAACTCTACCCCACGGGCATTCACCTGGGGGTTATCCATATCGGCTTTACGGCTAACGACCCCGACAAGCGCGTGCTCAACGCTACCGGCCAGCCCGTGCCGATTGCCTACCGGAATCCACGGTGGCAAATGACCCAGGCCGAGGTCGCGCAGGCTATTCTGCGGCATATCCGTCAGCGTCGGCAAAAAACGATCCTGTCGCCGGCGGGTAAACTGAACTACTATATGAACCGCTATTTCCCCCAGCTGGCCGATCGGATTGTGCTCTGGACCATGAAGCACTGGGCACGGTTCTATGAATAAAAACCGCTGCAGGTAACGGCACCCATGCCCCCGGCAAGGAACGCTGAAACCTATACGCGTTATTCCAGTTCCGCAAGCTCAGCCACTGAGATGCTCCAGGCGCAGCGAAAATGCCCCAGTGGGCAGGCCGACCGACCATGCAGGGTACAGGGTTTACAGTCGAGTGGTTCAAGCGTTTCTACAGTCCGCGATACGTCGGCCAGCGGGCCAAATCCGAACTCGGGTACGGTTGAGCAGAATATCGCCGTCGTAGGAGCGTTCATGGCCGAACAAAGGTGCAGGGGTGCTGAATCATTGACGTAATTCATCCGTGCGCCCTGCTGCAGAGCCGCCGACTGCAACAAACTTAGCTTTCCAGCCAGATTCTGAATACCTCCTGTTCGTTTGGACAGGGCGATAATGGCATCGCAGGCCGGAGCGTCAGATGGCGCCCCCAGCAGGTATATTGTCGTGTCCTGCGGAAAACGGGCGATCAGCTCGGCCCAGCGATCGGTAGGGTACTGTTTGGTAAACCAGACCGAGGTCGGCGCCAGACAGATGTAAGGTCGATCTTGGTAGGCTTTTATAGCGTCATAGTCGGCCGGAGATGGGTATAGTTTAGGGCGCACGCGCTCCAGGACGGTTGGCGCAAACTTAAATGGGCGCAGAAAACCAGCATTACGGTCTACCTCATGAATGCCCGGCTCGATCCGGTGCTCTATCTTATAGGTAAAGAAACGCGAGAATGGGTTCTTGGCGAAGCCAACGGTCACACCCGCCTGCGACAGGGCCGTTAACAAACCAGTGGCCCCAAAGCGCTGGAGATTGAGAACAGCATCGTACCGGCGCGCCCGAACGAGCCGGATCAAACGTAATAAATCCCGGTACTTACCGCCTTTCTTATCCCAGATCAGCACCTCGCCAATGAACGGGTGGTTAGCCAGCAGGCTCTCGTTACCTTTGCGCACCAGCACGTCTAAAACCGCGTCGGGCTGCAGGCGGTGAAGCTGTTCGAGAAGCGCCGTTGCCAGAATCACATCACCGATGAAAGCGGTTTGAATAATCAGGAACCGGGGCGGATTGGTTGCGGTTATCATCAGTACGACAAACGCATCTCAATGACTGCGTTAATGGTAAAGAATGGAAGATTACGAAGTTTATACCTTACCCAACGGAATTCGGATTGCTCACAAACAAATACCGCATACGCAGATTGCCCACTGCGGTGTTATGCTTGATATCGGGAGCCGCGATGAGCAACCCCATCAGCAGGGACTGGCTCATTTTTGGGAACATATGGCTTTCAAAGGTACGGAGAAACGCAAATCCTACCACATCATTACCCGTTTAGAAACGGTGGGGGGTGAATTAAACGCATATACGACTAAAGAGAAAGTCTGTTTCCATGCATCGGTACTGGCCGCTCATTTCGAGAAAGCGGCCGAACTGCTGGCCGACATTACGTTCCATTCGGTTTTCCCGGAAAAACAGATTGAACGCGAACGGGGGGTGATTCTCGAAGAAATGGCGATGTATTACGATTCGCCCGAAGACGCCATCCAGGACGATTTCGACGAGCTGGTTTTCCCGAACCACGCCCTGGGCGGGAATATTCTCGGTACAGCCGAAACGGTCAGTTCGTTCGGGCGCGAAGACCTGCAACGGTTCATTGCCGAAAACTACGACACCAGCCGGATCGTGTTTGCGTCGGTGAGTAATCTGCCGTTCCGGCAGGTGGTTAAGGTCGCCGAAAAATATTTCCGCGACGTGCCCACGCAGTACTCGGCCCGCCGACGCCAGACGCCCACGGATTATCTGCCGCGCCAGACCCGCGTGGAGCGGCCCATCACCCAGGCTCAGTGCGCTCTGGGTCGGCCCGCTTATGGCCTCACCGATCCGCGACGGCTGCCGTTCTTTATGCTCGTGAATCTGCTCGGCGGCCCCGGCATGAACTCCCGGCTCAACCTGAATCTGCGCGAGAAATACGGTCTGGTGTATTCAATCGATGCTAGCTATACGCCTTATCTGGATACGGGCTTTCTGGGTATTTATTTCGGGACCGATCCAAAGAAAGTAGAGAAAGCCCACGCCTTGATCATGAAGGAACTGAAACGGCTGCGCGAACAGCCGCTCACGACGCTGCAGTTGCACCAGACGAAAGAACAGCTGATTGGGCAACTGGCGATGGCCGAAGAAAGCAACAACAGCTTCATGCTGATGATGGCCAAGAGCCTGCTCGACATCAACCGCGTCGAAGCCCTGAACGATATTTTCAACGACATCAAGGCCGTTACGGCCAGTCAGCTGCAGGATATGGCGCAGGAAGCCTTCGTGGAAGATCAGTTCAGTTCGCTCACCTTCGTGCCGGAGAAATAGATTTCGATAAGCCTTCAATTATGACGTTACGCGACGCGCAGGACACCGTTGACGACTGGATCAAAACCGTTGGCGTTCGGTACTTCAACGAACTGACCAACATGGCCATGCTGACCGAAGAGGTTGGCGAAGTGGCCCGCATCATTGCCCGGCGCTACGGTGAGCAGTCCGAAAAAGAATCCGACAAACATAAAGACCTGGGCGATGAGATGGCCGATGTACTTTGGGTTCTGCTCTGTCTGGCCAACCAGACTGGCGTTGATCTGACGGAAGCCTTTCGGAAAAATCTAGAGAAAAAGAATATCCGCGATGCAACCCGGCACCGCGACAATGAAAAGTTGAAATAAGCCAGATGAATAGTCTGGCTTATTTTGATGACTGGCTGAGGTACCCGGAGCCCCAGTAAAACTCTACCCGCTGCGTCCGGCCGTCGCGGTGTTTGACCAGCCGGTAGCGCTCTTGCGGCCGGGCGGGCTGGGGCTTAACAGGTGTCTTTGGTTTGAGGAGCTGAACCGGGCCGTTATTATTGGAAACCAGATACCAGAGTTCCTCTCCTATCGAGATAGCCGCGAGGGCTTTGGCGTCCTGATCGGCGTGGATGCCCGCTACGTCGGGTGAAACGGCGCGAAAATGGCCCTGTCCATCGCCTAGCAGCAGACAACCCCGCCCGGCATCGTACCAGCCTGAGTACGTCTCCGATGCGTAGGAATTGCCCACCAGTAGGGCATCGGTCAGTCCGTCGCCATTAAAGTCGCCGGTCTGCATCCCGAACACGGGCGATACCTGCGCCAACATCGGCAGCGGATGAAGCGCAAACTGGCCTTTGCCTTTGTTTTCCAGGTAACAACTGCTGAGTTCATCGGCGGTCAGGACGGTAGCGCCATCCAGATCATTGCGATCGAACGCCTGCTTAAAACTCCGATTCGCATAAGCCTGAAAACTGGTGAAGCGTTTGCGGGCAAACGTCGGCATCTGGTCGTTCAAGACATCGCGGATGGGAGCAATATGTTCTTCACCCTGTAAATAATGGGTCAGGATTGGATCGAGCTGACCATTTCCGTCGAAGTCTTTGGCGTAAAGCCGCAGGGGCTGATCGGCAGACACCCGGTAGCGCGTGTTCTGGCCAAGGTTACCTACGAGGTAATCAATGTCGCCGTCGCGGTCAAAATCAGCCCCCGTCAGCGAATTCCATAAACCAGACTGGGGTTGCTCACCGGCCAACGTTATCCGTTCGGCTGCCAGTTTTCCGTGGGTATTTTTGAGCAGCGTTATGGGCATGAACTCGCCAGCCAGCAACAGGTCGGGGTCAGCGTCGTTATCGTAATCGGTCCACAGAGCCGCGCAAATCATACCCAGCGTCCGTAAACCGGGTGCCAGTTGATCGGTTACGTCGGTGAACCGGGCCATACCCTGAACCTGATCGTTTCGAAACAGGTAACTGCGCGGGGCCATCGGATACTGGCCTACTTTAACGCGCCCGGCTCGAAACAGATCCAGATCCCCGTCACCGTCAAAATCGGCAGCGACTACGCACGAGCCGGACGAAGTGGTTATGGGCAAAGCGCCCGCTGACCGCGTTAATTTACCCGTACCGTCGTTGAGGTAGAGCCGATCCTGATACACGGCGCTGCTGTCGGGCTGCTGGCTGCCCCCGCTGACCACGTATAAATCCTGATCGCCGTCGCCGTCGGCATCGAAAAACAGCGACCCCATATCTTCCAGGTCGTTCGCGCCCTGAACGCGTTCGGTAAACCGACCGGGGCTGGTTTGCAGAAACAAACTGCGCGTCTGCTCCGGATCGGCTCCGACAAATACGTCGTCGAGACCGTTTCCGTCGGCATCGGCAATGGCCAGCGCAGGGCTGTTCTTGCCGTACACCTGCGGCAGCAGGGGCGTTCGTTCAAAGTCGTTCAGGACTGATTCCCGATGCCGGAAGGTCAGCCCGACTGCCGCTGCGTCGAGGGTGGAAAACAATGTTGGCGTTACAGCCGGAGCTGGGGGTGAAGCCAACGTAGGCTGGTAAGTTATCCGATGCAGCCGGTCGGCGGTGAGCGAACCGAGTTCCTGATACGTGCCATCGGCCCAGCGCACCGAGACGGTTGCGGTCGTATGCTTATCCAAACCAGTGTGAACAAACGGCTCTATTGATGATGCGTAGCCCCGTACTGGATGCACCTCTACGGTTTGCATCATGCCGTCGGGCGTGCGGACGCGGACCTGCGCTCCCAGCCCATGCGCATCGGCGGGCAGCTGTAGACGAATTGAATGCCGGGTGATTGGCTTATCGGGCTGCACCGTTTCGTTACGATATAGCCCGGCCTCGTCGTCCATGTTGTTAACGACCAGATCCAGATCACCATCGTTATCCAGATCGGCATAGGCAGCTCCGTTCGAATAGGTCGGCTCGCCCAGTCCCCAGTCTTCCGACTTGTCTTCGAAGGTCAGATTTCCGCCGTTGTTCCGGAATAGGTAGTTGTGCAGTTTAACGTCCGGCAGTTTATACAACTCCGCCAGCGTTTGCTTTTGAGAGCTGCCCCCGGCCACCAGCCGACCAAAGCTCGACGCCTGGCTATTGAGGTAAGCGACGTAATCGAGGTTGGTGATATCGCGCCGGTAGCCATTCGTCACGAACAGGTCCTTAAAGCCGTCGTTGTCAAAGTCAGCGAGTAGGGGTGCCCAGCTCCAGTCGGTGCGGAATACGCCCGCCAGCTGCCCAATCTCGCTGAACACCGGCTGCCCATCCGGCGCGACGCCCTGATTCAGCTGCAGCGTGTTGCGAACGTACTCGTCCTGGTACCCCTGCTGACGCGCCAGATGAAAAAACTCCCAGTTGGTCTTGATGAGCATCATCTTCTGGCGCGCGTTGGACTCAGGTAGCATATCCACCACCATGACATCGGGGCGGGTATCATTGTTGATGTCCTGAATATCAACCCCCATGCTGTTGTAGCTGGTGTGCTTGAAATACGTAGCCGCCCGGTTCGTAAAGGCAGGACCGCCAACCCCGCCGTTGCGATTGTTGATATACACGATGTCGTTCGACAGAAAATCGTTGGCGCAATAGATATCGGGCCAGCCATCTTCGTTCAGATCTGCAATGGTCAATCCCAGTCCATAGCCCTCGGCCAGGATACCGGCCTCGCGGGATACGTCCGTGTAGTGTACCGAGCGTTGGTTTGAGGATTGGGTCGATTGGTTGCCTGCGCCATCGCAGCGATACAGCCGGTCGGTGCTGGGGCCTTCCCCGTTCAGACGCCGGGGCCGGATAGTGTTCCGGCCGGTGCGCTCCACAGCATTGTTCAGAATATAACAGTCCAGGTCGCCATCGCGGTCGTAGTCAAAAAAAGCGGCCTGGGTGTTCATACCGCTGTCGGCCAGGCCATACTCAGCAGCCATCTCGCGAAAAGTTGGTAGCGAATCCCGCTTTGCGCCGGCAGACCGTACGCCCTGATTGATGAACAGCAGATTATGCCGAACCGCCCGGCTGGTATCCGGACCGGCAACACTAACGTAAATATCCGGCCAGCCATCCTGATTGACGTCGGCCACCGATACGCCCGTACACCAGCTCGTTGTCGTTACGCCCGCGTTTGTCGTTACGTCCTCGAACCGAAAGGTTTGCGAACCGCTCGTTGTTCGATTCAGATACAGCCGACTCGTTACCCGGTTCCCAGCAAAGAACACATCCTGCCGACCGTCGCGGTCAAAGTCGCCCACGCCTACACCCGCGCCATTGTACATCGGATCGTACGTATTGGCGTTGAGCGTATCGTTCTCAAACGGATGAATCTGGTTATTGAACGTAATGCCGGACTCGGCCGAACGGATGGGCGTAAACAAGAGGTCGGGTTTAGAGCCGGTCTGACAGGCCATTGCGCCCCCGATAAAAATACTTAACAACGTAAGCCGGTAATTCATGAATACAGCAGCAGAATCGGTTCGTTTCGGGTGGGTTCAGGCGGTTGGTGAGTTGTTGAGGAAATCCATCTGCCCTTTTCAGCCAGAAGAAATCTTCGCAGTGTTCTATCCCTTGTTAAATGGTAGAATAAAAAGATATTTTAGTAAAAATACACACAAAAGACCGGAAGTTTGCGCCTAAAAAATTGTAGCTTTACCCATCCTTTTTTCTCTCGCCGACCGTGGATAGCCTCCTCAATTATCAACAGGCAACCGACGCCCAGATCTGGGACGATTTTTTGCTGGGTAATAAATTGGCCTATTCATTTATGTACGAGAAATACGCCAGGGCGCTTTACAATTACGGGTATAAAATCGCTCAGAACCGGCAGCTGACGGAAGACTGCCTGCAGGATTTGTTCCTGGCTATACTGGAAACCCGCGAACGGCTGGGCCATACCGACTCGATCAAGTTCTACCTGATGCGCTCGCTTCGGCGCGACATCGTCCGGAAACTAAACAGCCAGCACCGTTTCCTGGACGAGCCGAACCACGAAATAGACTTTAAAATAGAGTTTTATTACGAGCCAACCTGGCTCGATTCGCAAATCAGCAAGGAGCGCTCGGAAGCGGTGCTGCACGAACTGAACCAGTTGCCCGCCCGGCAGAAAGAAGCCCTGTTTCTGAAGTTTTTTGATAACCTCAGCTACGACGAAATCGCGGGCATCATGGGCATTGAAACTACGTCGGCTTATAAAGTCATTTACAAGGCCATTGCTTCTCTCCAGAAACGCATCCCCGCCGATTTGCTGACCGCCTTGCTGGTAGTGTCACTTCGGGAGCTGCCCTAATTTACAACAGTTTATCATTTTACCAGCAAAATTTTTCCCATTTTCAAGGGATAGTTTCCGGCGTGCTTTCCTTCTGGTGGTAAATGCCTGATCCACCGCATGCAGCAGCAATACCAACAGTTTACTGTGCGTGATTTTGTGCTGGACGATGCCTTCCGTCGATGGGTTTTTCAACCCGATGAGCAGAGCATGACGTTCTGGCACACGTTCATGCTCAAACATCCCGGCCAGCAGGTCGCCATTGATGAAGCCGCTTCCCTCCTGCTCCATCTGGGCACAACCTATCACGACCTGACCGACGCCAGTCAGCAGCGCATTCAGCAGGTTTTGATGCAGGCTTTCGACGAACGTAACGCTTCGGCAACGCCCGTTCGACCAATGGTTACCCGTCAAGGCTGGCTTGGGCAGCGCTTGTACCGGCGCGTTGCCGCATCGGCAGCGGTCGTGCTGCTGGTTACGGCCGGACTAATCTGGTTTAAATTTTCACCCCATCAGGAACGCGTTCATACGGCTTTTGGCGAAACCCGCACCGTACAACTTCCTGATGGCTCAACGGTCGTGCTGAATGGCAATTCGACGCTCACCTTTGCCAGCAACTGGCCCAGCGATAAACCGCGCGAAGTCTGGCTGGATGGCGAAGCCTTTTTCAACGTCGCCAAAAAACCGCATCGTCGGGGGCACGTAAAGTTCGTTACGCACGCGTCGGGTCTGGACATTACGGTGCTGGGTACGCAGTTCAATGTCCAGACGCGCCGGGGCCAGACGGCCGTTACGCTGGTTGAAGGGCGGGTGCAGCTCAGCAAACCAGATATGCCCTCCGGCCAGATTGTGGAAATGAAACCGGGACAATTTGCCTCAACGCAACCGAACATCCAGCGCGTTGACATTCGGACCGAAAAGCCTCAACTGCATACGTCCTGGGTGCAGCACCAGTTTGCATTTGAAAATACCGCCCTGGGTGAGATTGCCCAGCAGCTTCGCGATACTTATGGCCTTGAAATCATTTTTGAAGACAGCACCTTAGCCAACCGCCGATTTACCGGAAACCTCACCAACCAAAGCATCGAAACTCTGCTCACCACGCTCTCGATTACGTTCGACCTCGCCGTCCGGCAGGACGGCAAACGGGTCGTTCTGGAACATAACCCCTGACATCCTGCACGAAGCTATTTGTCCTGCGAATCCCTGAACCCTATTTACCCAACAACACTTCTTGTATGAAAAACCAGTATATCACCTTTTCCATGCTGCTGGTTGGTGTGGGGGTCTATGCCATTCCGCAGCTATCGGCTGCGCAACTGCTGACCCGCGCTCAAACTAAGTCTGAAAGCTCGACAGACCGACAACCTGCCAGGCTCGCCGACCGAAGTCATAGTAATCGTTCCGTAAAAAAAGCACTCGCCGAACTGGAAAAGCGGTTTAACATCAACTTCGCTTATGACGAGCAACTGCTGGCGGGCCGGAATACGGAGGCTGACTTTACCGGACTGTCGCTCGAACAGGCCCTGACTCATCTGGTCGATTCGCAGGGCTTAGGCTATCGTCAGGTGAACAATAAGCTGTTCGTTATTCAGGCATCGGGTGCAGCTCAGCAAGTCTCAAAAAACCTAGCGGCCGGGAACGCGCTACCGGCCATGGGAACACCAGCGGGCGAATCAGCCGTTCCCTCCGCCGAAGCCCCGCAGGTTCGGCGAATAACCGGCCAGGTCACTGACGAAAATGGCCAGGGACTGCCCGGTGCCAATGTCATCGAAAAAGGCACCAGCACCGGCACCACCACCGACGCCACCGGCAATTTTGTTCTGAACGTGAGCGACGGCGCCACCACGTTAACCGTTTCGAGCGTGGGCTACCTGCGGCAGGACGTTGCCATCGGTAACCAAACGGTTATTAACGTCCAGCTGGCTCCCGACAACCGGACGCTGGACGAAGTCGTTGTCGTTTCCTACGGTACGCAGAAGCGGTCTAACCTGACCGAAGCCGTCAGCATTGTCAATACGGCAGAGGCAAAGAAAGTACAGGCAGCATCGGTCGTTGACCAGATTCAGGGCCGAGCGGCCGGCGTTACGGTAGCCTCAACGGGTGGAGCACCCGGCTCTACGGCCAGCATCAAGATTCGGGGGTCCAGCACTTTCGGTTCGAATCAGGACCCGATCTACATTATCGACGGCGTCATTATCGGCAGCGCATCGTCCGATTTCAACCCAAATGACATCGAGACGGTAACGATCCTGAAAGATGCAGCCGCCACCGCCCTGTACGGCTCGCGGGGCATGAATGGCGCTATCGTCATTACGACCAAACGCGGCAAAGCAGGCAAACCAACGATTGAATACAATGGGTATTACGGTGTCCAGAACATTGCCAGGCGCCTGCCGCTGGCCAGCCGTGACCAATACATCCGTACCTGGACGGCGGCTTACCAGAACGGCAATCTGGCCGTACCTGATTTTGGCGCTGGCGGGTATAATACCGACTGGCAGGAAGAGCTGATCAAACCCGGTGCCATCACCGACCATAACGTCAGCATCTCCGGCGGAATCGACAATGGTGCGAACAAATCGAACTACCGGATTTCGGGGGGCTACTTCTCGCAGGACGGTACGATCCGGGGCCGCAAACCCGACGGAACGGAAGTGAGCCCCTACTTCAAGCGCTACTCGGCCCGGGTCAACGCGGGTACGACACGCGGTAAACTGACGATCAGTGAATCGGCTTACCTGGCGTATACCAACGAACGGCGGGTTATTGGTCAGCCGTTCGACAACGTCATCCGGATGCCGCCCACGATCCCGGTTTTTGATCCCAATAACCTGAGCGGGTATGGCTACGGCAGCGCCAATAACGCCACTTTCGGCACGAACCCCATTGGTCAGCAGGCGAAAGATGACAACCTTGTCAATAGCTACAAACTGCTGGGGAATATATACGGGGAATACGCCATTCTGCCCTGGCTGACGTATCGCCTGAGCGTGGGACTGGACTTCAGCAACTACCAGAACAAATATTTCACCCGCCCTGGTGCGCTCAGCTACAACAGTCCCAGTGCGCCAAACGGGATTCTGGACGACCGTAATGGCCGGTTCTTCAACACCCTGATCGAGAATACGGTAAATGCAAACAAAACCTTCGGCAGACATCAGATCAGTCTCCTGCTCGGCTACACCCGGCAGCGGTTTGATCAGAATGAAATCTACTCGCATACGGAAGGTATCGTTGGGGAATTCTACCAGCAGGGAGCCGGTACGGCCAGCCCACGCACCGATGGTTTCTCCAGGATTTCGGGTATCGTTTCGTATCTCGGCCGGATTAACTACACGTACGACGACCGGTATAATATCCAGGCCAATCTGCGTCGGGATGCGTCCTCGAACTTCCCCAAAGACAATCAGGTGGCTTACTTCCCCTCGGTATCGGCGGCCTGGAATATCAACAAGGAAGCGTTCATGCAGAACAACCCGGTTATTGGCGATCTGCGCCTGCGGGCCAGCTACGGTTCAGTGGGCAACCAGGCAATTGACCCCTATTCGCTTGACCCGACAATCCAGCCTAACCTGAACTATGTCTTGGGCGGTGGTAACGTGATTGTTGCGGGGGCGGCAAACCGGCAGTTGCAGAATTCTAACCTGAAATGGGAAAGCAAAACCACCACGGATGTGGGCGTTGACGCTACGTTTCTGAACGGGAAAATTCAGCTGCAGGCCGATTATTTTTACTCGCTCTCCAAAAACCTGCTACTGCGCGTACCGCTGCCGATTACGGCCGGCAACCAGGGCGATAACCCCTACGACAACCTCGGGAAGATTGAGAATAAGGGGTTTGAACTCAGCCTGACCTACCAGGACAAGAAAGGTGATTTTCGGTACAGCCTCAACGGGCAGCTCACCAGCATCCGAAACAAGGTGCTGCAACTGGTGCCAAGTAACGGAAACCAGCCTCTGTATGGTTACGGCCAGATCACCCGCACGGCCGTTGGTGGCTCGCTGGCGTCTTTCTATGTGCTCCGGCAGAACGGTATTTTCCAGACCCAGGCTGAAATAGACGCGGGCCCGAAGCAGCCGAACGTTACGCCCGGCGATGTACGCTACGTAGATACCAATGGCGATGGTACGATCAACAACGATGATCGCCAGATTGTGGGTACGCCCTTTCCCAAGCTTGAATACGGTGCCAATATTTCCCTGTCGTACAAAAGTTTCGACCTCACGCTTTTCTTCCAGGGCGTGTCGGGGAACGTGCTGTTCAACCGCAGCCGCAACTGGACCGACCGCTTCGACGACGTGCAGAACGTTCGGTCGGACGTAACCTTCTGGACCGGGCCGGGTAGTTCGAACACGACCCCCAAGCCCATCAAAGGCGATCAGACGCTGAACCCCGCTTTCAACACGGATCGGTGGGTGGAAAGTGGCGCCTACGGACGGCTGCGGACAGCGCAGCTCGCCTATAATTTCTCTTCCGCGATGCTGAACCGCCTGAAAATGGGCTCGGCGCGGGTGTATGTGAATGCCCAGAACCTGTTTACCATAACCAACTACTCCGGCTACAACCCAGACGTAGTTGGGGATGTAGGGAGCGGACAGCAGAACCAGAGTAACTTCATCGGACGCGGCATCGACCAGGGTAATTACCCGGTACCCCGCGTTATCAGCGCCGGTCTGCAACTGAGTTTCTGAGCGGTTAACTAAATCATTCCGTCCATTGTACAATACGACTTTACCATGAATACGAAAACACTGGTACTCTCCAGTCTACTAACCGGGGGCGTCCTGTTCAGTTGCAACGAAAGCAAACTGCTCGATCAGGTCAACCCTAACCAGGCCTCGACGGCGACCTTCTGGAAAACCTCCGATGACGCCATCAAGGGACTTAACGCGGCTTACAGTGGCATGCAGGATCGCCGGTTCTCGCTCTGGATTCGCTTTTTGACAGACCTTAGTTCCGATGAAGGCTATAGCCAGAGCCCCTGGACCGACCTGGGCAACCTGAGCAAGTTCATCGTAACGGACTATAATATTCCCATGAACCGGGAATCGTTTGAAGCGGCTTACCAGGGTATCTATCGCACCAGCCAGGTGCTGGAGAACGTGCCCAATATCCAGATGGACGCTACCCTGCAAAAGCGGATACTGGCCGAAGCCAAAGTGATCCGGGCGTATTTTTATTACAACATGGCCAACATCTGGGGCAATGTGCCACTGGTACTTACCTCCCAGACGCTGGGCGATCGGCCCAAGCAGTCAACGCAGGCTGAGGTATTTGCGCAGGTGATTAAAGACTGCCAGGAAGCCGCCGTTGACCTGCCCGAAAGCTACTCGGGTCAGGACGTAGGGCGGCTGCACAAGTATAGCGCCATTGCCCTGATGGGTAAAACTTACATGCAGCAACGCAAATGGACCGAAGCGGCCGCTGCCTTCAAGCAGATCATCGACAAGACACCGACGCGCTTTGACCTGGTTCCGGATTTCAAAGACAACTTTACGACCCTGCTGGAGAACAATAAAGAGTCGCTGTTCGAAATCCAGTATTACGACGAAAACGAGAGTAAAGTGGGTGGCGCTGTCAACTACGACGTTGCGGGAGGGTCGGAGTCCTCCGAGCGGGCGCAGTTCTTTGGTTTACGGAACACCAACGGTTTCAGCAAAGGCGGCTGGTGCGATGGACAACCTACCAAATGGCTTTACAACGAGTTTCTGAAGGAGAAAGACAAAAGCGGTAAGGTTGACTATCGGCTTGATTACACCATATTTTACGGTGGCAGTACGCTCAAACCGCACGGCTATAGCTATGCGGACCTGACAAAGCTGGCGGCCGGCAGCGACTATCTGCCCGACCGGGATCGGTTCTGGATTAAGTACACGAACTACTACCAGGCAACGGATAGTTATTTCTCGGGTATTAACGACCGGGTCATTCGCTTAGCCGACGTGTACCTGCTTTACGCGGAAGCCCTGAACGAACTCGGTCAGACGGCGCAGGGAATCCCATTTGCCAACAAAGTCCGGGCGCGGGTCAACATGAACGAGTTGCCCCTCACGTTGACGCAGGCCGCTTTCCGCGAGCAGCTCCGCCACGACCGCGTGGTTGAACTGGCCGGCGAAACTCAGCGCTTCTGGGATATGAAGCGCTACGGTATCCTCGGTCCCGAACTGGCCGGACCCGATGCCGGTAAAAAGCCGGCTAACCTTTCTGATTTTGATACGGATTTTACAACCTATCAAAAAGGCAAGAGCGAGTTGTATCCGATTCCACTGTACGAAACGGATGCGAACCCTAATATTAAACAGAATCCGGGCTGGTAATAACCAGAGACCCGCCCAGAGTGAAGTTCTCCACTACAATTAGGTTGGTATTGCCCAAAGCCGGCCCCACCAGAGGGCCGGCTTTTTTAACTTACCCGACGCATGAAAAATTCGTCTTTAGTCGTTGGCTGGCTCATCCTTTCGTTGCTGGTCGGACCAGTAGCCTGCCGGAAAACACCTAGTTCGGGCTCGGTTGTCGGCCCTGCGTCCGGCCCAATCGTCGACACAGCGACGCGCTTCCAGAATCCCCTGCTGGGGTCAGGCCCCGATCCGTGGGTTATTTATCAGGACGGTTTCTATTACGTCACCCACACTACCGGCAACAACCTTAGGCTGTATAAAACCGCTAAAATGAGTCGGCTAGCCACGGCGCAGAGTAAGGTCGTCTGGTCACCACCGGCTTCCCCAGCCACCCGCGACATCTGGGCGCCCGAACTGCACCGGGTGAATGGCAAGTGGTATCTCTACTACGCTGCCGTTGTAGCACCGGCCAGTACGCATCGGATGTGGGTACTCGAAAACGAAGCGGCCGACCCGCTAACCGGAACCTGGATTCCTAAAGGGCAGGTGCAGCTAGCTGACGACCGGTGGGCCATTGACGGAACCCTTATCCAGTTGCAAAGCGGTCTGTATTTCGCCTGGTCGGGCTGGGAGAACGCCAGCGCTAACGGCAAACAGAACATATATCTCAGCCGGATGAAAGACCCCTGGACGGCGGAGGGCCCGCGTCTGCGCCTGTCCACGCCTGAATACGACTGGGAGAAACAGGGCTCTCCTTACGTCAACGAAGGCCCCGAATTCCTTCTGCACGACAACCGGTTGTTTCTGGTGTACTCGGCCAGTCATTGTAGTACCGATGCGTATGCGCTCGGTATGCTCACTGCTGATGTCAACGCCGATCTGATGAATGCGGCTTCATGGACTAAATCGGCCCAGCCGGTATTTGGTCCGAGCGCAGCGAACGGAACCTATGGCGTGGGGCATAACGGTTTCTTCACCACCCCCGATGGAACAGAAAACTGGCTAATTTACCACGCCAACCCACAGGCCGGCCAGGGCTGCGGTGACCGGCGCTCCCCACGCATGCAGCGGTTTACGTGGAAGGCCGATGGCTCACCCGATTTTGGTAAACCGGCGCCTTTAACAGAGTTATTGAAGCGCCCGAGCGGAGAATGAAACCAGAAACTTACGGCAACAAAAAGTCCCGACACGCTGCGTGTCGGGACTTTTTGTTGCCGCAGAAAATCTATTTCTGAAACGATCCGAATATGTAATCCCAGAACGGTGACGATACGCCATAGTTGCTCTCCGGATTCTTGTAATGGTGAACGCTATGGTTAATCCACAGTTGCTTAAAGAAATTTTTCGGGGGAGCATAGGCATGCACAATGAAGTGCGTAGCCAGGTAACCCGAGTAACCCACCAGGAAGCCGGGGAAGAAAGCATACGCAGCTTCACCCATCAGCAGGAAGAACATCCCGAAAAAGAAACCAGCTACCACAATAGCCAGCGCCGGGGGCATGGCCAGCCGGGTTTTATCTTTCGGATACTCGTGGTGCACGCCATGAAACGTGTACTGAATCTTAGCACGCTTCGGCGTCGACGGCGTCAGGTGATACAGATACCGGTGCAGTACGTATTCAAAAAGCGAGAAAACCAGCAAACCTGCCACAAACAGGGTACCAATTGTACTCGTTGCCATGTCTGTATACGTGAATGCATACCAGCCCAGGAAGACCGATAAGATCAGCCACATCGAAATTGGCACCATAATGTGCGTCCGCGATAAAGCTTCCAGGATGGGGTTATCAAACAGTTGTTTGGTACCACTGTTTTTAGGCCGGGTCTTACCGTGACCGGCCATTGTTCTCAGTTTGTCAGTTGTTTCTTCCATAAAGCAGAATTCTTGACAGAATAATAGCAGGGGCGAAATTACAACGAAAATTTCATCGTTCGGCCCAGATAGTAAAATTGGTTTACTATATTCTTACGTTTTACTAACCTCCAGTTGGTCGGAAAGTTTTTCCTGCATCGCCGAGAAGTTGCCCACCGGCAGTTTTTGACGGATGATCAGCCGCAGCGAGTTGTTATAGGTCAGGTAGTTAAACATCCAGTTCAGAAAGATAGCCGCCCGGTTTTTTACCCCAACGATAGCGATTAAGTGAACGAATAACCACGTCAGCCACGCGAAAAATCCCTGAAATTTTAAAAAAGGTAAATCCACCACGGCCAAACCGCGACCAATGGTTGCCATGGTGCCCAGATCACGATAGGTGAATTCTTTCAGCGTTTCGTTGTGTACCAGGCGCTGCAGGTTTCTGGCCAGCAATTTCCCCTGCTGAATGGCGGGCTGAGCCACCTGCGGATGACCATTCGGCCATTTTTCTTCCGTCATCAGGGCTACGTCGCCAATGGCAAACACGTTGGTGAGTCCCTGCACCTGATTGTACCGATTGACTAGAATTCGTCCCCCGCGACCGATCACGTCGGGCGGCAAACCCGCCAGCGGACTGGCCTTAACCCCGGCCGCCCAGATCAGGTTATTCGTGCGCAGTGTCGATCCGTCGTTCATGGTCACAATGCGTCCGTCAAAGTCCTTCACGCGGGTGTTCAGTCGAACAATAACGCCCAGATCCAGAAGATATTTCAACGAATGTTCCTGCGATTGAACTGACATCGGCCCCAGCAGTTCGCCCCCGGATTCGATCAGGTAGATGTCCATCATCTTGAAGTCCAGCTCAGGGTAGTCGCTGGGCAGTACCGTCCGGCGCATTTCGGCCAGCGTTCCGCAGAGTTCAACCCCTGTTGGCCCCCCACCCACGACTACGACATCCATCAGGCCCTCGCGTTCCTCGGCCGTTTCGACGCTCAGCGCGTCCTCGAAGTTCTGCAGCATCCGATTACGTAACGCAATGGCTTCCGAAACCGATTTCATTGGCAGCGCTTTCTCGATGATATTCTGCTGATTAAAAAAATTCGTGTCGGCTCCGGTAGCGATAACCAGGTAGTCGTATGAAATCGGTCCCAGTTCGGTATCGACCGTTTTCTCAAGCGGCCGCACCCCCGTAACCGTCGTAATGCGAATGTGAACGTTTTTGCAGTTACCAAACACGGCCCGCAGCGGAAACAGGATAGAATTGGCTTCCAGGCCAGCCGTTGCCACCTGATAATACAGCGGCTGAAATTCGTGGTAATTGTGCTTGTTGATCAGCACGACCTGAAATTCCTTCATCCGCGACAGGCGTCGGGCCAGTTTCAGTCCACCAAAGCCCGCGCCGACAATAACCACGCGCTTCCGATCTGTTTGGGGTATGTTTGGGTTCATCGATATCTGATTTGGGGTCCTGTGAGTGTATAGCCTGAGGTTTTCACCGGGTTGACTGATGCATGAACCATCATGCTATGAACTCGTAAACCGCAAACCTTCCGTAAGGTTCTATAACCTTACGATACTAACGGCCGCGATTCCTGCAATACCCGCTCATAATACGCTTCGTAGCGGGGCAGAATCCGGGACAGTTCAAACTCTCTGGCACGGGAGAGGGCGTTTGCCTTAAAGGTTGGCAGGTTCGCATCCTCCAGCACATACAGGGCATTTTTGACCATATCCTGCACGTCGCCAACGGGGCTCAGAAAACCCGTAACGCCCTGAATGTTCAGTTCGGGCAAACCGCCCGCGTTCGACGAAATGACGGGCACTTCGCAGGCCATCGCTTCGAGCGCGGCCAGACCAAAACTTTCGTTTTCGGACGGCATCACGAACAGATCCGCCACCGACAGTACCTCTTCTACGGCGTCCAGCTTCCCCAGAAACCGCACCTGATCGTAGATGCCCAGATCGCGCACGAGCCGCTCGATACGGGCCCGTTCGGGACCGTCGCCCACGAGCAGAAGCTTGGCGGGAATCTGCTGCTGAACGTGATAGAACATCATTACGGCGTCGTCAATGCGTTTAACGCGCCGGAAATTTGACGTATGCACAATCAGTTTTTCACCGTTCGGACAGATAGCTTTTTTAAAATGCTCTTTCTGCTGGCGTCTGAACCGGTCTAGGTCCACAAAATTCGGAATGACCTCAATCTCGCGGTGTACGTTAAAATGGGCGTAGGTGTCCTGCCGCAGATTCTCCGACACAGACGTAACGCCATCCGACTCGTTGATGCTGAACGTAACGACGGGTTCATAGGAAGCGTCTTTGCCCACCAGCGTAATATCCGTACCGTGAAGCGTCGTGACCACCGGCACCGCCCTGCCCTGCGAGCGCAGGATCATCTTGGCCATATAAGCCGCCGACGCGTGCGGAATGGCGTAATGAACGTGCAGTAAGTCAACGTTTTCGTTCAGCACCACATTGACCATCTCGCTGGTCAGCGCCGACTCGTAGGGCGCGTACTGAAAGAGCGGATACGACGGAATTTTTACTTCGTGGTAATAAACGTTTTCGTTGAAGAAATCGAGCCGGGGCGGCTGCTGGTACGTAATGAAGTGTATCTGGTGGCCGTTTTTGGCCAATGCTTTACCGAGTTCGGTGGCAACAACGCCACTGCCCCCGAAGGTCGGGTAGCACACAATGCCGATTTTCATGCGGGATGCCCCTGCGGGCTGGAAACGGTTTGTTGCTCAACAACAAATGAAGGTAAAAAGAATCCCAACCAACCAGAATTACTAGCACCCGGAACGAACGGGCAGTCACAACCGGGCCATTCAGGCCCGGAGAGTAGGCCACATCCCCCCGTGCCTTTTCGGCGTTGAGAGCCCCCGCTAAGGGCCTGTTTTGGCAGCAGGACGTTGCTGCTGTTCCTTGCCCACTCTTTTACGCCCTGCCCTGCATGTCTCTTAATCATTATCGTTGTTTCCTTTCGGCAATTGTCTGCGCGTTCATCGGCCTGCTGGCTGGCTGCGCAAATCACGAATCGGGTCAGACCGCAGCGTCTGCCACCGGACGGAAGACTTTCGGCGATGCGCTCTCGTTCCTTTCAAAACATAAGGAGGTAATTGTTCTGACCGCGCCCGACAATGATTCGGCGCAGGTAGTCGTGGTTGGCGCGTATCAGGGCCGGGTCATGACCAGCACGGCCAACGGGGCAGGCGGCACCAGCTACGGCTGGGTTAACGACAAACTCATTGCCGCCAGTCGTTACGAGCCGCACATGAACGCCTTTGGTGGCGAAGACCGGATCTGGCTTTCGCCCGAGGGCGGGCAGTTTTCGATCTATTTTAAACCGGGCGCACCGTTCGATTTTGACCACTGGCAAACACCGGCCATCATTGATACGGTCAGCTATAAACTGGTCAGCAAGAATAAGTCCGAGGCTCGGTTCAGTCAGACCGCTACGCTCTACAACCATTCCGGCACCCGCTTCGACATTGGCATTGACCGGCAGGTGCGGGTTTTATCGCAGACGCAGATCAGTCGGTTGCTGGGCGTCAATTCGCTCGAAGGGCTGAAGGTAGTTGGCTACGAAACCGAAAACACGGTCCGCAATCGGGGTGACGACTGGCAGCGGGACAAAGGCGTGCTGGGCATCTGGATTCTGGGTATGTTTATTCCAGCACCCCAGACTACCATCATTGCCCCGTTTACAAAACAACGGACGGCTGCGCTGCAATTGACCGACAACTATTTCGGCAAAATACCGTCCGAAAGGCTGCGCGTGCAGGATTCCGTTGTACTGCTCCGAGCGGATGGGAAATTCCGCAGTAAAATCGGGATTGCACCCGCATCGGCCCGACCGGTGGCGGGCAGTTACGATCCTGATAAAGGCATTCTGACGCTGGTACAGTTTGATCTTGACCCGGCGGGCGACTACCTGAAATCGTCCTGGGAAATGCACAAACAACCCTACCGGGGCGATGCGCTCAACGCTTACAACGACGGCCCGTTAGCCGATGGCAGTCAGATGGGCCCATTCTATGAACTGGAGTCTAACTCGGCGGTACGTCCTTTGAAACGGGGTGAAGCCCTCGTTCACCATCACCGTACGTTTCATATCGAGGGCGACAGGAATGCCCTGCATCGTCTGACCAGAACTGTACTGGGCGTTGACCTAAACCAGTTGCCGACCTGGCCGGACGCTAACCGGCCATAAAGCTACCGCTGGCATCACCATTAGCTGGTTTGATGTAGGCTTATTACGCGAACGGCTCCAGACACCTACCGACGATTGACGGAAACGCGTATTTTTGCAAAAAAACGCCATGGTCGCGCGGCAGACTATACCCTTTTCAGCATTTGTTATCGGCTTTCTGCGGCTTATCCGTGTGCAGAACCTGCTGATCGTTGTGCTGACGCAGTTTCTCGCCCGCATCTTCCTGGTTGGTCCCAAAGCCGAATGGCCGCTGATTCTGGTCGACCCAACGATCTGGCTGCTGTCGCTCTCAACCGTCTGCATTGCGGCAGCGGGCTACATCATCAACGATTACTTCGACATCAAGATCGACCTCATCAATAAACCCCAGCGGGTGGTGATCGGGCGTTACCTGAAGCGCCGGGTAGCAATGGGTACCCACCAGTTGCTGAACGTAATTGGCTGCCTGATTGGCCTGTACCTGAGCAAATGGGTGTTTGTAGCCGATGTCGTATCGGTTTCGTTACTGTGGTTCTACTCGGCGCAGTTCAAACGGCAACCCGTTATCGGCAACGTCGTTATCTCCCTGCTAACGGCCCTGTCGCTCATTGTGCTGGCTGTTTATTACCGCCAGAATGCCGATATGCTGCTGATCTACGCCCTGTTTTCGTTTGGCATTTCGCTGGTTCGCGAAATTATTAAAGACATGCAGGACGTTCGGGGCGACGCCCGCTTCGGCTGCCGGACGCTGCCCATTGTCTGGGGCCTGCGCCGAACAAAATACCTGCTTTACGTGCTCATCGCGTTGTTTATCATGAGTATGTTCCTGATCGCCGATGCGCTCGGTAACCCCCGGCTCGGCTGGATTTTCCTGATCCTGCTGATTCCAATTACCTGGCTGACCTACCGGCTTGTTTACGCCGATACCCGGCGCGACTTCGGCTACCTCAGTACACTCTGCAAACTCATTATGCTCATGGGGGTTCTGAGTATGATCTGGGCCTGATTACGGTATAATTCCTGCTGGCTCTTCGGAGTTTTCTGACCTTTGTCTAAGTCGAAAGCGACAAAAAATTAAAATTCGCAACTTTGTTGCAAAAATGTCGGTTAAGAGAAGGTACGATTGTCGAACAGGTCGTATTTTTGTGCTTACCCATGAAGACAGATTTCCTCTCCCGTAAAGCTGATTACATCGGTATCACCGGCTCGGTGTTGTGCATTCTTCATTGCCTCATTACACCTGTGTTGCTGATGACAACCGCCTTGTTTCAGGACGAAAAATGGCGTCTGGGCTATCTGAGCCTGGATTATATCTTCATTGGTATCAACATCGTAGCCGTTTATTTTGCTACGCGTCATCAGGCTTCGCCCGTCATTAAAAAGGCGCTCTGGGGCTTTCTGAGCCTGTTCACTATTGCGCTTTTGCTGGAAGATTCGGCTCCCCTGTTTGAATACATGGCCTATGCAGCCTCGGCGGGTCTGGTGCTAACCCACCTCGTCAATATTCGCCAGCACCGGTTAAGCCACGCGCATTAGTCCAGCTACGGAGCCAGCCGGGGATCCCGGACGTAGTCGAAGTCGGTCAGGGTGCGCAGGAACGCAATAATCTGTTTCTTTTCGGTATCGGTCAGCGGAATGCCCGGCTTGCCGTTCGTCTGCAGAGCCGGATCGAGTTCGGGTACATTCTGCACCCCTCCGTTGGCGTAATGGCTCAACACCTGCTCAAGGGTTCCGTAGCGGCCGTCGTGCATATACGGACTGGTGCGGTCAATATTCCGCAGACTTGGCACTTTAAACAAGTACTTATCTTCTGTCCGGAGCGTCACCAGCGAGCGGCCTTCGTCCTGATTACTAGCGCGGCTCAGGCCGTTATTCCGGAACTGCTGATTGGTAAATAGTTCGCCGGAGTGGCAGGTAGCGCATTTCTGCTGAAACAGGTTCATTCCCGCCAGCTCATCGGCCGTCAGGTCGCCCCCCGATTCTTTCCGGACGTATTTGTCGTAGCGGCTGTTGGCCGACACCATCGTCAGCATAAACTGCGACAGGACTTTCAGCAGTCGTTCTGTTGTAATGGAATCGGTGCCGTAAGCGGCTTTGAAGAGGGCGGGATAGGTCGGGCTTTTCGCCAGATTTTCTTTCAGCGCGCTCAGCGTATGCCCCATCTCAACCGGGTTCGTAATGGGTGCAATCGGCACAAGGTCCAGATCCGATACGCCCCCATCCCAGAAAAACTGACGGTAGAACGCCAGATTCTGCAGGCCGATATTGTTCCGCGTCCCGATTTTATCGTTAATGCCGTGACTGAGCGCGTGATCGGTATGGGCAAAAGCCGACCCCTGAATGTGGCAGAACGCGCAACTGATGGTGCTGTTGACCGACAGCATATCGTCATAAAACAACCGTTTCCCCAACGCGACGCCTTCGACCGTCATCGGGTTTTTCGTAAAATCATAAACCGGGTCCGGGAAGTTGGCGGGCTTTTTCCAGACGTAAGGGGTGGTTTTGTACGGTACTGGCTGCGGCTCGTCGGGCTTCGTTGGGTCGCCACCGCCCGACTGGCCAGTATGGCAGGACGCCACCGCGCCGAACAGAGCTGCGCTCAATACCAATCCGATCAGGCCCCAGTGACGCATAGGTTAGTTAACCGCGGTTGTCACGGCGTTTTTGTAGCGAATCATATGGGCGTAGTTGTCGGCCACGTCCTTCGATGCAGGCGAAACCATGATCTCCGGACTTTTAGCAATGCTCAGCGGAACCGGCCCATCGAATACGTTCAGCACATCGGTTTGAAGCGTTACGTCAGGCATTCGACTGGCCGATACCTCTACAACATCACCACCAAACGGCAGCGTTACGGTCTTCAGGTTGTTGATCGTGCGCGTATCGCGTCCGCCGAAGAAACCAATATGGTACCGAAACGTGCGCTGGCCGGCGGCATCCGCCGGGGCTGCGGGCGACGTCCCTTCCAGCTTCATAAAGATATATCCCGAATTCCATGACCAGTACATGCCGTTCGCGCCGATATGATCGCCCGCCGGATCGAGGACGCCCGTCCGACGGCTTATGTCCATCGTACTGCGCAGGCTATCTACGCCAATCACGAACGTTACGGCCTTGTAGCTGCCAATGGGTACGTTACGGAGCCGGATCTTCTGCGACGCGGGCTGACTCTCCTGGATCAGGAAATAGCTGCTGTCCTGCGGAACCACGTATTCGCTGCCGTCGGTACGCGTCAGCCTGATATTGCTGATAAAATAGTTGAACATCGTTGGCGTAAACGACTCACCGGATGCGTTGCGGTAGGTTCCGCTGTTGAGCCGGAGGTCTTCGCTGCCCGCTACATTGTCGAACGTCAGGCCGAAGCTGCCGGTCAGGATGGGGTCAAATGAGGTATCCGGATCGGGCGTATCGCAGGCCACGATGGCCCAGCCCAGAATCAGCGCCGATAAACAGGCGAACGGAAACGTTAACTTCATAACCAGTTTTTCTTTTCAGGAATCATTCTAGCCTATCCGATTTCGGGCGTACAGCGCAATCAGGATTACGATCGTGCCGCTCACCCCCATCAGGAACAGCCAGACCAGCGCGTTGGTTGCGCTGAACGGCTGCTGCATAAACTCATTAACGAGGCCCACTACCGTACCGATGAAAATGCCAGTCATGCTGACAAAAATAAATTGAACAATGGGCGGCAGTCGACGAAGCATAGCAGGTATACGGATAACGAACCCGCAGCGATTCTATTTTCAGCCTTAGCCATTCCAGACCATAAGTTAATCTGCTTACTGAATTTCGCTCAGTTGTACCGTAATGACCGCCTTCTGCTCACCGGTTACCTGCTCATAGGCGATCAGCAATCCGTGTCTGGTGAACAGCACTGCCGGGTAGGTGGCATTGACGGTTTCGGGCGTCAGGTATTTTATGGGGCCGGATTTCAGCCCAACGAATGACTGCATCCCAATGCGGTGTTTAAACGTTCCCATCTGGTTGGAACCGTCGGTTGAGATCGCTTCGTCCCATACCCAGACCAGTTTCTCACCAGCGGCTGCGACCTGCGGATGCCGGGCACGGGCCGACAGATGATCAGCGACCAACTGCTTTGTTCCCAGACGGGCCAGCCGCAGACCAACGGCTTCTTCCTTACCCGAAAACCACGTAACCAGCACGTCGCTGCCCACCTGCGCTACCGACGGCCCCGCGTGCGGACAGGCGTTAACCTGCCAGTTATCGGCGTAAACTGCCTTCGGCTGGGTGAACGTCCGGCCCCCATCCGACGAGACCACGTGGCTAATGTCGCGGGCCGCAATTTCACCGGGTTTTGCCGGGAGCATATCCCGATACGTCAGGTGAATACGCTGCTGAGCATCCACAAACACGTTCGTCCGGCAGCACTGGCAGGCGTTCTCGTCCACAATCAGCTCGTCCGTAAAGCCGCCCCCCGGCTTCGTCTGCATGAATTTTACGGGACGCCCTTCTTTACCCGGCATTTTTTCATCGAGCCAGACAATACCGATTTCACCGTTCGGCAGCCGGGTAATGTCGGCAAACGAATGACTCGTGCCGGGGGCAGTGTTCTGATGAACGGGCCGGGGCTCGGTCCAGGTTCGGCCACCATTGGTAGAAAGAACGTAAAGCAGATCTCCGGCAAAACGTGAGTCGGGCGTTGGGCGCGGCACCTCGAACACCGCCAGCAGCGTACCGTCTTTCTTAGTCGCGATCTTGGGCATCCCTTCGGCATGAACCGAAAAACTGACAGGCGTTTTTACGCGGATTTTCGGGCCAAAAGCGGGACCTGTGCCAGAACCACTGTTACTGTTCATCACTGCGAAGCAGAAACTGGCGTGTTTATCGTCCTGTTTCTCGACCCAGCTCAGCAGCGGATTTCCGGCAGCATCGGTCGTTAGGCGGGGCGTTGCGCCCACAAAATTCGCGTCCGATACGGTCGTTTGCCGAACGGAACTGGGCTCCAGCAGACCTGTCAGACCGGCGAGCAGGAAGGTGATGAGGCTTTTCATAGATTTACTTTCCGGAGAAGTTATATTGGATACCACTCACGACTAATCTTGGGGCGGCTGGCGTAAACGTCGTGCGATCGAGAGGATTATTGCCCCGGGTTGCCTGATAGGCATACAGCTCGTTCGTCAGATTCAGGACGTTGCTGAACAGCTCAATCCCGTTTTTGAACGAGTAACCCGCCCGTAGATTCAACACGCTGATCCCGCGCGCGCCAAAGGCGCCCCGATCGGCATACTCCACGGTATTGATCTGGTTTTGAAAATATGGACTCAGCCGCTGCCACTCCAGCGACAGGCGCAGACCCCTGGCAAACTGCTGAGGCTTATAGGTCACTTCAGTATTGGCAATCCAGCGTGGCGCTTGCGGCATATCGTAGCCGTTTACGTTTTTCAGCACATCTGACTCTTTCGTACTCAGCGAAAAATCAATGAAGCGGTGCGTGGCGTTGGTGCCGCCAAACCTGAGAAACCACGCGGCCGAGGGCTTGTAGGTCAGGCTGTATTCAACGCCCCGGTGCAGGGTCTGCCCCGCCGAGCGATAGTCCGTGGAATTGTCGGGCTGGCGGATACTGAGTAGTTCATTCCGGCCATTCATTTGATAAACGGCCCAGTCGAGATACACCTTCCGGTTCAGCAGCGACGCCCAGCCACCCAGCTCGAAATTGTCGAACTGCGCTGGCTGCAGCGCATAATAGAAGGGTGACTCACCCGGTAGAGCCGCCGGATTTTTACGGAAGATGGCCGTCAGGCCGGGGGGTGAAAAGCCCTGGCTGAAGTTGGCATACACGCCCCGATCGTGGCCCAGATCATACGTCAGACCCACTTTAGGCGTCAGGCGGCTGTAGGCTTTGCTGCCGCTGCTGTTGTCCAGAAAATTCTGGTAGTCAAACGCCATCCGGTCGTAGCGCAGACCCAGCGACGCCCGCAGTCGGGGCAGCGGCTCGAAATCGAGCTGCGTATACGTGCCGAGGTTGTGAATAGACGCATTGTACTGAGCAAGCAATAAATCGGGCCGTTCCTGCACGATTGTATATTTCTCAACGGACTTACGGTCGGGCCGGAGTTGAGCCGCCAGGTCAATCTGATAGGCGCTATAGGTGTTGGGCGAGTTGTCGTACGTAAAGCCCGTCAGCCAGCGCGCATTCAGGGGCCCGAACCGCTGGCTATGCTGCGCCACCACGCCCACGCTATGAAAGCTGTTGTCGTTGATCTCGCCCGTGGCCGTTTCAGCGCCTGACTTCCAGCGAATGCCGTAGTTGGGATTCTGGCCGATGGTGTTATTCCGGTAAAAGGCCGTTACGAACGTCTGCGCTTGGCCATTCCAGTCGTGTTCAAGCGTCAGCCGCGCCCGCGTCGATTCGACTTTTCGGTACGTAAAATTGGTGGTGCTGCTGTACACCCGGCTGTAATAGGCCACACTGTCTACGCTGCCGCCCGTCTGCGAGTCGTAGGTGTTCTGCGAAACCGTTCCGATCAGTCGGGTGCGGGCGGTGAACAGGTATTCGGCACGCGCATTGAGCGACAGTTTATCGTAATCACTGAACGCCTGCCAGCCGTTACGCTGCTTAGCCACGAACCCACCGATATACACGCCAAATTTGGACGTAATGAACCCACCTCCGCCAAACTGCACCCGTTTATAACCATAATTGTCAGCCTGCACACCGATACGCGCTGTGGGCACGGCCGTTGGGCGCTGGGTGATAAAATTGATTGCACCGCCCACGGCCTCGGGGCCGTAGAGGCTGGAAGCCGGTCCTTTCACGACTTCCACCGAGCTAACAGCAAAGATGTTTAGTTCAATCAGCGCATTATGGTTAAAGACGCCCATCGGTCGAATCGGCAGACCATCTTCCAGGTATAAAAAATAGGCGTTGGTGCCGAACGGCTGGCGAATACCCATGCCATGCTGCTCGTTATTGTAATTGGCCATGTACACCCCCGGCGTCTTGTTGATAATCTCGTAGACATTCGTCGGTTTGGTGTCGTTGATGAGCGTTGGCGACAGGCGCGAAATGGCTACGGGAGCTTCGGTACGGAGTTGGGCCTCGCGGCTCGCCGTCACAACGATGGTTTGCAGATTCTGCTCAGCGGGCGTCAGGGCAATGCGGAGTGGTTCAGCCGTTACGTCCACCCGTTTATCGGAGTAGCCAACACTGGTGACGATAAGCTGACGGGCACTGGTCGTTATCGAAAAAGCGCCTTTGTCATCGGTGATCGCACCGGTATTTGTCTCCGGTACACGCAGGGTGGCACCAATAATGGGTTCTTTGGTCTGGGCGTCGAATATCTGCCCTGTGAGGCTGCTCTGTGCTGATGCACACAGGACAGCCATAAGCCATAGCCCGCAGGCTATGAAAAATGTATAGAATCTCATGAAGTTTTAGTCGAATGAATGAACGAAATGCAGCGCCCATGCCCGACCTGAGCAGGTCAGGACGAAAGCGCTGATGGCTGCCGCACTGGCAGTCTGTGCAAACACAGAAAACCAGACCAGCCAGAATCCAGATGTATTCGACTAAAACCGGGGAGGATGAAACAGGCACGCCAGCGGAGCCAGGTAAGCAGACGCGGAGTAGCGCGGAAACGTAACGTTCCGCAGGGCAGTCCAGACGGGATTGAATGTAAACGGCAGGTCTGCCTGGCAAAACAACTGAAGTACCGGCAGGTTCTGTACCCGTTCGGTGGTTTCTTTGTCCTGCCTGTCCTGTTGCGCTTTCAACTGTTTAGCGAGGTAGCATTGCCCGTCGCAGTGCAGTTCGGGCTTGTCGCGGTTTTCGCACAGGACACGGGCTATGTAATCCCGGTTGACCTGGTAATAGGCAATAGTTCCCCACGGGCTGACAATCGGCAGCAGCGTTGCAAACAGCAGTAGGACAACAATTGCGTTACGCATAAACAAACTTTACCCGGCAAAGGTATAGCCTAAACAAATTGGTTAGCCCCGTAATTTTGTCAAAAACGATGTCGCATCACCACGATCATACGCATAGCCACGGCCATCATCATCACGGGCCTGCTGTTCTGACTAATGTCAACCGGGCACTCATTATCGGTGCGGTACTCAACACGATCTATGTGGTGGTTGAGTTTGGTCTAGGCTTTTATTATAATTCGCTGGCTCTGATTGCCGATGCGGGCCATAACCTCAGCGACGTAGCAAGCCTGCTGCTTTCGCTGCTGGCTTTCCGGCTCGCCCGGGTTCGTAATACAACCAATTACACCTATGGTTACCGTAAAAGCACGGTTCTGGCCTCGCTGACTAACGCCGTCATTCTGCTGGTTACCATTGGCGCTATTCTATGGGAAAGTATTCAGCGGTTCCGCCACCCGGAGCCGGTTCCGGGCGGACCCGTAGCGTGGGTGGCCGGACTGGGGCTGGTTGTTAATACGGTGTCGGCCCTGCTCTTTTTCCGCGACAAAGACCACGATCTGAACATTCGGGGGGCGTACCTGCACCTGATGGCCGATGCGCTGGTTTCGCTGGGGGTCGTCGTGGCGGGTATCGTGATTACGTACACTAACTGGACCTGGCTCGACCCAGCCATTGGGCTGGTTGTTGCCGGGGTGATTCTAGGCTCAACCTGGCGACTGCTGTCCGACAGTGTCCGGCTGTCGCTCGACGGCGTTCCGGCGGGCATTGATCTGGAAGCCGTACTCACCGACCTGCGGACCGTAAAAGGCGTTCGGGATGTGCATCACGTTCACGTCTGGGCGATGAGCACGACCGAAAATGCCCTGACGGCCCACCTCGTGCTGGCCCCCGACCTCAGCGACGCACAGATCAGCGATCTAAAACACGACGCCCGGCACCGGCTCGAACACCACACCATCCGCCACGCGACCCTCGAAACAGAGGTCGTTGCCGAAACGGATTGTCCGGCGAAAGAATGTATCAATTTTTTCGGAACCTGACTATATGCCGTAACCGGGTTTCATTTATACATTACAGCCGATCGAAGGCATAATCCCGCTCGACTTTGCAGATGCGGGTTTTGTAAGCTTCATACCAGTGCTGGCGTCCTCGTTGCTGGGCAATCTGGTGTTCGGCCTGCTGCTTCCAGGCCCGAATCGCGTCGAGACTTTCCCAGTAAGACACGGTTATACCCAGCTCATCGCGCGCCGACTCGACTCCCAGAAAACCCGGCTGGTCGCGGGCCAGTTCGATCATGCGTGCGGCCGTATCGCCGTAACCGTCGGCTAAGTCGGTTCGCACAGATGTAAAAATAACCGCGTAATAAGGCGGCTCGGGCGTTTTAGCAATCATTGTCAGGTTCCAAGCGTTCGGGCAGAAAGATACGCATTCTCTCCGCCCGAACGTTTTCGAACAAATTACCCCATCAGCAGCGACTCGGCGCCGTCAATCCAGATGGGCGTGCCGGTAATGTGGCTGGAGCGGTCCGAAGCCAGAAACAGCACCAGATCAGCCACCTGTTGGCTGCTACCCGGTTTTCCGTCAGTTAAGGGAATTTTGCCCTCCGGAAATTCTACGGGCTCTTTCTCCTGCTCAATGTCACGCTTTTCGGTACTTTCTTCGATTCTCGTATCGATAGCCCCCGGGCACACTACGTTGACACGGATGCGGTGTTTCGCTAATTCCAGAGCAGCCATTTTGGTGAAGGCCACCTGCGCGGCTTTGGTTGACGAATAGGCAATCGCGCCCGTATTGCTGAAAATCCGGGTGCCGTTGACGGATGCCGTAATGATAATCGAACCACCCTGCCGCTTAAGCATCGGAACCGCATACTTCACCGTCAGGAACGTACCGGTCAGGTTGATGTTGATGGTTTTGTTCCATTCTTCCGGCTCCAGTTCGTCGATGGGCGCCCACACGCCGTTAATCCCGGCATTGGCAAAGACGACATCCAGCCGACCGTATTGCTGCTCGACTTCGGCATATACCTTCTGCATATCCTCGGGGCTGGAAATATCGGCCGGAATGGCGATTCCCTTGCCCCCGGCTTTTTTAATTTCCTCGACGGTCTGATTGATTTCGTCTTCCGTTCGGCTGATGGCGATTACATTGGCCCCTTCCTGAGCCAGCAGTATAGCCGCGGCTTTCCCAATTCCCGATCCGGCGCCTGTAACCAGCGCCACTTTGCCATCCATTTCCCTGCGTTGAGTCTGCATCAATTCTAAAAGTTAATGATGAATAGAATGACCAACTTCCTTCGCCGAATTTTGTTAAAAGCTGGTCAGTCGGGTAACTGTAAAATCGGAATTATCTTTAGCCGTCAAACGACCTATTCCTATGCGCCCAGCCTTGTTTTTGATCTTACTCTTTGCGCTTTCGGCCCCGTTCTGCATGGCCCAGCAGCGCACTTACTGCAACCCGATGGACATCAGCTACCGGTATAACTTCGAGCAGCTGAACGAGCAGATTTCCTACCGCTCCGGCGCCGATCCGGTGATTATCAACCACAAGAGCGAGTACTACCTGTTCGTAACGATTCAGGGCGGCTGGTGGCATTCGAAAGACCTCGTCAACTGGAAATATATCGTGCCCGATAAGTGGCCTATGGAGGATATGTGCGCCCCGGCGGCCCTGTCGGTGCGCGATACGCTGTATCTGTTTCAGAGCACCTTCGAGCAGCGGCCCATCTTCATTTCCACCGAACCCGAAAAAGGCAAACTCAAGTTTTATAATCGCTGGCTGCCGCGCCTGCCCAAAGACATCGGCCCCTGGGACCCGGCCCTGTTTCATGACCCCGATACCGACAAATGGTTCATGTACTGGGGTTCGTCGAACGTCTATCCCATCTTCGGGGCCGAACTGGATAAAAGCCGGAACCTGACGTATGCGGGCAACAACCCGGCTCAGGCCTACAAGGCGATGTTCTGGCTCGATCCTTACAAGCACGGCTGGGAACGCTTCGGTCCGAACCACTCCGACCCGTTCAAACCTTTTACGGAAGGCGCCTGGATGACCAAGCATAACGGAAAATACTACCTGCAATACGGCGCGCCCGGCACCGAATACAACGTGTATGGCAATGGCACCTATGTCGGAAAGGACCCGCTGGGGCCGTTTGAATACGCGCCCTACAACCCGGTCGCCTACAAACCCGGCGGTTTCGCGACGGGCTGCGGTCACGGCAATACGTTCCAGGACAACTTTGGTAATTACTGGAATACGGGCACGACCTGGATCGGCTACAACTGGGGCATGGAACGTCGGATTGTAATGAACCCCGCGGGCTTCGATAAAGACGACCAGATGTTTGCTAACACCCGCTTCGGCGATTTTCCGCACTATCTGCCCACCAGGAAATGGAACCCGGCCTCCGGGATGAACAGCGATGAACTGTTTACGGGCTGGATGCTCCTCTCCTACCGCAAACCCGCCGTTGCCTCGTCGACGCTCGACACACTGACGGCCGATAAGGTAACCGACGAGAACCCACGCACCTTCTGGGTAGCCAGACAGAATAAACCCGGCGAAACGCTGACGCTGGACCTCGGCGCTGAACGCGACGTAAAGGCTGTGCAGGTTGACTACATCGACTATAAACAAACAATCTACGACTCCGACTCGACGGTCTATACGCAGTTTAAAATCCTGACCTCGACCGATAATAAAACGTGGACGGTCGTGGCCGACCTGACCAAAGAGCCCAAACGCGACCGGGCCTGCGCCTATGTAGAGCTGAGCAAACCGACCCGCGCCCGTTACGTTCGCTACGAGCACGTTTATGTAGCCGGGCCGACGCTGGCGATCAACGCCTTCCGGGTGTTCGGCAACGGGATGGGCAAAGCACCCGCCACCCCCGCGATACTGACCGCCAAACGCCAGAAGGATCAGCGTAACGCCGATCTGAGCTGGTCGAAAGTGTCCGGCGCCGTGGGCTACAACATCCGCTGGGGCATCGCTCCGGACAAACTCTACCAGACCTATCAATTCTGGAACGACGAGCCCAGTACGTTCGAGCTACGGGCGCTGAACGTGGGCGTGCCGTATTACTTCGCCATCGAAGCGTTCGATGAGAACGGCGTATCGATTCTGAGCAAGGTAGTAGGCGACGGATCGGTTAAACAGTAATCTGAACTAGCGATGACTTTTACGTTCCGCAATGACCAGACGGAGCAGTTCCTGGCGATTCTGCGCGAGGTTGGCCAGTGGCTCGTCGATAATGACCGGACGATGTGGGAACTGGATACGCTGACCGCCGACAATCTGGTGGACGAGTACACGCGTGACAACTGTTACGTCCTGTATGCCAATGGCGAACCGGCAGCGACCTTCATTCTCCAGTGGGCCGACCCGCTGTATTATCCGGATGTTCCGGCGAACACGGCCGGACTGATTCATAAGGTAGCCATCCGACGCCGGTTCAGCGGCCAGAACCTGTTTCAGCCTATGCTGGATTTCTGCCAGCAGCGCTGTCTGGAACGCGGCATCCACGAAATTCAGCTCGAAACCGACGCCACGCGGCCGGCGCTGCTCCGTTTCTATGAGCGCTATGGTTTTCAGCCCACCTACCAGAAATCAATTGAAGAGTTTGGCACAACCTACGACTGCCAGTTTTACGTTCTCCGGTTCTGAGCGAACTGGGTAGCTTTTAGCCGAATAAAGTGAGACTTTTGCAGCCCTGTAATCACTTCATCCATGCCGCAACCCAAAACCGGCCGAGACAACCGGCTGGCGCTTATCTACACTATCATCCTGATCGACGTTATTGTGGGTTCGGCGGTGGGGCCAATCCTGCCGGAGTTCGTTAAAGGGCTGCAGCGGCCGCAGGTATGGCTGGCAGCCGGTACGGCGCTGTTCCTGGGGATTCAGCTTTTTTCGGCTCCGCTCCTTGGCAAGTTATCCGACGGGTATGGTCGCCGACCGATTTTCATTGTCTCGGCTGTGGGTACGTTCCTCGCCGATCTGCTACTGTTGCCGGTGCGGGTTGGGTTTTACTTCGCTAACCGCCTGAGCGACGGCACGACCAATGGAATGTATGCGACGGTCCGCTCGGCTATTACGGACATTTCGCCGAAAGAAAAGCTGTTCAAAAACCTGGGCATCGAAGGCGCCATTATCTCACTGGGATTTGTCATCGGACCGGCGGCTTCGGGTCTGCTGCTTACTGCCTTCGACGTGGTGCAGGGCGAGCAGGCGCGGTTTGTGGCCGGAATGGCGGTTTGCCTGTCGGGACTGAACATGCTGCTGAGCTGGACGATTGGTGAAACTCACCCCAACCCACCAGGCGTCGAACCGGCCGAACTGCGCCGGGAACTCGCCAACTCGCTCAACGTTCACACCCTCTGGTCGCGCCTGACGGTCAAAGACAGGCAGCACTCAGGTCTGAAACGTCTGGTGCTGATGCAGCTCGCGCTGACCCTCGGCACGGGTTATTACAATTACTTTGTTCCCTTCGTGAGCCTGGGGCGGCTACAGATGGATGCCAGATCCATTTCGTACCTGTTCATGTACTTCGGGGGCTTGAGCATTGTGATCAATTACGTCTTCTATACCTACCTCGCCGACCGGATTAACCAGCGCAAAGCTATTGTTTGGTTCGCCATCTTAGGGGCTCCGGTCCTCGCAGGTTATGGCCTGACCGGCACGTCGCGGGTTTGGTTTTACGTCCTGACGACCATCGACTGTTTGACGCTTTCACTGATTCAGGGATTGATTGAGGGGCTGATGGCCCAGCGAACTACTGACGACGACCGGGGCGAAGTTTTCGGGATTAATCAGGCCCTGCAGGGACTGGCCAGTTTTACCACGACGCTTGTATTCGGAGCGTTATCACTGGTTGATCTGCGGCTTCCGTTTGGGTGGTTCGCGTGCTGCTTGGCGATGGTCGCCTGGCTGGCGACGCGTCCGGAAAAGATTCCAAAACCCCAGACCGTCTGAGTAGTCTGACGGGTTTGGAATGGAGTAACTTTCGCGGGATTTTGTCTTTTAGTTTCTCCAACCGAGATCGTCCGAAGACGCTATGCGCGCTGCCTCCCTGCTTGTCTGTTTAGGCCTGTTAGTTCTGTCTGAATGTCAGCCGCGTGAGCAACCCGAACCAGTCCAGTACAACGTACCGGCCGAAGTTGAGCCCTATATCCTGTCGTTTCGGAACGAAGCCGCCAAACGGAGCTACCCGGTTTCGACCGCCAATCTGATTGTCTCGTTTGGAGCGCTGCCGCATACCGACGAATGTGGTCAATGCCAGCTACAAAGCGGCAAAACACCCCGTATTACGCTGAGTACCGCTGCCTCCTGCTGGCAGCAGCTCAGCGCGAACGAGCGCGAATGTCTGGTTTTCCACGAGCTGGGTCATTGTCTGCTGAGCCGCATCCACAAAACAGACCGGTTTCCGGATGGTACGTATGTCAGCCTGATGAATCCCGATAATACCGGCGTGTATGCTACCTGCCGCTATCCCATCAACGAGAACGACTGCGACAAGCGCCCCCGACGTACCTATTACGTCGATGAATTGTTCAACCCCGCTACGCCGAAGCCGGCTTGGGCCAGGTAGAGCTTCACTGCACCCGGACCAGCGAAACTTTCGTGACGGGACGCCCTTCGATGGTTACGCCCTGCAGGGTTATGCGTAGAATCCGCACTACGTCCGATAATGGGAATAGCAGTTGGGTCTTCCCGTTGGCGTCCGTCTGAATGAGTGGTTTCCAGTACAGAACATCCCGGCGATCAACCCGCGCCAGTACGTCCGGATTCATATCGCCGGGTTGATCATAGCGTGGTACGTAAAACTCCCGCTGTACCGATGGATAGCCAATGAGTTGAAGCGGGATCGACCCGGCTTTGGGTTTCCTGTCGGACTGAGCAGTGCGCCAGCTTTTCGTGTAAAAGGCAATCACGCCGTTGGCACCCCGAACGCCGTAGATACCGGCCGAACCAGCGTTTTTCAACAACTCCGCCCGTTCAATATCGGCCGGATTGAACGTCAGCAGAGCCGTTCCGGGTTCACCCTGGACCGGTATGCCATCCATTAAAAACAGCGGCTCCGTGCTGCCCATAACGCTGCTGACACCCCGAACCAGCACCCGGTAGCCGGACTCACCCTGTAAGACGTTCACGCCCGCCAGCCGCCCCCGAATCATTTCGTACAGGTTAGCGTACTGGCCGGTTGTTCCATCAAACATGATGGTTGCGTCGGCTGTATTATGCAAGCTTCTCCGCTGAATATCATCGGGACGCTCTTCGCGCTTGCGCGCCCGAACAACTACCTCTTTCAGGAGCTTCGCCGTTTTGTCTCGGTACCCATCGGGATCGGCTTCCTGCCGGATGCGGGCGGCTTCCAGCTGCGCCTGTAGAGCCCCCCAGTTCACGGCTGTATCGGCCCCGACTTTCGGCCACGTAAGGCCAGCGCGTTCGAGCACGATTCGGGCGCTGCCGGTCGGCAGATTTTTAAAGTCACGGTCTGTCAACTGGGCGATCAGCGACAGTGTGTCGGCAATGGCCAGCCCCGCCAGCCGGAAACGTCCGTGCTCATTAGCGCCGGCCGAGCGCACAAACGACTGACCAGCCGCGGTGGAAGCCAGCATAATCTGCACACCGGGCATGGGTTGATTTTTACTGTCCAGTATCCGGCCAATGACCGACACGCCCCCCAGCAAATCGGTACTCGGCGTACCGCTCACCCGGCGCCAGCCCTGCGTCAGGAGCAGATCATCCAGCGCCCGGCGCGTCTCTGGCGTTGTATTTTCCAGATAGAAATTCGGCTGTTCAACCCGCCCGCGCAGCTCACCGGTCAGCAGCAGATGCGTCTGGATAGTAGCTCCTGCGGGATCGTCGGGAATCTGTCCCGCATCGGTGATTGAGGCCGACAACGTTGCCACAGCCGGCAGACCATCGTCGGTCAGCGTCAGGTTGACGGTCACCAACTCGCGGGGCTGGTAACGCGCTTTGTTAATGGACAGTAAAATCTGCACGGGAGGCAGCCGTTCGGGAATGAACACCAGCCGTTCGGCCTGCGGACGCGCGGCAGCATCGTACAGCGTTACCTGAACCAGACCCACCGGCAGCGATGCCACGGGCAGACTCACCTGCGCTACCCCGTTTTGTAACAGAAGTTTTAACCGTTCGACTAACTGCCCCCGGTGCTGAAACAGAATATAAGCCGAATCCGGCTGCGGGCGGACCGCTTCGGCAACGCGGAGGATCAACCGGCTGGTGTCGCTCACCATGTCGGCCGAAAGCGTCAGGCCGTTGGGCACAACGGCGGGCAACGGCACCAACTGCTGCTGACCGGTCTGGTTAATTTCGGCGTAATAGTTCCGGCCGGTCTGGGGCGTCAGGACAAGGCTGCCCATGCCGAGCGGATTCGTGGTAAATCGCCCCGCTTCGGTGCCTATATCGTCCACCAACCGACCCGATACCGGTTTTCCCCGGCCATCCGGCCCAATCACCTTAACGCCTAGCCGCGACGACAGACCAGCTACCCAGCGTCCGCCTTCGGGCAGGACCTGCACATCCAGAGGCTGCCGGGCGGTATCAGTCGCGGCTACCGTCGAATTGTGCACCAGATTATACACCGCCACCGATCGCTCAAAGGCAGGCCGGTGCTGCCCCTCGTCCTCATCGGTATACGCCCGAAGCCGATACTGACCCGAACTCAGCGAATCGGACAAACGGAAGTTGCCAACGGCGCGACCGTTTATTACGTGCAGCCACTGATGTTGCACCAGCTTACCCGATGGTGCCAGCAGATCGACCTGTATGGCGGTTTCGCCCACGGGCAGGCGCTGGGTGGGTGCATCGAGCAGATACGCACTCAGCCACATCCGGTCGCCAGTGGCGTAGAATGGCTTATCAATATGCACGAACAGCGTCGGTGCGAGCGTACGGAATCGTTCGGTAAAGGCGGTTGCGATACGGCCCAGCCGCGCATCGGGCAGCAACAGCTTGCCCTGCAGAGTCCGGGGCGCATTGGCGGCCAGATCAGTACCGGGCCGCAGACCGCCAGTTTCCGTGGGCTTCCAGTCGGCGGGCAACAGCGTCGATAGCCGGTCATCGGCGAGTGATCCTTTGACTTCCATGCCATTGGGCGACGTAATCCAACCTTCGGTCGTAACCTGCATGGCTCGATTGGGCAGCATGATCTGGGAATACGCATAGCGGGCGTCGCGGTAGGGCGAAAAACCCGACGACGCGCCAGTGAAGAAGACAACCAGCGGCATTATCGACACGAGCTGCCGCTCGAAGGAAAGTTTACCGGGCCGAATCAGCGCGCTGTCGATTGGCAGCAGGTGTTTGTGTTGTTTGATCGCATCATATAGCGTCGCCGGGGTTCCAATGGTTGTAATCGGCTTGGATACGTCTTCCCGATACACCAGAAAGCCTTCCTGCTCATACGTACCCGCGATCAGACTGGCCATCAGGTGACGTATCGACCCCCGATAGGCGCGCATCCGGTTGCGGACAAACCGACTGGCCTGCCGCTCATCGGTAGCGGGTAGTTCTTCGAAACGGGTCGAACCGGCGTAGTACACGCCCTGCAGCGACCCCTTAAAATAAAGCAGGTCGTAGTAAAGCCGGTAGCCTAAGGCCTGGTTTTCAATCACAAGCGGTTCGGCCGCGCTCGCAAGCAGATGACCATCCTCTTCGGTAAAGCTGAGCGCGTGACTGTTCGTGATCAGGCACTGACCGCCAAACGGCTCACCAAATAATTGCTGCCGGAACCGCCGAAGCTGCCGCTGCCAGACGCGATCTTTGCTTTTGGCCTTCACCGTTACGCCCGCCAGCGCCCGATTATCCGGCTTGAGCCGAAAGCTGATGCTTCGGGGTTGTGGACTGTCAATCCGGAGTATCTGGCGGGCCGCCTGGTAACCCAGAAACGAAGCCACGACTTCTACTGTGCCGAGCGGCACCTTCGCGAGCGTAAACTGCCCGTTTGCATCGGTGACGGCGCCGTAGGTTGTATTGTTCAGGTAAACATTGGCGAAGGGCAGTGGTTTGCCGGTGGCCGCGTCCAGCACCTGCCCCGTAAGCGTAACCGTTGGCGTCTGGCCACAGGCGAATTGGACAAGTCCTATACTCATCCAACTTAGGAATAAGCAAATGAGCAAAGGTTGGCAGCGCATACCGAATAACGGGCTAATTACCTGATTCCTAAAGGTGGCCAAAGTACTGATTTTACCTATTCTACAACCAGACAATGCGCTTTTGGTAGCGGCTTTTCGAGCATGGATTCGCTCCCAGTTGCCTAACAAAAAGTCTCCGCTCCTGGGCGGAAGCGGGAACACCTTAACGAATTCAGATTATATACTGAAGCAATTAATAGCCGGCGTTTTACTGAAGGCCCCACAACTGCACTTCGTTGATTGGAATCGGCAGAACCGGGATCGGATCCCCTGAATTGGTTGTGATGCTCCGGCTTTGCGCAGCGACCCGAATCTGGTTCAGGATGTCGCAAGTCATTGCTTTCAGGCCAAATAGTCTAAACGTAATAGAGGGATTTCGGCGAACGGACTACAGGACTTCGAGCTGCTCAGCAGAGAATGCCACCGCCCGATCAGCGAATAAAGCTTTGGTTGCCGCCCAGGTTGTGCGGAACAGATCGCTTTGGCGGTAGGTTTCGAGGGCGTCGGCCGAATCCCACAAACTATAGGTCATGCGCACCGATGGCTGGTCGGGATCGCGCAGCAGTTCGAGATGCCGGTTGCCGGGAAAAGCCCGAATGTGCTGCTTGGAGCTATCAAAAATAGCGTGGAATTCGGCAAGCTTTTCTTCCCGAAAGGTCATGCGGACAATGCGAACAAGCATACGTTTGAACTAAGTTTGCGGCTCGTAGTTAGAAATGGGTATGCCTGACAGAAGCACGCCTGGTTGTTCAAACTACGGGTTATAAACCACAAACTACAAACCTTACACCATGAATTACCGCACATTTGGCCGTACAGGCTGGAAAATCTCTGAAATTGGCTATGGCATGTGGGGCCTTGCCGGCTGGACTGGCTCCGACAAGGAGGAAGTTCTTCGGGCGCTGCAGCGCTCTGTTGAACTGGGCTGCAACTTTTTCGATACAGCCTGGGCCTATGGCGACGGCGTCAGCGAAGAGATTCTGGGCCAGCTGTTAAAACAGAATCCCGATAAAAAACTTTATGCCGCTACAAAGATTCCGCCGAAGAATCGCAAATGGCCGTCCAAACCCGACTTTTCCATTGACGATGTATTCCCGGCCGACTATATTGTTGAATACACCGAAAAAAGCCTGAAGAACCTAGGCGTCGAAACCATCGACCTCCAGCAGTTTCACGTCTGGGAAGATGGCTGGGCCGAACGTGAGGAATGGCAGCGGGCCATTGAGCAACTTACCGAGCAGGGTAAAGTGACGGCCTGGGGTGTTTCGGTCAACCGCTGGGAACCAACCAACTGCCTGAACACCCTGCGCACGGGTAAGATCGATGCCGTGCAGGTCATTTATAATATCTTCGACCAGAATCCCGAAGACGAACTGTTCCCCCTCTGCCGCGAACAGAATATTGGCGTAATTGCCCGCGTTCCTTTCGACGAAGGCACCCTGACCGGTACGTTCACGAAAGAAACGACTTTCCCCGACAATGACTGGCGCTCAACCTACTTCGTACCCGAAAACCTGAACAGTAGCGTAGAGCACGCTAATGCTCTGAAACCCCTTGTTCCGCAGGGGATGACAATGCCTGAAATGGCGCTGCGGTTCATCCTGAGCAATCCCGATGTGCATACCACCATACCCGGCATGCGCCAGATCCGGAACGTAGAAGCGAACACCGCCGTTAGCGACGGGCGCGGTCTTCTGCCCGAACTGTTGCAGGAGCTGAAAGGCCACCGCTGGGATCGGACACCAACCGAGTGGTCGCAGTAGCCAACGCAGCAACCCGACTGGTGTCCGGTCGGGTTGCTTTTGCGTATGCATCGTCATAGTCCGGGCGCAGCGTCCCCATCATTCGGTCCCAAAAGGTAAAGTACAGCCCATAGTTCCCATCAAAGTGTTTGTGGTGCTGATTGTGGTTCACCGACGTGCTGATCCAGCGTCCAAGCTTGGTATTTTGAAAATTAGCGGGTAAGATCTCATAGCCCAGATGTATATATACGTCGTGCAGGACTGAAAACGTAAAAAAGAGCATCACCGCCGACCAGTGTACCGGCAGCGAAAACGTAATCAGCAGAAGAATCGCAGATTCGAAAAGGGCTTCCAGCGGATGAAACGCATAGGCAGCCCAGGGCGATGGGTTTGTTGAGCGATGATGCACCAGATGCAGGAATCGGAATACCCGGGGGTGATGAATGAACCGGTGCATCCAGTAAAAGTAGGTATCATGCAGCACCAGCATATAGACTAGGGTAAACAGGTAGTAGCCCAGGCTGTACTCGTGGCGATCCAGATACACCCGGTTCACCGGCACCAGCACCGTCAGCGATAAAACGGCAACGGTAGCCATAATAACGATCGACTGAGCCGAATACAGGATCTCGCGTTTATAATCCCCGGCCCTGGGGTCTTTCGACTGAATCTTACGTCCCTTAAACCGCCCCTTCCAGAGCCAATAGAATAGTCCATAAGCTACGCCCGTAGCCAGCGCATATTTAAGCCCAACTGCAAAAATCGCCGATAACCACTGCTGGATCGTTATTGTCCCCATGCCTTCCTTAAGTTAGCCGTATTATTTCAACTATCCGTGAATGTAAAACAGGGAATTGGTTCTAGCTCAGACTATGCGGTTTTTCTTTGCTTACCCTGTAGCATACGGTTATGAAATTGACTAAGTGGACTTTATAAATGATGATGAATGATAAATGAAGAATGATGTTATTCTCTATGAGAGACGAATCACTCCTCGTTTATCATTCATCATTAACGCTTAGTACTCCTGCTCCAGCGGGTGAACCATGAACTCATCGATGACGACGTGTGCGGGGCGGCTGACAATGAACAGCATCGACTCGGCCATATCTTCTTCTTTGAGCCAGTTCTTCGATGTTTCGTGACCGTGGCCCTTGTCGTGGAAATGCGAATCCACCAGGCCCGAATACACCCCCGTTACTTTAATCCCAAACGGGCGCACTTCTTTACGTAAGGCCCCCATGAACGCTTCCTGGGCATATTTGCTGGCCGTATAAAGTGACCCTCCCGCAAACGTCCGCTTGGCGACGTCTGAGGCTACGACCACAATATGCCCCGATCCCTGCGCTTTCAGGTTGGGCAGAGCGGCTTTCGTCAGCACAAACGTTCCTTTTACGTTCGTTGCCATGAGGGCATCCCATTCCTCAACGGTGATTTCATCCACGTTCTTGAAAACGCCATAGCCCGCGTTGTTGATCACCACGTCGATCCGGCCAAAGCGATCAAGAGCCGTGTTCACCACCGCCTGCATATCGGTTTCGCTGGCTACGTCACCGGCCACCGCCACAATTTTGCCGTCTCCTTCGTTTTCTAATTGGTTCAGGTCGTCGGCGTTGCGGGCAGTGGCCACCACGTTCGCGCCGTTCCGGGCCAGCAACAGGGCGGTAGCGCGGCCAATTCCCCGCGACGCACCAGAAATAATGATTGTTTTGTTTTCTAAAGACATTGTCTGAAAATTTACCCGCTTCGGCGGCCTTGCGCAAAGATCGCAAAGAAATTTAAGCGCCCCCTATTTAACCCATTAATGCCTTGACTCAACATGACTACGCCTGATTCGTTAGCCGATAAACTCAACCAACTGGAGCGCAAATTTGCCGCCATGGGTCAGGATATGGCCTCTTACCTTGAAGGTCTGCTTCAGGCCGATTACCTGACCTATTGGGATTACGTCCATCTGGAAACGCTGCTGTCGTTACAGACGCCCAAAACGGCCTACCCCGACGAACTGGTGTTTATTACGTACCACCAGATTACGGAGTTATACTTCAAGCTGATTCTGCACGAGATTAACCAGATCGCCAACGCCCAGCCGTTAACGGCCGACTTTTTCGAAGCCCGAATGCAGCGCGTGAACCGGTATTTCGGTCTGCTGGAGCAATCGTTTGGCGTAATGATTACGGGTATGGAGCGCGAGCAGTTTCTGAAGTTTCGCATGGCCCTGCTGCCGTCGAGCGGCTTTCAGTCGGTGCAGTTTCGGGAGATTGAAATCCTTTCAACCGACTTTAGCAACCTGGTAGTTTCGGAGGAGCCAATCACCCACGATACGCCGATTACCGATCTGTATGAGTCGATCTACTGGAAGCGGGGCGCTACCGAACTGGCCACCCAGCAAAAAACGCTGACGCTTCGCCAGTTTGATAAACAATACAGTTCGCGGCTGATCCGGCTGGCCGAGGAGTATCAATCTAAAAACCTGTACCAGCGCTTTAAGGAACTGGAAAATGCCGGAACCGCAACCGACGGGTTGGTTACGTCCCTACGCGAATACGACTGGAGCGTGAATGTCCGCTGGAAGCTGGTGCACCTGCGCTCGGCGGTGCAATACCTGCATAAAGAACCGGAAGATATTAAAGCAACGGGTGGCACCAACTGGCAGACGTATCTTCCCCCTGTTCAGCAGCAGCGCGTATTCTTCCCCAGCCTATGGTCAACCGCCGAGTTGCAGAACTGGGGCCAGTCAAGCCGACTACCGAGTAACCAAAATTAATATAGTTAAAATTTACTCAATATAATTCTTAATTTTACTCAATACGCTGAGTAAAATATGTTCGAACGAAAAGAGCTTTCTCAATTAAGGAACCGCATAGCTGAGCCACGGCGTTTCATACAGGTTATTATGGGTCCGCGTCAGATTGGCAAGACTACCTTGGTCAGACAATTAGCAAAATTGCTAACCATGCCTGTTCATTACGTCTCGGCTGATGGCATCGGGGCAGCCAACAGCGTCTGGGTAGAGCAGCAATGGGAAACAGCCCGGTTTCTGTTACGAAATACAGGTGGTTCTGAAGGAGTCCTGATTATTGATGAGATACAAAAAATTGATGACTGGGCAGAAGTAGTTAAAGCACAGTGGGATAAAGATACCTTCGATGAACGGCCCCTGAAGCTGATTCTGTTAGGATCGGCGCGGCTACTTCTTCAACGAGGGTTGAGCGAATCGCTGGCTGGTCGCTTTGAAACCATTCAACTGACCCACTGGACGTTACATGAAATGGAAACGGCTTTTGGCCTGACACCGGATCAATACGTCTGGTTTGGTGGCTACCCTGGTGCAGCTTCGTTAATCAACGACGAATCCCGCTGGCGAGAATATGTTCTGAACGCTCTTATCGAAACGACGCTTTCAAAAGATATCCTGATGCTAACCCGCGTTGATAAACCAGCTCTGCTTCGGCAGTTGTTTGAGTTGGGGTGTAGCTACTCCGGACAGATTTTATCGTACACAAAACTGCTCGGTCAATTACAGGATGCAGGAAACACAACAACGCTTACTCATTACACGCAGCTCCTCGACTCGGCCGGACTGCTCAGCGGTCTTGACAAATATACGATTGACAAAGCCCGACAACGCGGGTCTATTCCCAAATGGCAGGTACAAAATTCTGCTTTATTCTCAAGCTTCGCGCCGGTGACATTTGAGCAGGTTCGGTCAACACCAGCCGAATGGGGCCGCTGGGTAGAAACTGCCGTAGGTGCACATTTATGCAGAGCAGCCCGTCTGGGCGAAGTTGATTTATTTTATTGGCGAGACGGTAATGACGAAGTTGATTTTGTCATTCGACGCGGGCGTCAGATCGCTGGGTTTGAAATCAAAAGTGGCCGTTCACAAAAGGCTCCGGGCATGGCGGCTTTCCAGCGTAAAACCAATGCCGATAAAGTTCTGCTTGTCGGCAACAGTGGCATTCCCTGGGAAGAGTTTCTGCGAACCGACGTAAAGCTACTCTTTGACTAACTAGCCAAATCCTTTACTCTTTACGGCTCTTAAAATGACGGATCATTTCGCCATAGCCCATGCCTAAGGCTAACCCCGTTACGGCCTGGGTGATACGTTTGGTTTTGGTTTCAACCGTTTTGGCGTCTTCAATCCAGTTACTGAAATAATTCTGGTGCCCTTTGCTGAGCTGATTGAAAAAGGTCAGCGCCTTCGGGTCGTCTTCCAGACACGCCATCAGATCGGCCGATAGGGGCATGGGCGCATCATCCAGTTCGAGCGTAACCTGTACGGTAGCGCCCTTTTCTTTACGTATGCCCCGGCGCATGACGGCGTTGACGCCCATGATGAACGCGCTATCTGCACTGCCCGCCTGCCCCATCGGGATCAAAGCAACCCGCTCAAGGACGTACTCATCCAGCTTTCCTTTTACACGGAACGAAGTTTTCTGGCCGGGCCTGAGGGCTTCGGTTACGGTAATCGGAATCTCAATATACGTCCAGCGGGTTTTCTCGCCGTTGGCGTCGAAGCGTTTGAGCAGGGCGGTAAAGGTAGGCATCGTGTGTTTGGATGATTAATACCGCGCCAGCGTAGCCCGCAGCGATTCGGTCAGTTCCTGCACCAGACTTTGTGGCTGCAGCACCTTCAGGTGATCGCCATAACTCCGCAGATGCATCAGCAGATCGCGGTTGGGAGCGAGCCGCAGCCGCACAATACATTCGGTGTCGGTATCGCTGATGACCTCCTGCGTCTGATGAATCGGCTTTGCTTTTACGTACCGACCGAACAGGGGCGAAAACGACAGCACAATTTCTTCGACGGGCCCGCTGCTGTCGGTGATGCCGTAGATGTGCTCGAACAACTCGCTGACGTTGGTCAGAATAGCGGACGGCACGTCGCAGGGATCGTCCAGCATTTCCAGCTCACTCATGCGGTCGAGCGCGAAGGTTTTTTCGCGACCGCTGGCCGCGTCGTAGCCGATTACGTACCAGCTATCCCAGACTTCACGTAATAAAATCGGGTGCAGAATCCGCAGTTTTGGCCGTTCCTCGTCGGGCGTGGGGTTCTCGTGTTTACTGTATCGGAAAGCCACCTGCCGGTTCTGGTTGACGGCCCGAATCAGCACCGGTACGTACTGCCGGTTACCACCCAGAATTTTCTCCTCGACATACACAACCCGGCGCGTAGTACCCGTGGCGACACCAGCATCTCGCTTCACCTCACGGATGATGTCCAGGCTCTGCCGCACCCGCTGCAGGGCGTTGTCCAGTTCATTCGCGACCGAAGCGCCCTGCGTTGCCGCCAGCACCTCGCTGGCCTGCTCCATAGCCTCCATATCGTCGGGGGTGAGCATCAGCTTCAGGAGCCTGAACTGCGGGTTGGTGTAGTAGTAGCCGTTACGTCGCTTGCAGTAGGCAATGGGCGCGTCGTGGTCTTCGCGCAGTCGTTGAATGTCTTTTTCCAGCGACGAAATGGACCGAATGCCGCATTTGTCCTGGCAAAGTTCAAACAGACGCTGCTTGGAATACTGACGCGGATACCGGCTGATGATCTCATCGATCAGGCGGTAGCGCTGGAAGGCCGAACGGGTAATAGGCATAGGGCGAAATTGTCAGGACATAACTGGTGATTGATGCCGCTAAGCTACTGACAAAATATTTTTCACAAAAAAGAAGGACGGAAAAAGATTACGTTTTCCCCGGTAGAACTTTGTTCTGTGAATTTTAAACAACGATACAAATGAACACGCTCTTTCAACCCAAGCCACAGAACGAATTTCGGACCCTGTATCCGGCTGCTCAGCGGTCCGCCAGACGCGCAACGCTGTCAGCTCAGCAACTCCTGGACATTGAACTAGGGCTGTTTCTGCTCTCGCAGCTTTTGCCCACGGCCCCACCCGATGCCTTGCCGAATCTGCTGACCGACACTAACACGTCCTTCCTCGACCGCCCAACCTGGACACCCAAACAACTTCGTCTGCTGAACCGGGGACGGGCTATGCTGAGCCATATTCAGCAGAACAGTGTATGGAACGCCATGCTGGATGCCTACGTAACGGTTCCCGAGCGGCTCCAGGCGTATGACATCAGCAGCGACCGCAGTCGATTCAGCGAAAAAACCGTTGGTTTTTTCCGGAATCGGATTCTTACGCTTCGCCAGACCGTCGCCTAAACCACTGACAGGCATCTGTATAGACCACTACTACCGGCTAACACTGAACATATCGACTGAACTGATTCTGGTTACTCGTCGGGAAACCCCCGTTTTATGCGATGCGCACGAACGATACTGATCTATTCCCTATCCAGTACGGTCGGGATGGCGGCACGCACCGTTCGACGGCTTGTCCGATGGCGTAACACCCTACAACAGTTCGTGCGCAACAGGCACAGACCGACCTGAATCAGTCTCATCAATAAAAAACCCGGTGCCCGCCGTTGCCGAATTTGGTACAGGATTCAACAGATAACAATGATGAATACATCTCTGAAGCCGCTTACGTCATCCGCTGTTCTGCGGGCGGCCACCACGTTAATTTTAGCCGAAGGCGGCACAAGCAGCTTAATCGTGAAGCAATTTCTGCTTAATCAGGGCTATCAGGCTTATGAAGCGGAGGTAGCCAGGTGTTTGTTTCTGCTGGCTTTACAGGAAGGCTGGACCATTCAGGATAACGGTCTGTTTCGGGTGTATTACTTCCCTACCCCCGGCACGTCGCCCCAATAGGCCGTCGCCTGAACAGGCGACGAAAAAAAGTTTTACGCCTAAAGAACAACGTAAAAAATTTACGTTCTCAGGGTATCATCTTTGACATGAACAACGGCCCTGACGAACACTAAATAACAAGACTAATGAACACTGCATTAACGTCCGCCTATCCCACCGTACGCCCGGCCCTGTCCAGCCTTCTGCGCTGGCAGGAGCCGCTGGCGACCCGGCTGCGTCACCGTCATACGCTGCCCGGCATGGTGGCGAACCGACTCCTCAATGTAGAGCTGGGCTTGTACCTGCTGGCGGAGTTGCTGCCCCTGTGCCCGCCCCTCTCCCTCCCCGACCTGCTCAACGGTCTGGGTGCCGCCTACAAACAGCGACCAATCTGGTCGCCCCGTCAGCACCGGGCGCTAAGCCAGGCCCGAATCCTGCTGGCTCCTTACCGCGACCGCACCGTCTGGTACAAGGCGCTGGACAAATACGCCACGCTGTCGCCGGAAGTACGGGCGTTTTCAATCAGCGTGCGGGGCGGCTGGAACCCTCAGGTTAGCGGCTACGTCCTCCGCGAACGGATGCAGTTGTTTCAGGGCGCGCTGGCGTAACGATCAGCCAATAATCTCTATTATCATGAAGTTTCTCTCGATCGAGCCATTTGTGCCCTCTGGCAATGATTTTGAAGGGTCAAAGCAGTTGTTTCAGGCGTTAGGCTTCCACTCAAATTGGGACGCTGGCGATTACGTTGGCTTTGAGCGGGACGGTTGCAAGTTCATTCTGCAGAAGTATGACAATGTCGCGTTTGCCGAAAACCTGATGCTCAGTGTACGGATCAGCAATGCCGACGAATTCTGGCGGGACGTAACGGATAAACAACTTTCTCAAATATTCGGTATCCGGATCAGCAAACCGATCGATCAGCCCTATGGCCGGGAAGTGAACCTTATCGATCTGGCCGGCGTATGCTGGCATTTTGTGGAATAAGGCTATCGTGCCTCCACGCGTAGCTAGTGAACAGAATGCCCTGCGGGTGCTCGTTAAGCAGGTTTACAATGTTCGTAACACATTTGCTACCTTTGTAAAAATACGTGTTACATGAACTGGCAGGAGTATATAGTTGCAGATGAAGAGGTCTTGTCGGGAAAGCCAACCATTAAAGGAACGAGACTATCCGTTGAATTCCTGTTGGAACGGCTGGCCGACGGCTGGACTGAACAGGATCTGCTGGATAACTATCCGCGTTTAACCAGGGAAGCGCTACAGGCCATGTTTGCTTTTGTTCATGCTAACGTAAAAGATAATCTGTTGCTGTTTCCTCCTCACAATTTGCGTCGGGCTTCATGAAATTTCTGGCCGACGAAAACTTCCCGATTACTTCCTTTCGCATTCTACAAACGGCAGGCTATGACATCAAACACGTCGCGTTCGATATGCCAAGTATCGCCGACGTAGATATTGCTGAGCTTGCGATTGCCGAACAACGAATCATTCTCACCTTCGATGGCGATTACGGCACCCTAATATTCAAATTCGGCTACCGCCCACCCGGTGTCATCTACTTTCGTCTGGTCAATATAACCGCCGACGAACCCGCTTACATCCTGATTAACATACTGAAAGAGGGATACTTGATCGACAACATGCATACGGTTGTTGAGAACGACAAGATTCGTCAGCGTCGGATATCTCAGGGATAGTGAGGCTTTTGGTAATGCTCTAAATGTAAAAGCATCTTAACTTAAGGCCAGCTTACAGAATCAGTGTATCATTTACCCGCCTTTTATGAACAGACGGAGCTTCATCAAGCATAGTTCAGTCGTTTCCGTATCAGCCACTTCATTGGCCGCAGCCTCCTGCTCTTCTCCCAAAGAAGCCGAAGCAACCGACAATTCCAGACCATTTGACGACCAGTTCGAACTAAACGAATTTACTGTTTCCGACCTGCAACAAAAGATGCAGTCGGGCGAGTACACGTCCGAAGCCCTTACCAAACTCTACCTCGACCGTATCGAGGCCATCGACAAAAAAGGCCCCGGCCTGAACGCCGTGATTGAAGTCAACCCCGACGCGGTGACGATTGCCAAAGCGATGGATCAGGAGCGCAAGGACGGTAAGGTGCGCGGCTCCATGCATGGCATTCCGGTACTCATAAAAGATAATATCGACACCGGCGACCAGATGATGACCACCGCGGGTTCGCTGGCCCTGGAAGGCCATAAAGCCGCCAAGGACGCATTTATTGTCGCTCAACTACGGAGGGCCGGAGCCGTCATATTGGGCAAAACAAACCTGAGTGAATGGGCCAACTTCCGATCAACCCGCTCCACCAGTGGCTGGAGCAGCCGGGGTGGACAAACGCGCAACCCGTATGTACTGGACCGGAATCCAAGCGGTTCCAGTTCAGGGTCCGGCTCGGCGGCATCGGCCAACCTGTGCGCCGTGGCGGTCGGTACCGAAACCGATGGCTCCATCATAGCCCCCGCATCGCATTGTGGTCTGGTTGGTCTTAAGCCAACCGTCGGGCTGGTCAGCCGGAGCGGCATCATTCCCATCTCGCACACACAGGACACCGCCGGACCAATGACGCGAACCGTAACCGATGCCGCCATTTTGTTGGGTGCGCTGGTGGGTGTTGACCCGTCCGATGCCGTTACGCTCGAAAGTCGAGACAAAAGCGTGACCGACTACACCCAATTTCTGAAAGCAGATGCGTTACAAGGCAAGCGCATCGGGATAGAGAAAGCTTTTTTGAAAGGGCATGAAGGCGTCGTCGGTCTCTACAAAGAAGCCATAGCGGTATTGAAGAAACAGGGCGCTACGGTCGTCGAGATTGAGCTGATGAAGGGGCTTGGCGAGACGGGCGGAGCCGAGTTTACGGTCTTGCAATATGAGTTTAAAGACGGCGTAAACCGCTACCTGTCAACAGCCAACGCGCGGGTTAAGTCCTTATCTGACGTAATTACCTTTAATAAGGAGAACGAAGCCAAAGCCATGCCCTTCTTTAAACAGGAAACCCTCGAAAGCAGCGAAGCTAAAGGCGATTTGACGAGTAAAGAATACACCGATGCGCTCGCCAAAACGCGAACCTGGGGCAAACGCATCGACCAGTTGATGACGGCAAACAAGCTGGACGCCATCGGCGGGACCAGCATTGGCTTTGCGGGTTGCATCGACCTCATCAACGGCGACTACGACACCGGCTTTTATTTCTGCCCACCAGCCGCTATGGCCGGTTACCCCCACTTAACCATCCCGATGGGTAACGTGCACGGCCTTCCAGTAGGCTTGTCCCTTATCGCCGGTGCGTATCAGGAAGAGCAGTTATTTGCCATAGGCTACGCCTACGAGCAAGCATCGAGGAAACGAACGCGGCCTAGATTTGTGAAATCGTTGATTCCGGGGTGATTAGCACAGTTAAGTTTTACCAGATGATCGTTACCCGGTCTGTGTAATAACCGAAGTGTTCATCAGCGCTAATTAGAGGAATTTGTTCTGCTAATGCCGTTGCCAGCAACAACCGATCGAACGGGTCACGACGGACCGTGGGTCACGATGGTCTGCTTGCAACGGAATATCATTGTATCGGGCAATGTGTCGGGTTGAAAGCGGCAACAATTCAAAGCCGTCGCGTTTTAGCTGCTCAACCAATTCGTCTGTCGTAATGGGCAAATCAGGTAGTTTATTGACCTTCTGCTTAATCGCAATTTCCAATAAACTGACGACGCTAACGTAAATAGTGCCATCCTGGAGAGCATGCCGAGCCGAAGTTGAAAGCTTCGCTGGGCTGACCAGCGACCAAACAAAAACCTGTGTGTCGATCAAATAATCCCATTACATGTAATCCGCGAGATCATCGAGTGGCTCGTTAAAGTCATCGGGTAAACTATACTTACCGTTCCAGCTACCCAGCCGTACTCCTTTACCAGTCGCTTTTGGTCGTTTATCATTTTCCAGAAAAGTGACAATCACAGGTACATCATGATCAATAGGTGGGACTTCGTCTAAGATGATCGTCCCGTTTCGATAGGTTCCCGAAAGCGTTGTCAGCATTGTATTGTCCGTTTCTTTCTCAAATTTACTAAAAGCTAACTGACTTGCATGCAAAGTACTAGTGGGCCTGTTGACTGGCTTCTCCCTCATCGCTGGTGCCTATCAGGAAGGGCCGTTACTCGCTATGGGCTACGCCTACGAGCAAGCATCGAAGAAGCAGGTTCAGCCGAGATTTTTGAAATCGCTGATTTCAGGGTGATAAATGATAGATAGTTTTAAAAGCGGCTTTTACGGTTATGGGGTTTTACATTAAGTTGCTTATATTAAGCGGATGGAGTATTATTTAGGCGTGACCGATTGGCGTTGGTATAATTATTTGAGCAGCCGTACCCCAGAAGATGTTAATTTTTGGCAACCTGGAGGTAAGATTGCATTCCGAGCGCTTAAACCAGGTGGTGCATTTCTGTTTAAACTAAAGCATCCCTATAATGCTATTGGAGGGGTCGGTTTTTTTACCGCTCAAAGCCAACTTCCACTTTCATTAGCTTGGGATGCCTTCCAGTTACATAATGGATTTGACTCAATAGACCAGTTTCGAGCCGTAATTCAGACATACCGTAAAACCTCCGAGCGAAATCCAACCATTGGTTGTATTGCCTTAACCAATCCTATATTTTTCCGTAGGGAAGACTGGATACCCGTGCCTGAGAATTGGGCTAATAGTATTGTACAAGGTAAAAAATATAGCACGAGTACCAGCGTAGGAGCAAGTTTGTGGAAACGAGTTGAGACAAGGCTTGCTAGCTATCTCATAACAACTCCTACAAAGCAAGAGTCATTTTTAGTAGAGGATGAGGGACCACATTATGGGAACTCTGTGTTAAGAAAAGTACGAATTGGACAGGGCGCTTTCCGACTTTCGGTTATCGATGCTTACCAAAAACGATGCGCAATTACCGGTGAGAAAACATTACCTGTGCTGGAAGCCGCTCATATTAAGCCATTTTCAGAATCGGGCCCAAACCAAATAGCTAACGGTATGTTACTACGTTCGGACATGCACAAATTATTCGATGACGGCTATATAACAGTTACGCCTGATTACAGGGTTGAGGTAAGTAAACGAATTAAAGAAGAGTTTAGTAATGGTCGTGAGTATTACCAATATCATGGTAAACAGCTAGTCATTTTGCCTGAGCTAGACTTTAATAAGCCTTCAACAATTTTCCTTGATTATCATAACAGCACAATCTTCCGTTCATAGCGCAGCCGTTATACATATTTAAGATAATAAGTTAAGTTCGTCAACGGTATCGCGCTATACACAAAGTGCACCAACCTTTATTAATCCACCAGCTAGTTGTTTTGCTCCGCTTTAGCAGATCAAACAGGTCGCGCTCCTCATCCGTCAGGCAGCGAGGCACCAACCAAGCCTTGATTTGTATACGCTGGCTCATTAGCTATAGAATATAAATAAGCCAACATGCCTGCTTGTTGCAGAGATTAGGGAAAATAGTCCAAAACAGTACTTTTTGGTATGCAAGACCCGATTAATCCGGCTATTGAATCTATCGTTCGTGAATTCAAAGCGGCTCTGCAACATCTCTACGGCGAGCGGTTACGGGAGGTAATTCTCTTTGGCTCATATGCCCGTGGGGACTATGATGAGGAGTCCGACATCGATTTGCTGGTAGTGCTTAATGATAAAGAGGTCAACGCGATCAATGAAGTATTCAAGCTAAGCGACCTTACGTTACAGTTTGTTTTACAATATGGCAAAGCCGTCTCAGTACTGCCCGTAGCGAGTCAAAAGTATCGAAGCTCGTTGATGCCTGTGTACCAGAATGCTCGTCGCGAAGGGCTACATATATGAAAGAACTTGTGCAGAAATACTTTGACCATATTGAGTCGGTCAGAAGCATAAATTATATCTGCAAGACTTAATTTATTTTACGTTCAGCGTTTCAAAAACTATTGAGCGAACATATCAGCCACGGCAAATTGCAACTCGGGCACAACGGGAGCGGCCGAAATTATATCCTGGCCTTTGTAGGCTTTTGATTCGTCGGGTGAGGTGTAGGCAAAGATTTTCTGCCGTTTGGGAGCGATATACCAGACCAGTTGGGTGCCACCGTCGAAGTAATCCTGTAGCTTATCCAGCACGTCCTCGTACGATTCGGAATCAGATAGAATTTCAATCGCAAATAACGTGTTTACCCGCTCACCCCGACGAATTGCCTGATGCTGATTAGCAGTGACATACAGTAAGTCAGGCACGCGCTTCCTGGCACCGTCCACGTATGAATCGCCTTCAGGCATCAATGTATGCCCTGATTGAAAGAGCTGCGTTTTGATGAATTGTCTTCTTAAAAAATCGGCGATGTAAAATTCATCTTGTTTCATGGCGGGTTTAGGAATGATGCGGCCCCGCACAAATTCATAACTCCCTTCGTGCGGGTGCTGACGCTCCCACTGCTCAAACTCATCAACTGTCTGCAGGTGGGTAGGCATAGCGGAGTTAGCTGGCGTTGCGATCATAACGGGTACTTTGACTTTTGTCATTAACGAATCTACGCAAAATAATACAACACCCCTACGCTGACGGATGTTAGCAGACCAGCCCAGAGAAGGTCATTATTGAATGATGAATGATGAACGGTAAGCGATGAACGTACTGTAGCTTCGCCCTTTCGCTCCGGTTCGGCGTCCCGATTCACCCTTTCACTCTTTAGGAAAAGTCCGAACGTAGCTAAAGCCGCCCAGATGGCGACGCTTTGGGGGGAGAAGCCTCCCAGAAAAACCAGCCCGATAAATACGGCCTGCACCAGCAGGAATAAGCCAACGACCCGGGCTAATTGCCCCGCATTAATGTCGACGCGCAACCGCTCGAAGCCTTCGGGCCGGAGGTTCGGGAAGACGGTTCGGCTAAGCGAGATGAGCGTCGTCAGGGTTAGCAGAAACGTCAGAAACACGCGGTGCATGAAGTTGAGCTTCTCGCCAAATACGGACGCTACGTCTGGGTTTGTACCGAGGAAACTGTTGTAGATGAACTCGGTCAGCAGACCGTAGAACGGAGCCGCAGCCATGGCGACGACAGCCGCCCGCGCCGATGCGCCCCGCCAGAGGACGCCTACAAAAAAAGCGACCATGATGCCCGGCGTAAAGTAGGACAGCTGCGCCGAGACTTTCAGCATGAAGTTGTTGGTGCGGTCGGGTGTATACGTCCATAGCGCGAGGCCGATACTGGCCACGACCATCACCAGAATCATCAGCCGGCCGAAGCGCACGATCTGTTTGTCAGTAGCCTTCGGGTTGACGTATTTTTGGTACACATCGACTGTCAGCAAGGTCGTAGCTGCGTTCATCATCGAATCGACCGACGAGAACGTAGCGGCCGTGAGTCCCGCCAGAATCATCCCGACCAAGCCCGTTCCGTGCGGAATCACAGTTTCGACCAGTTTCAGAAACGCATTGTCGGAGTTGAAGTCCATGCCCCCGCCAACGGTAGCCGCTAAGCGACTCTGGAAGAGGTAGTACGCAGCGACACCGGCCGAGATGCTGAAAAACGGAATGGTCAATTTCAGAAAGCCGCTGGCAATAATGCCTTTACGAGCGTCGCTGTCGGAGTTAGCGGCCAGGACGCGCTGCACCAGAAACTGGTTGGTTGAGAAGTTAAAGCAGTGTTGCAGCAGCAGACCCGTAAAGACACCCGTCCACGGCAGGTTCGGATGATTGCTGGGCAGGTAGAGGTGCATTTTCTGCAACTCGCGGGGTTGAGCCGCGTCGAGGTGCAGGAGTCCCGTAAAGCCGCCGATTTCGGGCTGACTCAAGGTAAAATAGGCAACGGCCGTACCGGCCGCGAGCATCATAATGGTCTGGATGGTATCGGTCACGACGATGGACTCCATGCCGCCCCAGATCGTATAGGAGCAGGTAATCAGGCCAATCAGCAGCAGGCCGGTCGCATAGGACATATCAAAACCGGTTCCCCCAAACAGCCATTGGAGGGTGATGCTGCCGACGTAAAACGCGCCAACCAGCTGCACCAGAATGATCAGGATCAGCAGAATGGTATAGAGCAGCCGCGCTTTGTCGTTGTAGCGAACTTCGAGGTACTGCGACAGCGTGAACACGTCCAGTCGACGGTAGGATGTCAGGAACACAAAGCACAGCAGCAGAATGGCCGGAAACACAATCTCGTAATGCGCCTGCACGAACCCAATCGAATAGCCGATGCCCAGCATCCCGATCAGGTGAAACGAACTGACGTTCGTCCCAAACACCGATCCGGCCACGGCCCACCAGCGAATGTTCCGGCCCGCCAGAAAGTAGTCTTCAGCGGTCTTTTTCCGTAGGGCAATAATAATCCCGGCCGATGGCATAATCGCCAGCATCAACACAAGAACAACAATATCGATGGTTTGAAGTTGGCTTAACATGAATAGAGAGTGAAATAGGCTACTGCTTAAGCCACAAAGCGATGACTTCGCTTAGTAGTACAAACGCCATAAATATACCGGCCGGCGTTTGATGGCCCGCTTTAAACCATAGGAAAGCGGTAGTGCTAAACATTGCCAGTTTGAATACAGTCAGGTAGGGAAACGGAAGGCGATGATCTGACTTTGGCGCAGCAAAATATCCCCATAAGACGATAGCGATGAGCGGTAGTCCAATAGCCAGCGCATATTTCCAACCTATGCTCCTACCGGTCTGATAGCCGAAAGCACCCAGCATGTAGAGCATGCACAGCTCCAGCGAAAAGGCCAGCACCTGATTAATCAGCTTTATGATTGTCATAACAGGGTTTAGTAGGCTAACTGACTATACGTCAACGGGGTTGCGGGTGTTTCGGTTGGTCTACGGCTCTGCACATCGCCCAGGCGGACATTAGGCAGATGCGGTAAAACCAGTTTACCGAAGTATTCACATTCTTCGATGAGTGGATAGCCCGAGAAAATGAACGCCCGGATACCCATGTCCATATAGCGGTTGAGTTGTGCGATAATCTGCTCCGGCGTGCCAACCAGCGCACCGCCCGCCCCCGACCGCGCCCGGCCGATACCAGTCCAGAGAATGGGCTCGACAAAGCCGTCTTCGTCGGCTTCTTTACGCATCTCGTCCTGTCGCAGAACGCCCAGCGATTTACCGTCCTGGGTGCGTTGCTTAAGCGCTTCGGCCTGCTGCGCGTCGAATTTGCTCATCAGCAGCCGGGTATACGCCCGCGCTTCGGCTTCGGTTTCGCGCACCACTACGTGAATACGAAGCCCAAAGTCGATGGTCCGGCCATGGCGGTCCGCCCGCGCCGATACATCCTGCATGGTGGCATAAAGGCTTTCCTCTTTCTCAGGCCACATCAGAAATACGTCGCAGTGCCGGGCGCAGACCTCACGCGCGCCATCGGCAATACCGCCGAAATAGAGCAGCGGACCACCATTTTGCTGATAGGATTTTACGGGTTCAGCAGGCATATTTAGCTGACCGTAAACCGGTCCATCGTGTACGATACGGTCACCAGTCCAGCCCTGCCGGAGAATCTCAATGGTTTCGGTGCAACGCTGGTAGCGCGTAGGTCCATCCTCTTTGTAGCCGGGCAAATCAGAATTAATGATGTTAATAGTCAAACGACCTTCGAGCAGGTGATCGAGCGTACTGATGGCCCGCGCCAGCATGGGCGGATGAAACTCGCCCGTCCGGATTGCCACCAGTAAACTGATGTCGTGAGTCAACTGCGCCACGGCCGAGGCAAAGGCAATCGGCTCCTGCCCTACCACGTATGACGTTGGCAGGAGGATATTCTTGAATCCCTGCCGCTCGGCGGTCAGTAGAATGTCGCGGCAGTGTTCAAAACTACTCCGCCGGGTCGGGTCAAGCTGGCCCAGAAACTCGGTATCGCCCCCGCACAGATCGCAGAACCAGGCGATTTCGGCCACACGGTCGCTGGTGCGGACGGGAACAGATGTAATGGTTTGAAGCATCGGTTTACGTAAAAAGAAGAAAGCACCTTCGCGATAAGATGCTTCCCGGTGTTAGAATTTAAAATACGGCCGAACCGAACTCAACTGACTGTGTTCGTCAACGTGCCAATGCCGCCGATAGTAATGCTGATTTCATCGCCCGATTGCAGCGTAAAGCTATCGGGCGGAACAATGCCCGTGCCGGTCATCAGGTAACAGCCATAGGGGAATGAGCACTCCCGAAACAGGAACGATACCAATTCGGTATGTTGCCGCTTCATCTGATCAATGCCGATGCTACTCGTAAATACAGTCTGCTCATCCCGTCTTATCTCCAGCTCAATCTGGGTATCGGGGTCTATCGGCGTTTCGGGTACATACAGACAGGGGCCCAGGGCCGCGCTGCCGTCGTAGGTTTTAGCCTGGGGCAGATACAGCGGATTCTCGCCTTCGATACTCCGCGAACTCATATCATTGCCGCAGGTGTAGCCGACAATCCTGCCCGACGACGTAATGAAGAGCGTGAGTTCTGGCTCGGGTACGTCCCAGGTAGAGTCCTGCCGAATGCGAACGCCACCGCCCGGCCCGACAACGCGCTCGGGCGTCGATTTGAAGAAAAGCTCCGGACGTTCGGCGTCGTAAACCCGGTCGTAGAAATTATCGCCACCCGACTTTTTCGACTCCTCCATGCGGGCATTTCGGCTGCGGAGATACGTAACCCCGGACGCCCACACCTCCTGCCGACCGATAGGGGCCAGCAAGCCGGTTTCGGTCCAGGATCGATATTCGCCTGAGGCTTCCGACGAGGCTACCATCTGCTGCAGCCGGGCAAACAGATTATCCTGATTAACGAGTTGGTCCCATTCTCTGGTTTCGGCGCGGTAGAATCCGTCCTCATGCTCGATCACAATGCCGGACTGGGTTTTATAAAGTTTCATGTGTAGATCGGGTTTATCGGCCAATAATAACGGAATTAGGCGACTTTTACCCCTAAAAAAATGTTATCTTAGTCGATTCACTACGTCCCCATCCATGCTGCAAAAAACCCGGGGCATCGCGCTCAGCTATATCCGTTACCGCGAAACATCGATCATTGCCCGCGTTTATACCGAAGAATTTGGCCTGCAGAACTACATTATCAATAGCGTTCGCACGGCCAAAAGCAAAAACAACCGCATCGCGCTGTTTCAGCCGCTGACGCTGCTCGATATGGTGGTGTATTACAAAGACGACCGCGATCTGAGCCGACTGTCGGAGGTCAAAACAAGCCACCCCTTTCAGAGCCTGCCGTTCGACGTTGCCAAGTCGACGATGGCGATGTTCGTCATGGAGTTACTCAACAAGGTGCTGAAAGAAGAAGCTGGCAACCCGATTTTGTTCCGGTTTCTGGTCGATTCGGTGCTGTTTCTGGAGGAAGCAAGAACGAATTATGAAAACTTTCACCTCGCGTTTCTGCTGAAGCTGTCGTTCTTCCTAGGCTTTGGTCCGGAGTCGGCCCGCGAATTTGAGAGTCAGCTTCGTGAGAACGCCTATCCCTTCCTGCCCGACAATGAAATGGAGACGGCCCTGAACACCCTGTTACGTCAGCCCATCGGCACGCCTATCAAGCTGGCCCGCGCGGCCCGTAACGAGCTGCTCGACGCGCTGGTAGCCTACTACCAGATTCACATCGACACCATCGGCGAAGTAAAATCGCTGCCTGTTCTGCGCGAAGTATTGGGATAGAATATATACACAACAGCCTCTCCGTGTCCGGCGGAGAGGCTGTTGCATACTGAGGTGATCAGACTATAACTGCCCGTTCGACCACTTCAGAGCCGCAATCTTATCCGGGTTACCATCCGGATCATTATGCACCGTACCACTGGTATAAATCTTGCCACCATTGACCAGCATGATACCCGCTACGTGTGGTGCCGCCATCGACGTACCACTTAGGTAGCCATAATAACCACCTGGGAAGGTTGACAACACATCTACACCGGGTGCAGCAAAATCAATCGGCGGGTTACCCCAGTTTGAGAACCAGGCAAAGTTATCATTGATGTCCATAGCTGAGATCGTTACGATATTGGGCCCATTAGCCCGTGCCGGCGAGAAGTAATTCGCATTAGAGTAAGAATTCCCGGCAGCCAGCGAGAAACGAATTCCTTTTTTGGACACTCTTACAACGGCATTATCCACTGGTTGATAGGCTCCTCCACCTAAACTCATATTAGCTACATCACCCGCTTTGCCTTTCGTGCCGACATAATCAATACCAGCAATTACGTCTGACCAGTAACCAGAGCCATAGTAATCCAGGACCTTCACGGCCACGACTTTGGCTCCAGCCGCGACGCCTACCACGCCAAAGTCGTTGTTCCTGGCCGCTACTGTGCCCGCTACGTGCGTGCCATGATAGTGATCATCATCGCCCGAGGATGTATACCACACAAACCCCCGGCTGTTAGCCACGTCCACATTCAGGTCTGGATGATCATAGTCAACGCCAGTGTCGATGATCCAGGCCCGGCGGGTTGGCGTAATGTAGTTAACAAACCCACCAATACGGGTGATACCCCAGGGTATGGTCTGCGTGGACTGGGCACTTACGTTCTTGGTCGTCGGGCTCAGAGTAACTACACCATCTGACGTAACAGCTTCAACCGAAGGCAGCGCCCGCAGAAAGGTGGCTTCCTCTTCGGTTAACGGGAGGGCAAATCCACGCAGAGCATACGTGTAGATGCGCTCGGCCCGCTGAGCAATCCCAGCATTTATACGCTGGGAGATAAAGCTGCGCATGGCTGCCAGCCGACCTTCATAGTTATCATTGTCGTCCGGAAAGAGCCGGTCCAGATCCGCGCTTTCCTTAAAGGTGACGATGAAGCGGTTGCTGGCAGCCCGGGCTGAGGAGGCTGAGCGGGGCGAGGGCTCCTGTTTAACCAGATCATTGGGCTGGCAGGCGGCTGCCAGCAGAAGCGGCAGCGCAAGGGCGACGAACGCGGATTTTGTAGATTGGAACATGATGAGGAGGATTGGTTAGAATTGACACTGACTTTTGTACCTACACCGCCTGATGTCAGGCGCTAAACGGTACGTCAAAAGTGCATTTCCTCCTCATGCCGCGTTTATCTTGGTCAACGAACAAGACTATTTGGAGGTTAAGCAGCAATATTTAAGGAACAAATTAGCCATCGGTAGATAAACATAACAGCCTCTCCGCCAAGCACGGAGAGGCTGTTATATACAGAGTCAACCAGGTTACAATTGCCCGCTCGACCATTTCAGGGCCGCAATCTTGTCCGGGTTGCCATCCGGATCGCCATGCACCGTACCGCTGGTATAAATCTTGCCGCCGTTGACCAGCATGATCCCCGCTGCATGCGGAGCCGCCATCGATGTGCCGCTCAGATAGCCGTAAGTGCCATTAGGCAATGTGGATAACACATTTACGCCCGGTGCAGCAAAGTCAACGGGCGGATTACCCCAGTTTGAGGAACTAGCCAATACATCATTTATGTTCATAGACGAAATTGTCACGATGTTGGGTCCGTTGGCCCGTGCCGGCGAGAAGTAATTCGCGTTAGCGGCTGAATTTCCCGCAGCCAGCGAAAACCGAACGCCACACATCTGAGACACCCGTTTAACTGCATCGTCCAAGGGCTGATAGGCTGGTCCACCTAAACTCATGTTAGCGACATCGCCTTCTTTGCCTTTGACACCCACGTAATCAACACCAGCAATGACCTCAGAATACGAGCCGGAGCCGCTGTAATCTAACACCTTTACGGCTACCACCTTTGCCCCTGCCGCTACACCGACTACGCCAAAGTCGTTGTTCTTGGCCGCCACCGTACCGGCTACGTGTGTGCCGTGATAGTGATCATCATCGCCCGAGGATGGATACCAGACAAACCCCCGGCTGTTGGCCACATCCACATTTAGGTCCGGATGGTCAAAGTCAATGCCCGTATCAATGATCCAGGCCCGGCGCGTGGGGGTTATGTAGTTCTTAAAACCGCCAATGCGGGTAATGCCCCAGGGTATGGTCTGGGTGGCCTGTACACTCACATTCTGCGTCATCGGCCCAAGTGCAACGGTTATGTCGGGGGTTACCGATTCAACCAACGGCAGCGCTCGTAGGTAAGTGGCTTCCTGCTCACTCAATGACAGCGCAAAGCCACGCAGGGCGTAGGTATAGATGCGCTCAGCTCGCTGAGCAATGCCACTGCTAATCCGCTGGGCGATGAAGCCGCGCATCTTAGCCAGTCGTCCGTCATAGTCATCGTTGTCATTAGGAAAGAGTTGATCCAGGTCTGCGCTTTCCTTAAAGGTGACGATGAAGCGGTTGCTGGCAGCCCGGGCTGAGGAGGCTGAGCGGGGCGAGGGCTCCTGTTTAACCAGGTCATTGGGCTGGCAGGCGGCTGCCAGCAGAAGCGGCAGCATAAGAGCAATTTTTGTAGGCTGGAACATGATGTAGATTGGTTAAATGTGACACTTGACTGGTTTACGTATATTGTCTGACGTTACACATCAGGCTTAGCGTCAAAAGTGCCTCATTTTACCTCACTCCGTCCGACTTTGTCAATGAACAAGAATATTTTAAGGTTAAATAGAAATAAATAGGGACGTAATTAGCTAACGGTAGATTAACCAACCCATAAAGACTTTACCTTTGAGGTGCTCAATAGAAGTCTTTAATCAAGAATGAGCTAGTCTATAGTAATTCTAATCGCAAAAAATAGATACAAATCGTTTATAGAAATAGCAATAAATGATTAGATCATCAGTTACTCCCGTATAACTGCCTACGGTGAACGCAGTGCCTGATTAACACTGCGCTATTGTCTTTTGCTCTGCCCGAGTTCCAATCCACCCATATTCTCCTCCCCATGAACTATCAACAAATTTGTCTACTGATTATCGACGATGATGAGCAAGCTGCTTTGGACTTAAAGTTAGCGGTCGATAGCCCACGGCACATAGTGATCGGTATAGCCACGACAATGGCAAAGGCTCTGGCTATTTTTGAGCATCAGCGCGTAGACATAGTGCTCGTAAGCAGTTCGTCGAACAGCCATAACGGCGTTCGTATAGCGCGGCAATTAGACGCCCTCCGGGCAATACCCGTTCTAATTCTGACTGATCAGCCTGTAACTGGACCGATAGATTCTGACCTCACGGCTACTTATCTCGTCAAATCCGTTTCTGCTGAGACAGTACGTGCAGCCATTGATAAAGCATTAACTCAGTTCAATCAGCGATTATCGGTCTGGATACAGCACCCATCAGCTACGAATCCCGAATCTTCCCGAGAAACCATTCTACAGGCAAACGACCAGCTTTTCATTAAGCAGAACTACCAGTTCATCCGTTTACCCCTGGCCGAATTAATCTACCTGGAAGCTGACGCCAGTTATACGACCTTAGTGACAACCACCCGGAAGTATGTGCTACGCCTAACCCTGCATGCCTTGTTAAAGCGGCTCTCCTGGCCTTCGCTTGTGCGCGTACACCGCTCCTATGCCGTCAACGTAAACCGGATTGATTTTTTCAGTAGTGATGAGGTTAATCTGTGCGGGCAGAGTATCCCCCTGGGCCGCTCGTACAAAGACGAGTTTTTACAACAATTCATGGTTCGCTGAAAACGAAGCAACGATTCCATAAAACTCTAAAATCGATCCGCGGGTAGCAACATTCTCTGACGTTACTACTCGCGGACATCGGTCTATACGCTTTATACTTTTCGCTTAAGTTCGAAATGCTGACCTAAATACAGCCGTCGAACCTGTTCGTCGTTAGCGAGTTCTTCGGCCGAGCCCTGCTTCAGAATCTTGCCTTCAAACAGCAGATAGGCCCGGTCGGTGATGGACAGCGTTTCGTTGACGTTATGATCGGTAATAAGGATACCGATGTTGCGGTGTTTGAGCTTGGCCACAATGCTCTGGATATCTTCTACGGCAATCGGGTCGACGCCCGCGAAAGGTTCATCCAGCAGAATAAATTTCGGGTCTACCGCCAGCGCGCGGGCAATTTCAGTGCGTCGGCGTTCTCCCCCCGACAAGACCTTGCCTTTGCTCTTACGGACGTGGGTCAGGCTAAACTCGTCGAGCAGTTCTTCTACTTTTTCTTTCTGCTGTTTTTTGGGCAGGTCCGTCATTTCGAGCACGGCCAGCACGTTTTCCTCGACCGACAGATCACGGAATACCGAGGCTTCCTGCGCCAGATAGCCCAGGCCGAGCCGCGCCCGTTTATACATCGGCAGATCCGTTACGTCGATGTCGTCGATAAACACCTTACCGCTGTTGGGTTTTACCAGACCAACGGCCATATAGAACGAAGTCGTTTTGCCAGCCCCGTTCGGCCCAAGCAAGCCCACAATTTCGCCCTGGGACACCTGGTAGGAAACGTTGTTATTGACCAGCCGCGCCCCGTATTTCTTGATTAAGTTTTCGGTTCTTAAGATCATAAATAGCTCAGTTACTCAGCCGGTTAGTTAGCACCGCTATTCGGCTAACCCGCTCACGAACTGAAAAGCTAACTGCATTTTATATCCTTCAACATCAATTGCAGCGAAACGTTTCCGTTGAAGAAATTCTGTTCGACCTGATAGCAGATTGAAAACGGCTCGCGGGGGCGTAACTGTTTGGCCATATGGGCAAAACCAAAGCCAACCGCCTGGAGTGTGTGCCCAGACCGGCCCTGCTGCACATAGATTTTCAGGTGCTTTTCTTTCATAATAATTGGCTCACCCACCAGATAGACATCCTCCGTCATGAACGTCGGTTGCATGTTGTGCGGTCCAAAGGGCCCCATCTGCTTCAGAATCCGCACCAGCTTGTCATTGATCTCGCTGAAGTCCATCGGCATATCAATGTCTACCAACGGCGTCAGGTGTTCTTCTTTGATCCGGCGCGAAACCACCTCTTCGAATTTTTGGCGAAAGGCGTCGATATTATCCACCGCCATCGTCATGCCAGCCGCAAAGGTGTGCCCGCCAAACTGTTCGAGCAGGTCGGCGCACTCTTCAATGGCTTCGTACACGTCAAACCCCGGCACCGACCGCGCCGAGCCAGCGGCTTTGTCGTGCGACTGCGTCAGGATGATGGTTGGCCGGTGAAAATGTTCAATGCAGCGCGACGCAACGATTCCAATTACGCCCTTATGCCAGTTGGCGTCGTAGAGAACGGTCGATTTCGCGTTCAGCAGTGTCTCGCTATTCCGGATCATCTCCAGTGCCTGCTCGGTAATGCTGCTGTCAAAGTTTCGGCGGTCGTTATTGTGTTTATTGATCGCCATTGCAAACTCGTCGGCTTCTTCTTCCAGTTCCGCCAGCAGCAGTTGTACGGCTGCCTTCGCGTGCTGAATCCGGCCGGCCGCATTAATCCGTGGTCCCAGTCCGAACACGACGTTCGTAATATCGAGCTCGCTTCTGAAGCCGGCTATTTTAATTAACGCTTTCAGGCCGGTGCGGGGTTGGCTGTTAAGATATTTTAACCCGTAATAGGCCAGAACGCGGTTCTCGCCCGTCACCGGTACAATGTCCGACGCGATGCTGACCACCACCAGATCCAGATACGGGTACAGCTGCTCCAGCGGAATTTCCTTACGCAGGCAAAAGGCCTGAAGGAGTTTAAAGCCTACGCCACAGCCGCTCAGCTCCTTATACGAATAAGCGCAGTCCTCGCGTTTGGGGTCCAGAACAGCCGCAGCTTCGGGCAGTTCAGCACCGGGGCGGTGGTGATCGCAGATGATGAAATCGACACCCAGCGCTTTCGCTTCGGCTACGCGTTCAATGGATTTGATGCCGCAGTCGAGGGCAATGATCAGCGTAAACCCGTTTGCCGCTGCCCACTCAATCCCCTGACGCGAAATACCGTAACCCTCCGAATAGCGATCTGGGATATAATAATCTATCTTAGCGTGATAGTTCTTTAGAAAGCCGTAAACCAGTGCCACCGAGGTTGTACCGTCTACGTCATAGTCGCCGTAGATGAGTATCTTCTCCTCGCGCCCGGGCAGCATAGCCTTTTCCAGACGTTTAATGGCCCGGTCCATGTCCTTCATGCCGAAGGGGTTGTGCAGATGACCGATTTCGGGCCGGAAGAACTGGCGAGCCTCTTCAAACGAAGTAATGCCGCGCTGAACGAGCAGACTCGCCAGAAACGGACTCACGTTGAGCGACTGCGTCAGCGACGCAATAGCCGCCCGCTGCTGCGTCGAATCCGGGAAGGGTTTGGAAATCCATCGTTTAGGGGGAGGGGTGGACTGGGCTATCATAATTGCAAGATAAATCCGTTTTTAGAAAAACATTGCGCTTATGCTCATTTTGCTTTCGGCTCTTAGCCTGTTTCTGTCCAGCCACACCCCTTCGAAGCTATCCGCCAAAACCAGTTTGACAATTGATGTTCAGAATGTTCGGTCACGCCAGGGGTCGGTTTACGTTGCCCTGTTCCGGCCGGGCAAAGATTTTCCGCAGGGCAGGCCCATTGAAGGCAAAAAACTAAGCATTGGCGGTAAAAGCGTTCAAACAACCTTTACGGTTGAGCCAGGCAGCTACGCGGTGGCCGTCTATCATGACGAAAACGGCAACGGCAAAATGGATAAACGTGTGTTCGGGATTCCCAAAGAGCCCTACGGATTCAGCAATAACTTCCGCCCAACGATGTCGGCCCCTAAATTCAGCGACTGCCAGTTCAGCGTTGGCGATGCGGGAAAAGCCATCAGCATTAAACTGTCGGCCTGGAACGAATAAACTTAATTGATTAAGTTCAGATAATTCCCCGAATTCTGCCCGGGGCGGTGCTTTTACGGTCCATAAATTCTTCTTACCTTTGTCCGGCAAATAACACCACCTGTTTATTTGCCATGAGCTTAGATACCAGTAAGTTTCTTTACGAGGCTCTCACCTACGACGACGTCCTGCTTCTGCCCGCTTATTCGGAGGTTCTCCCGCGCGACACAAAGACCGTCACCCAGCTTACCCGCAACATCCAACTGAACATTCCGCTGATCTCGGCGGCTATGGACACCGTTACGGAATCGGCGCTGGCTATTGCTATGGCGCAGGAAGGCGGCATCGGCATTATTCATAAAAACATGAGCGTAGAGGCTCAGGCCGACCAGGTTCGGAAAGTCAAACGCTCGGAAAGCGGGATGATTATCGACCCCATTACGTTGCTTGAAACGGCTTCCCTCGCGGATGCGCTCAAGATTATGCGGGAGTTCAAAATTGGCGGCATTCCGGTTGTGGACGAAAGCGGTAAGCTGGTTGGCATTCTGACCAACCGGGATTTGCGCTTTCAGAGCGACCTGAGCAAGCCGGTGACGGATATCATGACCCGCGAAAAGCTCATTACGGCCCGCGTTGGTCTGACGCTCGAAGAGGCCGAGAGCATTCTTCAACAATACCGGATCGAGAAACTACCCATCGTCGACGACGAGTACCGTCTGGTCGGTCTGATTACGTATAAAGACATTCTGAAGAAAAAGAGTCACCCCAACGCCTGCAAAGACGAACTGGGCCGATTACGTGTGGGCGCAGCCGTGGGTGTAACGCCCGACCTGACCCGACGCATTGAAGCGCTGGTGAAAGCCGGCGTTGACGTTATCAGTGTCGATACGGCGCATGGCCATTCCAAGGGCGTTCTGGATGCGGTGAAAGGCATCAAACAGCAGTTTCCCAAACTCCAGGTCATTGCCGGAAACGTTGCCACGGGCGAAGGAGCGAAAGCGCTCGCCGATGCCGGTGCCGATGCCGTGAAGGTCGGCGTTGGACCGGGGAGTATCTGTACCACCCGCATCATTGCCGGTATCGGCATGCCCCAGCTTACGGCGGTGTATGAAGCGTCCAAAGCCCTGCAGGGAACGGATGTTCCGGTCATTGCCGACGGTGGTATCCGCTTCTCGGGCGATATTACCAAAGCTCTGGCGGGTGGTGCCAGTACGGTCATGATTGGCTCGCTGCTGGCGGGCACCGAAGAGGCTCCCGGCGAAGTGGTGCTGTATGAAGGCCGCCGGTTCAAGACCTACCGGGGTATGGGCTCGGTGGAAGCGATGGAGGACGGTTCAAAAGACCGCTACTTCCAGGATGCCGAAGACGATATCAAGAAACTCGTGCCGGAAGGGATTGTCGGGCGCGTACCATTCAAAGGCCGGGTTTCGGAGATTGTATACCAGATGGTGGGCGGGCTGAAAGCCGGTATGGGGTATTGCGGAGCTGTCGACATTCCGGCCCTGCAGCAGGCTAAATTTGTCAAGATCACAACGGCTGGTTCGCGCGAGAGCCACCCACACGATATTCAGATTCAGAAAGAAGCACCGAACTACTCGTCCCGTTAGAATCGGGTCCCATGAGCGCGGGTAGATACCCGGCGGTATAAGATAATAAAGAGCCTGTTTCTGCGGGCTGGCTACCGACTCTATCTGGTAGTCAATCCGCAGAAACAGGCTCAATGTTTTGGATAAAGCTATGCGCCCGGTGCGTAAGCAGGCGAGTCGATGTACACCAGTCGCTCCTGCTCGGTCTGGCTGGAGTCGGTAATAATGAACGGGCACAGCGTACAGGCCTTCGGGCCGTTCTGCTTATGCCAGCGGCACTGCGACCGAATGGCACAGGCCGGTAACGTAACCGGCTCGGCCAGGTGCTGGTTAAACGACATCACCAGATCAATCACCCCGCACCGCCCATCGTGCCACTGATTGCAGCCCGATTTAACGCAGCGGTTGGCAAACCGGAACTGTTGCTCGGGCGCGTCGATTTCGGCGATGGCTTCGGCCAGTTCCGCGGTGAGCGGCTCCGGCTCGGTGAGCATCTTTACGGACTGATCGGGGGCAACAACGCCCAGCAGCAACGCGCCCTCTTCGGCGCGTGCGCTGGGACAAAGGGTGGTGCTGGGCGTTAACATAGCGCTTAAAAACCCTGAATACCCTTTTGCAGATGTCTTTGCTGTGCGTCGATCTCGGCCGGATTGATTCTAAAATCCTTACCCAGGGCTTTGATCCAGTAGCCTTTCCAGCGGATCGACGGAATTACGGCATAAGGGCCGCCCCCACCGGGAAATGGGCCACCTCCACCACCGCCACCTGCCGGGCCATCATCGCCATCGGGATCATCGGGGTTTGGGTAGCCGGCTAATGCCGACGATACGACCGACTGAATTTGAGCGGCAATCTTGTTTTCGAGCCGGGCAGGGAGTTTCATGCCGCTCAGCAGCACGTGAAATTCGCTGCCTTTACTGTCTTTGGACGGTTCCATATCTGAGAAGTTGTGGTTTAGTTAAAACTTCCCAAATATCTGTCAGCTTCCAGCCAGATTTTAGCGAAGAAGTACGAGATCAGCATGGCGTATAAACGCTGATTTTCAGCCAGGTACCTGTACGCCAACCCACGGGGCAGAGCCGTATAAATACGTATCGTATCTTTCATCAGTTGGCGTCTTAATCTGGCTATCATCCGATGGTCTTGGCCAGATTTATGTAATGCACAGTGCTGTTGGTGCCGTGCGACGTCAGGTTAATTTCCCGTACGGCGATCCCGTAGTTGTCGATGACCACGCTGGGCGGATCGTGTTTCATCTGCAGGTATGTCGAAGGGGTTATCAGAGCCAGCAGGTTGCTCCGCTGCACGGTCTTCTCGACGTGGTAATGCCCACACACGACCACTATATGGCAGGTCAAGTCCTTTACCAGATCATAGAATTCATCACTCTGCCGGAACGGATCGTGCTGATCCATGTACATTACGTCGGCGCGCATAGGCGGGTGATGCATAAACACCAGAAGGTTGTTGTGGCGCAGAGCCGCTACGTACTCCCGCAACCAGGTCCACTGCTCGGGCGACATTTCGCCTTTGGCGGTGTCCAGAAACAGGACCGGGCGCCCTTCGAGGGGCAGCGCATAATACAGCTCCGTACCGCGCAGATCATGCGTTCGGTTGAACACCTCAGCCATCATCACCGAATCGTCGTGATTGCCCGCAATGACGTAATACGGAAACGGCAGTTTATCCAACTGCTCTTTCACCCATTTGTAAGTGGCGCGGTCGCCGGTCTGTTTGCAGATGTCTCCGCCAATGACCAGGCCATTCGGCTTTATCTCGGGCAGGAACGCCAGCGCGTCAAGGAAATTCCGCCGGACGTCGACACCCTGAGGCTTTTCGCCATGGGCGCCGATGTGCGGGTCTGTAATGAAGGCAATACGCATCCGACCTGATGATTACGTTGAATGACTGATGGTTTGACTGTGATAAGCAATGCACTCAATGAATCAACTCAATCCCGGTTCAGACGGTTTTGGCTTCGTTCCAGTACACGTCCATTTCGGCCAGGGTCATCTCGCTTAAGGCCTTGCCATTGGCTCTGGCCCGCTCCTCTAAATACTGAAAGCGTTTGATAAACTTCTTGTTTGTCCGTTCGAGGGCGGTTTCCGGATTAATATCGATGAACCGGGCGTAATTGACGAGGGAAAACAGCAGATCACCAAATTCGCCTTCGGCCCGCTGCCGGTCAACGACCTCATCGGTATCGGCGTTGAACTCAGCCTTGAACTCCTGCATTTCTTCTTCTACTTTCTCCCAGACCTGCTGTTTTTCTTCCCAGTCGAAGCCCGCACCCCGCGCTTTTTCCTGAATCCGCATGGCCTTCACGAGCGCCGGCAGTGACCCCGGCACGCCACCCAGCACCGACCGGTTGCCTTCTTTCAGCTTAAGCTGCTCCCAGTTAGCTTTCACCTGCTCTTCGGTTTCGGCTACCGTATCGCCATAGATGTGCGGATGGCGACTGATAAGTTTTTCGCAGATGCCGTTCAGCACGTCAGCCATATCGAACTGGCCGGTTTCGGAGGCTATTTTAGCGTAGAAAATCAGGTGCAATTGAATATCGCCCAGCTCTTTGCGGATCTCGGGCAGATCATTTTCCAGAATGGCGTCGGAGAGTTCGTAGGTTTCTTCGATGGTCAGGTGACGCAGGCTTTCCAGCGTTTGTTTACGGTCCCAGGGGCATTGCGCCCGCAGTTCGTCCATAATGGTCAGCAGCCGGTCAAACGCCATCAGTTGCTCCTGACGGCGGGGCGGTAAATCTTGAAATTGCTTCGATTGGCTCATAAACCAATAAGGTTTCCAGCGCCCGATTGGTTTGCAGGAAGCAAAATCTTATATAGATTTCCTACGGTGATGAGCCTATTTGCCTGTAGTAGACGGTTAAATTTTAGTCATTCGTTTCACCAGCCGGCCGGTATCGGTCTGCAGACTATACAGATAATGACCGGGTGCAAAGCCAGAACCACGAAGCGGCACGATATAATTTCCGGCTTCAAACTGTCCTTCGCGCAGCACAGTCAGCTCACGCCCCTGCATATCAAATACCGTCAGGCGGACGGCCTGGGCCTGTTGAAGCGTAAACTGAATTTCGGTTGTGTCGGCGAAGGGGTTGGGCGTGTTTTGCCCCAGCGCGAAGAGACCTTCTGTAACGACCAGGGCGGGGGTCTGCCGGAAAATAGGCAACGTCTCAAAATCGCGGCCTAAAATTTCCTGCGTCGTGGCAGCATCAGCGCCGAGGTGGTCGCGCAACACGCTGGCGTACACCTGTCGGAAGTCGTTTTTAAACTTCACATCGCCATTACCGTCGAGGTCATTCAGAACGGGCGCCGTGCCGACTACCCCACCCCGTACCGGTTTACCAATAACGAACAATGGGGCCGCCGAACCATGATCCGTACCGGTGGTGCCGTTCTGGCTAACGCGCCGACCGAACTCCGAGAACGTCATCACCGTAACTCGGTCGGCGAGGTTTTGCCGGCTGAGGTCTTTCTGAAACGCCAGCACGGCGTCGGCCACGGTTTTAAGCAACGTAGCGTGCTGACCATTGACCGGATTACCCGCCGTAACCTGATTGGCGTGGGTATCGAAGCCCGAAATCGTCGTCAGATAGACCGGTGTTGTCAGTCCGCCCGCAATCAGCTCGGCCACGATAGCCAGTTGCTTGCCCAGGTTCGTGTTCGGATAGGTTACTGCGTTCTTACCGACGTCGGCTTTCTTCTTGATAATGTCGGAATACTGAATCGACTGGGCGGCTATTTGCCGCAGAAAGCGCAGTTCTTCGCCCGCCACCGTATTCGGAATAGGATCGGTATCAGCACTGCTGCCTTTCACCAGTTGATAAAACGCATCGGGGTTATCAAACACCGTTCCCAGCGAACCAAGCTGGCTCTGAAACAGCAGCGACTCTACCGAGCCAAGCTGCACGGCCATGGGCTGATCGGGTAAGGAAACGGGATATGCCGGATTTAGCCGGGTCAGGTACCGCCCGGCCCAGCCTTCATTCAGCATCTGCTCTGAATCTGAGCCAGACAGCCAGATATCGGTCGAGCGGAAATGCGACCGGTTCGGCGACTGGTAACCGACATTCTCGACAATAGTTAGCTGATTGTTGCCATACAGCTCCTGAAACGCGCTCAAGGCCGGATGCAGCCCAAGCTGGGCGGTCAATTTCAGGACTTTCTCTTTCGGGATAGCAATGGCCGGACGCTTCTGGTAATAAATGTCGTTCTCAAAGGGCACCACCGTGTTCAGACCATCATTCCCCCCCTGCATCTGAACCAGAACCAGAATAGTACCCCGCCCGGCCGTCTGCTCCCAACCGGGGACGTCGGCCAGAAACGGACTATGGGCGTAAGCCCGTACCGGAACGCCCTGCAAACCAAAGGTTACGCCCCCCGTCAGCAATCCCAGTTGTCGAAGAAAGTCTTTTCGGTTCATTGGTTAAAGAGTGAAAGAGCGAATGAGTGAAAGAATGATTAGGTGGGAGCGGAAGACTGGAGAGTGAGTAGGTAAATGAGCGGTTCTATAGCTATAATCAGTCTCCAGTCAATCACTCATTCACTCATTCAGGTTAGCTGGTACTCTGGCTGGCGCATCACGGCTTTCAGGAATTTCTGGATGCGAATGTCGGCCATGGGCGTGTTGGTAGACCAGTTGGCCGCAATGGTCCCGTCCAGCAGCGTCTCGAGCAGGAACTTTCGTTTAGTATCGCTCAGCGGAAACCGCAGCAGAAGACCCGTTACATCGTTAACAAACTGGATAGCATTCTCCGAACTCGCATAACTGCGGGCATAGTCGAGCGCATTCAGCGAACCCGCCAACATTTGCCCATTGCTTTTACGGCCATTGACGAGCGAGTCGGTAAAGCCGCCCCGCGCCGGATAGGTATTTGAACTGATCCACTCGCGCTGACCCGACCAGCCCGCTACGTTCGGCGGATTGAACAGTTGTTGCTGCAGCAACCGGCCCGTATCGGCCAGATAAGCCCAGTCGGGTTTAGCCAGAGCAAGCTGTTTGACGGCTCCTATCAGTAGCTCGGTCGGCGACTTGATTTTCCCGCCCCGGTAATCGGTTCGGAAGAACTCGTCCGACGTCAGCAAAAATTGCAGCAACGGTTTGATCTGGTAATTAGCCTCCCGCAAAACGGCCGCCATCTGCCTTACGAACGGCTCGTTGGGCTGGTAGTGCACAAACTCGCGGTATAGCTTACGACTAATAAATTCGGCGGTCGCATCTTTCGTCAGGATAATATCGATAATGTCCGTATAGCCAAAGTTGCCGGTCTTACCCAGAAAGGTTTTGTTCGTACTGGCAAACGCTTTTTTGTTGAATACGGCCTTCAGACCCTCCAGGCGCCAGCCGGTCAGGGCCAGGGCCGCCTGTTTAACGTCGGTTTCGGTGTAGTTGCCCAGCCCGAGCGTAAAAAGCTCCATCAGTTCGCGGGCGTAATTCTCGTTCGGTGCGTTTTTGTTGTTCTGCCGACCGTCGAGATAAATCAGCATGGCCGGGTCTATAGTCACCTCTTTGGTCATCTGTCCGAAATCACCAAAAGCGTACCGGCGAAACAGGGCGTTCTGCTGGTACATATACTGCGGATAGCTGATTTTATCGCGCTGGGACGTAAAGTGATTGTGCCAGAAAAGCACCATCTTCTCGCGCATACTGGTGACTTCGGTTAACATTCGACTAAGCCACCAGTTGGTCAGTTCCCGGTAGCGCGTATTGTTTACCGCATTGTCGCCTGTAACCGGAGCCTCGGTCACCCAGGGTCCAGGCGGGTCCGGTTGCCCGCTTCCGTCCGGCGGCAAATCGGCGAGCAGTTCCTGTTGAACAAAAGCCTGTGCCGATGGATAAGAAAGCGCCCGGGTCAGGTCGGCTCGGCTATAACCGAACAAACAGCGGGCGAGCAGGTGGCGGGCCGAATCAACGTTCCAGGCAGACATGGTAGCAACGTGTTTCGCTTATTGACGGATGATTACGTTTGATCCGGATGAGTTTATCAGTTCTGAATAATCAGTAACCTAGCACATCCATGCTCTCTTTAAGCTAAATAAAGTTCTCATTACTAGCCAGTTCTTGCCAAAAAAAGATTCGGAGCCAGCAACAGAATCAGCCTGCCGAATACTGTGCATTGCCAGTCAGCCACCTAGGGAGCAACTGCTGCGATCACCTTTTGCAACCGTTTGCCCACACAGCCGGTTACCGTATGATTCGTACAACAAGCGCTTCATGGCATCATTTGCGTCCACACCCTCTGCTTCTAACCGGCTTCGGTTAGGAACCATATTTTTTACTGTCTTCCTGGATCTGGTTGGCGTTGGCATTGCCAATCCAATCATTGCTCCGCTTCTGTTACGTCCCGAATCGAACTTTCTGCCCGATTATTACTCGGACAATCAGCGTACGTTACTCCTGGGCGTTCTGATCGCCGTGTTTTCCATCGCCGGATTCTTTAGCGGACCACTGCTGGGTGCTCTGTCGGACCGGCACGGCCGGAAGAAACTCCTATTAGTATCGCTCGTCCTGACGTTCACCGGCTACCTGATTTTCGCGCTGGGAATTCACCTCAAAAATGTGCCGCTGCTGTTTCTAAGCCGCACGATTTACGGCATTGGTGGTGGCAACCTGTCGGTCATTCAATCGGCCATCGCCGATATCAGTGATGATAAATCCCGAACCAAGAATTTCGGGCTGATTGGCGTTGCATTCGGGATCGGGTTCATTATCGGTCCGGCTTTAGGTGGCGAACTGGCCAATCCCAACACCGTTTCCTGGTTTAATTTTGCCACGCCTTTCCTGGCGGCTGCGCTGCTGTCGCTGGTTAACATCGGGCTAGTCATCTTTACGTTCCGAGAAACGCTCCAGATCCCCATCAATCGCCCGGTGACGTTGCTGACGGGCGTAAAGAATATTGGGGAGGCTTTCGGCGATACCCGGCTGCGGGTGCTGTTTCTGGGGGTGTTTTTCTATGCTCTCGGCTTTAATTTTTACACCCAGTTTTTTCAGGTCATCCTGATAAAGGTGTTTGACTACGACCAGACCCATATCGGGCGTTATTTCGCCTACGTAGGCGTCTGGATTGCCCTGATGCAGGGTACGGTTGTCCGGCGCGTTGCCAATCATTACACCCCCGCCCAGATTCTTCGCTACAGCGTCTTTGGGCTGGGGTTTGCTCTCTGGCTGTTTCTGCTGCCCAGCGAAAGCTGGCAGTTGTATTTGGTTGTGCCGTTTATGGCGATTTTTCAGGGTCTGACCTCGCCTAATTCTACGGCGCTGGTTTCCCAGAGCGGCAATCCGCAGGAACAGGGCCGGGTGCTGGGCATAAACCAGTCGGTCTTGTCGGCAGCTTTCGCACTTCCGCCCATCATTGCGGCTTATATAGATACGATTAACGTGTATTTACCCATTGTGGTGGCCGGTGCGATGGTGCTTATTGGGTGGGGCTTCTATACGCGTTTCTTCCGGACAACCGTCGCGCCCGCTCCCTAGAACCTAAACTATTTTACCCGGATTACTTGACTTACACGCCATTATCGGCCGTTCTTCGCAGAGCAAAGTGCTTTCTACGCATACAGCTGGCAAACAGCAGGATTGCGTTAGCCGGGCTGACGACAACCGGTTCAGGTCTGGTAGCCGTTCGTGGATTGCTATCCGGTAACTGGTGGTCCCTGATTAGCTGGGCTGAAACTACCTCTGGCAGAATCGTCAATAAGCAGAATAACCTCTGACTACGCTTCTACCCCATCGCTTCCACATGAACGCTCACACTCCCCTACTTGCCGCCACTCTGTTGCTGAGCGCCTGTCAGCCCGCCGACGAAAAAGAAATCGGCCTGCGGGAGCTGATTCATCATGACGATTTCGTATACTCCGTTCGGCAGGTTACCGTACAAGACAGTATTGGGTCGCTGAAGCCCAAAGGCCGGTTCTGGATCGTTACGTTCCGAGTTGATAACCAGGCCGTTCGCATAGCACACCCCTGGGGCAATAACACTCCTTATGTTCGGGACCCCGGCGGAAAGGTGTACGAGAACCTGCCCAAAGCCCAGCAACGGCTGAATCAGCTTCGACCGTTTGGCTGGCGGAGCAAGTATAAAACGCCAGCCCGGCAGAGTGATTCGACCCGACTGGTGTTCGACCTGCCCAAAACCGTTCGGCAACCGTACCTCCAGGTCCGGGGCGAAGTCCTCCTGGGCGATGTGCTGGACCGGCGACAGTTCAAACGGACTAAAGTACGATTGTTTTGACCCTACCTTTGCTGCATGATTAACGTTCAGAAAGTTCTGCGTAGTTTTCGGTTTGCGACGGAAGGCATCATTACCCTGTTTCGCTATGAGAACAATGCCAGGGTTCACCTGCTGATTGCCCTGCTGGTTATCCTGGCGGGGTTCTGGCTGAATCTGAGCCGCGTAGAATGGACTATTATCCTGACGCAGATCGGGCTGGTCTGGGCAGCCGAAGCCTTCAATACGGCCATCGAAAAACTCTGCGATTTTGTATCGCCCGGCCTGCATCCGCAGATTAAAGCGATCAAAGATTTGTCGTCCGGGGCGGTGCTGCTATTGGCTATTACGGCTGTGGTAGTAGGTGTGGTAGTGCTGGGCGGGCGGTTAGTTGATGTAATAATGACATTGCAGGTAACTGCTGAACCAAACTCTTAAACTGAACGAACCTTTTATGCCTGAATCGCACGAACACCTTCAGACGCTGACCGAAATCCGCAGTCTGATGGAACGCTCCTCCAAATTCCTGTCGCTTAGCGGCCTGTCGGGTTTGTCGGCCGGTTTGATCGCCCTTGTTGGATCAATCGTGGTTTATACGCAGCTGCAAGCCGACTGGCTTCGGGTGATCAATTATGATAGGCTGGCGGTTTATGACGACGCAGTCCGTGACAGCGTCAAGTCGTTTTTAGTGATTGCCGCCCTGATTGTGCTGGTAACAACGCTGCTGGCCGGTACCTACTTTACGGTTCGGAAAGCGCGTCGGCAGGGACTGGGCAACGTCTGGAATACCAGTTCGCAGCGGCTGCTGTGGGCGATGATCGTACCGCTGGTAACCGGAGGGGTGTTTTGCCTCGGTTTACTGTTCTACGACCTGATCTGGTTAACCTTCCCGGCAACGCTCATTTTCTATGGCCTGGCTCTGATCAACGGCAGCAAACATACCCTTCGTGACGTTGAATCGCTGGGTTATTGCGAAATCGGGCTGGGGCTGCTGTCGGTATTTCTGCCGGGCTATAATCTGCTGACCTGGGCGATCGGCTTCGGGGCACTGCACATTGTCTATGGTCTGGCGATGTATTATAAATACGAACGTACTAGCGCATGATTGATCGGCTGTCTCAATTCAATAAAGCTTTTGAGAGTAAAGCGCGGCTTAGTATCATGTCGGTGCTCATGGTCAACGACACGATGAGCTTTAATGCGCTCAAAGACCTCCTCGGACTCACCGATGGCAACCTGGCGACGCACCTGCGGGCACTGGAAGAGTCGGGTTACGTGGCTGTGCAGAAGCAGTTTATTGGTCGGAAACCGAATACAACTTATTCCGCCACGAACCAGGGCCGGCAGGCCTTTACAGAACATCTCAATGCTTTGGAAGAGTTTATCCGGAATCTTTAGATAATGCTCATCAGAAACTGGACAGAACCTGCGGAAGTATACTTTGTAGCAATAAGATACACCAGCAATACACCGTTTAATCAATATGTGTCTATACCTTTAACGTATGTACTCCAGAGCGGCTAAAAATTGATAGCTTCGGGACATCAGTCTCCCTTCTTAGCCTCGCATGAAAACCGTTTTGTTCTTAATTAATCCCCTGCCCAGCCATTATAATGGCTTCTTCCGGCTGGCAGATCTGCTCCGACATCATAACTACCAGGTTGTTTTTACGGGAACGGCTTACCTCCGCGACCATATCGAAACGCAGGGATTCGACTTTGTCGAGCTTGATTACCTGATCGAATATTACATCGTCAACCGACAGAGTAGCTTAGCGGATTTTAAGAAAACGATTCAAGGCAAGGCCTTCGGGCGACAACGGTATCGCGAATTTCTCGGGAAAGTCCGGTCGGTTGAACAGGTCCTGGCCGATGTGCAGCCGGATTATGTTCTGGTCGACGAACACCTCAACTACTATTACTACCTCATCCAGCACCTTGTCCCGAAAGTTTATTTTCTCCACATCAAACCGCCAACGCGCCGTGCGCCCGGTCTGCCGCCCATGACGGACCCGACGCCTATGCAGAACACTCTGCTCGACCGGTTCTCGGCCTGGATGTCCTGGGAGCGATACCTGATGCGCCGAAGCATCGGGCGCTGGATGCGGGCGGGAGTGTTTCTTGGCAAGAATGATCTGTATTTTGTCGGGCACTGGGGTCGCAAACATGGCGTTGACAAACGGCAGCTGGAGAAGCGCGACAATGCTCTCTACGATATTGTACGGGGCGTTACGTCCATCTACATGACTCCCCAGGCGTTTGAGTACCCCTGGTTCCGGCCGGCTGCCAACGAGCAGTTTTTGTGTCGTCCTTACCAACGTCGGGACGTAAGCGATAATGCAAAGTTCTGGCAGCAGATAGAGCCTGCCATGCGCAGCAATGACAAGCTGATTCTGGTGGCTCTGGGTACGCTCAGCGCCGATCAGGCCGATGTAGCCCTTGGGTTTCTGCGTAAGGTGGTAGCGGCCGTCCGTCCACTGACGGGTATTCAGGTGGTTATCGCCAATAAGCTGTTAGCCAGCGAATTAAACCTGGACCTTCCGGCCCACGTTCATCTCTTTTCCTTTGTGCCCCAGCCCGAGCTTCTTCCCCATTGCGATTTGATGCTGACGCATGGAGGTATCGGGTCCGTCACGGAGTGTTTAGCGGCTGGTGTGCCGATGCTGGTTTATCCGCTCAACCTGACCAGTGACCAGGTCGGCAACGTCGGGCGCATTTTATACCACCGGCTGGGTCTGGCGGGCGACCTGCGTCAGGCTGACGAAGCCGTTATACGCCAGCAGATTCAGACACTGCTCATTAACCGGGTTCTCTACAACGCCCGGGTCCGGGCCATGCAGGACCGCATCGAAAGCGACACCCCGTCGCAGGAACGCGCCGTACTGAGTCTATTTGGGTTAACGGTAACGGAAACGGTGGCCGTTTAGAGAAAGGTCTTCAGACATTGGCCCGTTTCACCCGAGGGTTTGTATACAGGCCGCGTAAACAGGAAGCTCCTCAGTAGGTCTGACTATCAGGCTTAGACGGATAATTTTGCGCGTGAGATTACCTGGTCTGCATTTGAATCTACAAACTGTTTCTTGGTGGAATTAGCCCCATTTAGGTCGGTTCATAGATATAGAGCTGGTATAAACATGCGTATACCGTAACTATATACAGCTGTAGTAGTTTGGTTTAACAAACCTGTTGTCCATTGGCCTATGACCGCCCGTCGGAAAAAGCCTTCTGCTACGCCCCACTTACGTACGACTGAAAAGATAGGCGACCGACGCACCACCTGGGCCGAGCTGCTCAATGATCTGGTCTTTACGGTCATCATTGCTCAGTTAGCCATGCGTCTGCTGAACACCTTCGACGGACCAGCACTGGGTAAATTTCTGTTGTTATACGTACCTGTGTGGTGGCTCTGGAATGGCGAAACGCACTATTCCACCCGTTTTGATAGCGACCGCGACACCATACACCGCCTGCTTGGCAGTCTGCAACTGCTGGGCCTGATTATACTGGCTGCGGCCATTCCGAAAGCGCTGGCCTCCGATCAGTCTTCAATTGTGTATGCGCTGACATATTCGGCCGTGCGCCTGCTACTATTGATTGAATATGGCCGAGCCTGGGTATACGTGCCCGAAGCCCGGCCTTATATCCGGCACATCACCACCGGTTTCTCGATCTCGGTCTTGATCTGGCTCGGTTCCGCATTTGTCCCAACACCATATCGGTATGCCTTGTGGGGACTGGCCCTGCTGATCGAACTCAGCACTCCACTGACGACGTCGGGTGGTCGGTTGCATAAAGAATTCCCGCCGGATGTCCGGCATCTGCCCGAGCGCTACGGTCTGTTCACACTCCTGGTGCTGGGCCAGGCCGTTACCAGCACCGCCCAGGGCCTGATCCAGACGGGTTTCGAAACAGATACCGTAGTTGCGACCCTACTGGGCGGGATTGTTATCATTGGCCTGTGGTGGGCGTATTTCGACCGGCTGGACGACGATGCCGTTCGGCGGGTCAGCGAGGGCGGCAGCGCCCGACTCTATGCTTTCTGGCTGTATCTGCACCTGCCCCTGACCGTTGCCCTGACGGTGGTGGGCGTCGGACTGACGCTGGCCATCCGGGGCGTGGATGCCCCCGAACTGCCTGCCTCAACGCAATGGTTGTTTGCCGGGTCGGTGGCGGGTTACTTCCTGGCCGAAGCGGGGATCAGCCTGACAACCCTAAAAGCCGGTCCTTCGCATCCAAGCTTTGTTCGGGGGGTTATTGTCCGGTTCGGCATGGCGATTCTCCTGATAAGCATTCGCCTGCTGACTTCATTGAACACATTGACCCTCCTGGGCATTGCGGCCGGGGCCATAGTTGCGCTCATTATCAGCGACCAGTTCAGCCCTGAAGCGCCCGAAAGCGAAGAGCGAATTGTAGGGCAGTAAACGGATTCGGACGAAGGCGTTTGTCCGGCTACGGTACATTTTGTAATTTTCTCTCTATGGAAACGGCTCTTTCGTCTACGCGTGCAATTCCGGTGCATCCGGGCCTGCCTGTTGTGGGTAATACACTTAGCTACCTGCGCGACCCACTCGCGTTTCTGCGCGGTCTGCAGCAGCAATACGGCTCCGAACGCATGGTCCGCATCAGCGTAGGCGGGCGGCTAACGACGCTGATGCTCAAACCCGAAGAAACCAAGCAGGTGCTTCAGGAAAACAACCGCAACTACGGCCGTGGCAAGTCGTTCGCCATTCTGCGGGAGTTTCTGGGCAACGGCCTGCTGACCAGCGATGGCGACTTCTGGCGTCGGCAACGGCGGCTGGCGCAACCGGCTTTCCATCGCCAGAAGCTCATTCTGCTGGCCGAAACCATGATTTCGGAGGCAGTAGCCTGGGCCGAACGGCTGGAAACCATGGATCGCCAGAAACCCGTCAACATCTCGGCCGCAACAACCGACGTTACGTTGCGGATTGTTACAAAAACGCTGTTTGGCAGCGATCTGGGCAGCCGCTCCAGTGATCTGGGCCGCGCATTAAGCCATTTAAACCACGTAGCGAATAACGCCGTTATCAATCCTTTTCGATTGCCCAAATGGGTACCAACGCCCGACAATCGGGCTTTCGAAAAAGCCCGGCGGGAAGTCGATCAGTTGATATTCAGCATCATTGAAACCCGGCAGCGAACGGGCGAAAGCCACGACGATTTGCTGGATATGCTGCTGCGCGCCACCGACGATGAAACCGGCGAGGGCATGTCGGATGCGCAGCTCCGCGACGAGATGGTAACGCTGTTTACGGCGGGGCAGGAAACCACCGCTACGTCTATGGCCTGGACGCTCTACCTGCTCGCTCAGCATCCCGATGTGCTGGCACGGGTCAAAGCTGAAATTAGTACGACCCTCGGTCCTCGCGATCGTCCCTCTGCCGACGATCTCCGCGCCATGCCGTTCCTATCGCAGGTCATTAACGAGTCGCTACGTCTGTACCCACCCGCCTGGGTCATGAGCCGCCTGTCACTGGGGCCCGACCGGTTCGGTGAGTATATGATTGATGCCAATCAGGGCGTCTTGCTCAGCCCTTACGTCCTGCACCACGATCCGGCTACGTGGCCGAAACCTGATCAGTTTAACCCCGACCGGTTTGCTCCGGAGCTTATGAAGGATAAGTCGGACCGCGAACGGCATCCGTATTCGTTTATACCGTTCGGTGGTGGGCCGCGCCTGTGCATCGGCAATCAGTTCGCGCTGATGGAAATGCAGGCTCTGCTGACCGTACTCCTGCACCGGTTTGATCTCCAGTCCGTGCCCGGCCTGCACATTAAACCCCAGCCACTCATCACCCTTCGCCCAAAGCAGGCCGTGCGGGTGTTCCTGCGTTGAACTGCCTCTTTTCTTCACGATTGATTGACGATGCCGGCTGGTAACCAGCATCTGTTTTGCGATTAATGAGCAATCTGCAAGAGTTTATGCGTGAAAACCACCGCTACAATACGGGTAATTCCCTGTTGCAATAACTACTATCAGGAAAATACCTTTGTGACAATCAGCTATTTAAGCCCTACGTGTATCTTCATCCGCGGAGGGGTTAGTAGCTTAGCCAACCCTTAAACCTTCCAGATAATGACACCCATGCCAACCCAAACCAAAACAATGCTGGTCGATGACTGTGTGGTCAGTCGAACCGATGCGCCCGTCAATCTATCCATCCAGATTCTGTTCGGTCAACTGGCGGATATCCTCGTCCGCATCGATGGCGAAACCGTTGTCCAGTACAGCAATGACGACACCAATCCGCCCACCAGTATTTTGCTGGGCAGTAATAATTCACTGGCCGATAAGACGATGCGCATTTCAGTTCTGGTGAAAGACACGAATGGCAACACCGACGATTCAGGGGTTAACGTCACGCTGACGGGCATGCCTTCTCTGGTCAATCACCTGCTGCTCTCCAAAATATCACCAAGCGGCAGTACGAAATTCTTTTCGTTTGAGTTTAACTTTTTCCAGATGGAGCCATGATCAGAACGCGAGCGACATGGGTAGTGCTGCTGGCTCTGACGGGCGCAACCGGCTGGGCGCAGGTGGTTGACTCGACCATTACGTTGAACTTTCTTCGTAATCCTGTTTCGCCCGCTGCGAACATCATTGGCATTGCTCCCAACGAAATCCAGCGCCCGACTGACGTTACGGGATTCATCGCTTCCTTACAAAATGCCACCGGTGGGTTTAGTGCGTTGCCGGCCAACTTTGCCGTTGATATAGCGCCGTACTGGCTGTTTGGTAATCGGGGCCGGAATCTGACGTTTGGCGAAGAGAAGTCACCAACAAAAGGAAGTATTCCGCAGACGTTCGTGTTTTCAGCGGCTTTCCGGAGTTTGAAAAGCCGCCGGAATACGGACTCCACGTCTCAACTAGCCCTGGGCGTTAAGTTTTCCATAGTCCGGGGGCGTTATGACAGCCAGGAACTTGATGAGGTAAAAGCGTTTCTGAGGGAGGCCAATACGTTACGTGCAACTCTCACGGAGAGTTTGCGCGATAATAATGCTGACTACAAAAACGTAACAGACCAGATTCGGCGGGTTAAAGCCAAACGTAATAAAACCCTGAGTGACTCACTTAGTATTCAGCAGTTAGAAAATGAGCGGCTCCAACTACTTACCCAGTTAGAAGCAGAAGTAGCGGCCCAGTATGCTCAGCGCATCAGTAAATACAACAGAAACGTTCTGAGATTAGCCAACGAGCCTTTGCAACGGTACGGATTCAAGCTGGATTTTGCCGCTGGTCTTGCCTGGGACTACCCCAACAACCAATATTCGGCCGGAAATCTATACCGGACTGGGGCCTGGCTTACCGGCGGGATTGACAGTAAACAGGGGCATGTTTTTTTGGGAATTATACGCTATCTCTATAACCCGGAGGTGGTGTTTGCAGATCCGCAGGCGAAACTGAACCCGGTGAACGCGCAGACGCTCGATGGCGGGATTCGCTACAACTATCAGGAGAAAACCAGCCCGGTAAGCGTCGGGGCCGAGTTCATTTACCGTTCCGTTTTGAACACTGGACTAATAAACGACAGTTGGCGTCTGGTGGCTAACTTCAATTATGAAGTTGCGACAAACACCGTTCTAACGTTCGCTATCGGCCGCGACTTTGATCGAACCGTAAAAAAGGATGGAAATATTATCGGCGTCCTGAACCTGATAAAAGGGTTCGGTTCCTCAAGGCGCATCCTTGGGGAATGAATAAAAACGCTCGTTGGATTGAGTGTCATTCATCCAACGAGCGTTAAGACTTAACTCACCTGAGGAACAACTTCGGGCGCGTGTTCTGGTTTCTTTACGGCGATCAGTGTAATAACAGCGGAAAGAAACAGAGAGCCAGCCATAAACAGATACGAAGCGCCAAAGCTGCCGGTTGTCCCGTTCAGGTAGCCAACAATATAGGAGCCGATGAACGAGCCTAAGGCGCCGAAGCTGTTGATGAGCGCCATGGCCCCACCAGCTACATTTCGGGGAAGTATCTCCGGGATAATTGCAAAGAATGGGCCGTAAGGAGCATACATGGCCCCACCGGCAAGGATCAACAGCATGAACGAAAGCCAGAAGTTACTGACCCCAACCAGGTAGGAACCGTAAAAGGCAATGGCCCCCAGCACCAGAAACGGCCACACAAACGCTTTGCGGTTCAGGGTTTTGTCCGAATAATAGGAAGCGCCCAGCATGCCGATAATCGCCAGTACGTACGGTACGGATGACAGCCAGCCGGTTTTCACAATCGTCATGTTGGGCGCAGCATTTAAAATGGAGGGCAGCCACATCACAAACCCGTAGACGCCGATGCTCCATAAGGCATACTGCAGACTGAGCAGAATAACCACTCTGGACTTGAAGGCTTCCGCGTAGTTCTTTACCGGCTTGATTCCCTGCTGCTCCTGATGCAGGCGGTTCAGTAATGCCTGTTTTTCGGAGTGTGATAACCAGTTGGCGTCTTCCGGCTTGTCGTCCACTAACCGCCACCAGAAAAAAGCCCAGATAACCGCCGGAAGCCCCTCCAGAATAAACATCCAGCGCCAGCCAACCGCTTCGATTAAGTAACCCGACAAAACCGACATCCAGAGAATGGTGGCCGGATTACCAAGAATTAAGAACGTATTGGCCTGCGACCGTTCGGCTTTGGTGAACCACCGACTCAGGAAAAGCAGCATGGCCGGCATGACGGCACTCTCTACCACGCCCAGCGTGAAGCGAATAACAATCAGGGCGTTGACATTGCTGATGATACCGGTTGCCATGGCCAGGCCACCCCATAGAATCAACGACCAGAAGATTAATTTTTTGGCGCTGCGCTTCTCGGCATAGACCGCCCCCGGCACCTGAAAGAAAAAGTAGCCCAGAAAGAACAGCGAGCCTAACAGCGACGACATGGCAGGGGTGATGTTCAGATCCTTCGCCATGCCGCTGGCGGCCCCAAAGCCAAAGTTCGCCCGGTCTAAATACGCCAGGCTATACGTAATGAACGCGATTGGTAACAGTCGGTACCAACGGGATTTTGCAATTGTGTTGTTGCTTGCCTCCATTTATTATTCTGGGCGGTGATAATCGAAACATTATTTCGCCCTGCACAGAAAGACGAACGATGATTGTTCTCTACTGAATTATTTTCGGTTTGCTTCAAAGCAAAAAAACGGCCGTCCAGAGAACAACCGTCTTTTTTTAAGAATGCAGGCATATCTATGCCGACTAGGCATCATAGCTCAGTACCGGCGACAGCCACTTTTCAATCTCCTCAACCGGCCTGTCTTTCCGCTGGGCGTAATCATAAACCTGGTCTTTATTGATCTTGCCAACGGCGAAATACTTCGATTCAGGATGCGAGAAATAGAACCCACTCACCGACGACGCTGGATACATGGCATAACTTTCGGTCAGTTCAATGTCAATCCTGTTCGCATTCAGCAGTTCGAACAGCGTTCCTTTCTCGGTATGATCCGGGCAGGCCGGATAGCCCGGCGCGGGTCGAATCCCCTGATAGTTTTCTTTGATCATGTCTTCGTTTGTCAGGTTTTCATTAGCAGCATAGGGCCAGAACTCTGTACGCACGCGTTCATGCATCCGCTCGGCGAAGGCTTCGGCTAACCGGTCGGCAATGGCTTTGACCATGATGCTGTTGTAATCGTCATGGTCGCGCTCATACTGCTCCAGCAGAGCTTCAATACCAATGCCGGCCGTCACGGCAAACCCACCAATGTAGTCTTCCCGGCCGCTTTCGAGCGGAGCAATGAAGTCTGACAGACAGAAGTTCGGCAGGCCGGGTGCCTTCTGATTCTGCTGCCGCAGGAAGTGCAGCACCGTTTTGGTATCGTAAATCAGCTCACCCGCCGGACTTACGGCCGACTGCGATTCTGCCCGCGATATTTTGTATTCAATATGCCGGTGCGAGCCGTGCCGTTCGCAGGGAATATCCCGAATTTCTTCCTCAAACTCGTGCAGCAGTACGTCGTCGTCGGCCGAGTTGGCAGGGTAAAACCCAACGACGGCTTTTGCCTTCAGAAGTTTTTTGTCAATAATTTCCTGCAACAGTCGGTTGGCATCGTCGAAGAGTTTGCGGGCTTCACTGCCTACGGTAGCATCGTCAAAAATAGCGGGGTATTTCCCACTCAGCTGCCACGTCTGGAAGAAAGGCGTCCAGTCGATGTAGCGGGCCAACTCGGCAATGTCGTAATCCTCAAAGTACCGATTCCCCAGAAACTGAGGCTTGGTCGGCTCGAAGTTACTCCAATCAATAGGGGTGCGATTCGCGCGGGCAGCCTCAAGGGTCAGGCTGGCCTTTTCCTGCCGACGCCGGGCGTGATCATCGCGCAGTTTGGCGTACTCAGCCTTGATCTGTTTAAAAATCTCGTCGCGCGTGGTGGTCTGTTCGCTCGTCAGGCGTCCGGCCACGGGAACGCTGCGGCTGGCGTCGAGTACGTGAATAACTGGCCCCGAATAGTGCGGATCTATCTTCACGGCCGTGTGCATCCGGGAGGTTGTGGCCCCGCCGATCAGCAGCGGCAGCGTAAAGCCCTGCCGCTCCATCTCTTTTGCTACGCCCACCATTTCATCGAGCGAAGGCGTAATCAGTCCGCTCAGACCAATGATATCGACTTGATGCTTCCGGGCTTCGTCCAGAATTTTCTGCGTAGGCACCATCACGCCGAGATCGATGATCTCGTAGTTATTACAGCCCAGCACGACGCCAACAATGTTCTTACCAATGTCGTGTACGTCGCCTTTTACGGTTGCCAGCAGGATTTTCCCCGCCGTAGAGGATTCCCCGTCCGATTTCTCGGCTTCAATAAAGGGCGTCAGGTAGGCCACGGCTTTTTTCATCACCCGCGCCGACTTCACCACTTGCGGCAGGAACATCTTACCCTCGCCGAACAAGTCGCCAACGATGTTCATACCGTCCATCAGTGGCCCTTCAATCACGTGCAGCGGCCGCTCGACCTGCTGCCGGATTTCTTCAACGTCCTGGTCAATATAGTCTGTAATTCCTTTAACGAGCGCGTGTTTCAGCCGTTCGCGGACGGGTTCATTCCGCCAGGCGTCGTCCTGCACTACGGCCTTGCCTTTGGCTTTTACGGTCTCAGCAAACTCAACCAGCCGCTCCGTTGCGTCGGGTCGGCGGTTCAGCAGAACGTCCTCGCAGCGTTCGAGCAGGTCTTTCGGGATGTTGTCATACACCTCCAGCTGACCAGCGTTGACGATGCCCATGTCCAGGCCGGCGCGGATGGCGTGGTAGAGGAAGGCAGAGTGCATAGCTTCCCGCACTACGTCATTCCCACGGAACGAGAACGAAATGTTCGACACCCCCCCACTCACTTTAGCCAGGGGCAGGTTTTTCTTGATCCAGCGGGTAGCGTTAATAAAATCAACGGCGTAATTGTTGTGCTCGTCAATCCCGGTGGCTACAGTCAGGATATTCGGGTCAAAAATGATGTCCTGCGGAGCAAACCTGACCTTATCGACGAGAATCCGGTAAGCTCGTTCGCAGATTTCGATGCGTCGTTCGTAGGAGTCGGCCTGACCCGTTTCGTCAAACGCCATCACGACCGCAGCCGCCCCGTAGCGTTTTACCAGTTGCGCCCGCTCAATAAAAGCCTCCTCTCCCTCCTTCAGCGAAATCGAGTTCACAATCGCCTTTCCCTGCACGCATTTTAGGCCAGCTTCAATGACTTCCCATTTCGAGGAGTCGATCATAATGGGAACGCGGGCAATATCCGGTTCCGATGCAATCAGGTTCAGAAAAGTCGTCATGGCCTCGACCGAGTCGAGCATGCCTTCATCCATGTTGACGTCAATAACCTGCGCGCCCCCTTCAACCTGGCCCCGGGCAATGCTCAGCGCTTCGTCGTAATTGCCTTCTTTGATGAGCCGGGCGAACTTCTTCGAGCCGGTTACGTTCGTGCGCTCCCCAACGTTCAGGAAGTTCGTCTGCTCGGTAATCTTCAGCGGCTCCAGACCGCTCAACTTTTGATACGGTTCGGGCTGAGGCAACGAACGGGGCGGGTATTTGGCTGCGACCTGGGCAATGGCCCGGATATGGTCGGGTGTGGAACCACAGCAGCCCCCCACAATATTGACAAAACTATCGCGGATGAAGCCTTCAATCTGATTGGCCATCATCTCGGGCGTTTCGTCGTACTCCCCAAATTCATTCGGTAGTCCAGCATTTGGATAAGCCGACGTAAAGAACGGGGCTTCTTTGGCAAGCGTCTGAATATATGGCCGCATGGGTTCGGCTCCAAGGGCACAGTTCAGACCCACGCTCAGCAGCGGCAGGTGCGAAACCGAGTAAAGAAAGGCTTCGGTCGTCTGGCCCGAAAGCGTCCGGCCACTGGCGTCGGTAATGGTCCCCGACACCATGATCGGCAGTGGGGTTTTACCCACAAAATATTTATCAATCGCAAACAGAGCGGCTTTGGCGTTGAGCGTATCGAAGATCGTCTCCACCAGCAACAGATCCACCCCTCCTTCGACCAGCCCGGCCACCTGCTCGTAATACGCATCAACCAGTTCATCGAACGTAACGGCGCGATAGGCGGGGTTGTTGACGTCGGGCGAGAGGCTGGCAGTACGGTTGGTTGGCCCCATGGCACCGGCGACAAACCGGGGCTTGTCGGGGTTCTGCTGCGTAAACTCGTCGGCCACCGCCTTTGCCAGCCGGGCCGATTCAAAATTCAGTTCGTAGGCCAGCTTCTCCATACGATAGTCGGCCATGGCAATGGTCGTACCGCTGAAGGTGTTGGTTTCAATGATGTCGGCGCCCGCTTCCAGATACTGCCGGTGAATCTCCTGAATCACCTCAGGCTTGGTCAACGACAACAGGTCGTTGTTGCCTTTCAGATCGTGCGGCCAATCGCGAAAACGCTCTCCCCGATAATCGGCGTCGGTGAGTTGGTAGCGTTGAATCATGGACCCCATGGCCCCGTCGAGGACGAGGATGCGTTCGCGGAGAAGTTCGAATATTGTTTTCAAGTAGTTAGACAGATTATACCGTTGCCTGGTGTTGGGCAGCGTCTTGACCAGTATCGTAAAGCAGGGCTTATGCGCAGAGAGACAGAAGGCAGGCTGTGCGTTATCTGCCCCGGCACCGGGCCGGGAGGAACGTGGCACCTTCACCATCGGGTGGGTTGCCAAGACATCATCGGGTCCAATCCCTCCGTCTTTCTGGATAAGCTACGCAAAGTTAACAAAAAAGGCGTACCGTCCGTTGGCACGCCTTCAATTCGCTATTCGACTGCTTACCAGGTCTGTTCAAGATCGGTTTTTGTGTAGGTATGGTTCCGATCCGTGTAGAATGAACGGGTGTCGCTGCGTTTGATTGCCAGCGGATTTTTAGCCGTCATCCGGTAAAGCAGGGCGATAGGAAACAGGAATACGAAGAACAGCACCGACAGGATAATCTTGCCGTTGATGTTTCCCAGCACCTCCGCCAGCCTGAACCAGATCCGGACGATAAAATCACCCGCCACCGGAATAAAGACACTCAGCAAGCCTACCCCGATAGCTCCATAAAGCCACCAGGACGATTTAAACACAAAATAGAGCACCAGCAGCCCCGTCACGATAACCAACTGAGCTTTGGCTTTGTCAGCAGCATCCATTCCGTTAAAACAAGGTGTAAATGAAAGGCGCTACGGCCGAACCACCGCCGATAACAATCAGAATACCGATGAGGAGCAACAGAATGATAATGGGTGCCAGCCACCATTTTTTACGTTGCTGCAGAAAGTGGAAAATGTCCTGTAAGAATTCCATGATCGTGTTGTGGTTGAAGGTTAACTAGCAAAAGTTTTACGTTAAACTAATTTATGGTTAATAAATATCTCAACTGCCTCAGTTGATTAACCGGTTAATCCAGAACAAACTCTTCTTTCCAATTGTCTTTTTCCTGCCACTGAGGCTGCTTCCGTTTGTCGAACAGGTAATTGCCAACAACCAGATAGTCCATTTCGGTGCGCATAAAGCACCGATAGGCATCATCCGGCGTACAGACGATCGGCTCACCCCGTACGTTAAAACTGGTGTTGACAATAACACCGTAACCCGTCAATTTTTTAAACGCATCAATCAGCTGATAATAGCGTGGGTTGGTGTCTTCATGCACGGTCTGGATACGGGCCGAGAAATCGATATGCGTAATCGAAGGCAGATCCGACCGCTGGTAATACAGCTTTTCACGCAACGGGAAACGGGCGTAATCGGCCGGTAGCGGAGCCCGCCGACTTTCAGTAACGGGATGCACCAGCAGCATGTAGGGCGACGTACCGTCGTATTCGAAATACTCGGCGCAGTCTTCGGCCAGCACCGAGGGCGCAAACGGCCGGAACGATTCCCGGTATTTGATTTTCAGGTTCAGCTTCTTCTGCATCTCGGCATTACGTGGATCGCCCAGAATACTGCGTCCGCCCAGTGCCCGGGGACCAAACTCCATACGGCCCTGCACCCAGCCTACAACGTTCCCATCGGCCAGCAACTGGGCCGTTTGCTTGCTCAGCTCGCCAAAATCGGCGAAGTGCGTCGCAACGGCTTTATACTTTACCACCATCAGTTCAACGTCCAGGTCGGAGAACGTCGGACCGAGGTAGGAGCCGCGCATGGCGTCGCGTTCGGTCGTTACCCGGCGCTCCTGATCGAAATAAATATGATAGGCTGCCAGAGCCGCCCCCAGCGCCCCGCCCGCATCGCCCGCTGCGGGTTGAATGAACAGCTTGTTGAAAATACCCGCTTTCTGCAGTTTTCCGTTGGAGACGCAGTTCAGCGCCACGCCCCCGGCCAGCACCAGCGCATCGGCGTTGGTCAGGCGTTTGGCCTCGCGGGCCATGTTCAGCACAGCCTCTTCGGTCAGGTACTGAATGGCCAGGCCCAGATTGCAGTGATGCGGCTGCAGTTCATCGTCAGGCTGCCGCTTCGGGAAACCAAACAGAGCGGCCCATTTTTCTTCGTTCACCATCGTTAGCCCGGTGGCGTAGTCGAAATACGTCTGATTGAGCCAGATCGACCCATCCTCGCGCAGATCGACCAGTTGTTCTTTGATGATCGCCAGATACCGGGCTACCTCAGGCGCGTGCGGATCGCCATACGGGGCCAGCCCCATCAACTTATACTCGCCCGAGTTGACCCGGAAACCCAGAAAATAGGTGAACGCAGAATATAACAGCCCCAGCGAATGCGGAAACCGCAGTTCTTTCAGTATGGTGATTGACTTTCCTTCGCCCAGCCCAATTGAAGCGGTGGCCCATTCGCCTACACCGTCGATGGTTAGGATTGCTGCCCGCTCGAAGGCCGACGGATAAAAGGCGCTGGCTGCGTGGGAAAGATGGTGTTCGGGAAAAAGAAGCTTTACTTTTTTGGCCGGATCGTACCCTAGCTTCTCCAGCTCCTGCCGTATCAGCCGTTTAAGGAATAATTTTTCTTTCAGCCAGACCGGGATGGCCATCAGAAACGACCGCAGCCCTTTTGGTGCGAAGGCGTAATACGTTTCCAGCAGCCGCTCAAATTTCAGCAGCGGTTTGTCGTAGAAGACAATCGCATCAACCTGATTAATGGTCAGACCGCCGTATTGCAGGCAGTAGTTGATGGCATTGGCCGGAAAGTTAGGATCGTGTTTTTTGCGGGTAAAACGTTCTTCCTGTGCTGCTGCTACTATGCGGCCATCTTCGATCAAAGCAGCCGCCGAATCGTGATAGAAAGCCGAAATACCTAATATGGTCATACAGTAAAATGACAAACAGAACTCTAAAAAGTGTTGGGTTTGCTTCCCCTACTTAAAACCCTGCTTTATTCGCTTACTTGTTCATGAATATATTCCAGAGCACAAGCCTGAAAACGGAATCGCAAATAAAGTTCTGATCATTAAGCCAGACAGCTTTTACGGCCTTCACCGTGCAGCGCTTACCGCTGAATTTATCGAACGGTCGTTTCCGAATTTATCACTACGCATATGAAGATCTTTGGCTAACTGCTGACTGACAAGTTCGTAGGCTTCGGCATCCGGATGCATGCCGTCGTAAGCCGTTGCCCAGGATAATAGCCGCGAATAATCCAGCACCTTCAGGTCTGCCTCCTCAAACAAACGACGCAGTTCGGGATCCATGGGATAAAGCGGAAAGACAACTACGTAGAAATTGTCGTTGCCGAACTGCCTGCTGTACAGTTCTTTCGACTTCTTAACCATGTTCACGAACCGCTGATACTGCTCGGTGCTGTACCGCTTGGGAAAGTTGATTTTAAACAGGTTCACAATGTTACTCCTGTACATCAGCCGGATCAGCTTCAGGCGAACCGGGTGCTTCTGCGCATAAGAGCCTTCAACAACGCCAGTAGCCGGGTTCACCCAGGGCAGATACCCCTGGGCATTATACGCCCACTTTGTGCTCGGGATTGCCCGCGCCAGATGGTCCTCAATGAACGTATACACCGCAATGCCGTTTTTCTCGGCGACCTGTTTCCGGAGGTTTACCGTTTGCAGAATCCCCAGCATATGAGCGGGCGAGTGGCCCGACACGCCATAGTTATACGGTCGGTAACCGGTATGCTTTCCAAAAAAATAAGGAATCGTACTCGTATCCGACACCGACTCGCCATACGTAAACGAGCAGCCCAGAAACAGGGCGTACTTGCCAACGGCCCGGCTGCTGTCGAAAGGCGTAACGCGCCGGGACAAATTATCGATGTGGTATTCGACCGGAATCGTGCTGGCTTCCGAAACCGACTTACCATTCATGGTCTTGTGCTTCGTAATAGAATACACTACTTCATACTGACCCGGACTCGGGCGACTGAATCCGAGCTGGTCATTCCGGATCAGGCTGAGCGTATTGGGCTTTGCCGGGTCAGTATTGTTTTTAATGGAATTGCTCCTGACGGTAGCCGCTGGCGTTTTTTCTTTCCAGCGCAGCACAAGACCGCACACAAACTCCAGCAGCAGCCAGGAGATCAGGAAGACAACCAGCGAGAGAACCGTGTTTTTAATCCAGGTTTTGCCGTAGAGCAGCAGGTAAATGAGGATACTGACGACAATGATACCCGTAACGGCATAAATCAGAATCTGAACTCCGTTGTTGCCGGACCCTGAACCAGAATCCGGACTTAACAATGCATCAATTGCCAGCACTGGCAGCGCTCCTAAAACAGGCAACGTGATAGCCCAGTAAAAGAAGCGATAAAACCCCGGTAAAGACTTCATTAAATGTTATTCAACATAAAGCAGGCCGAAGTGTACAGATTCTTTTTTCCACTTCTCATGTCATGCATACCTAAACAAAAAGCCTGTTTTAACAATGAAACTACGCTGGTTCATCTGGCAGAAGACGGTTCGAAAGCCCTTACTCCGCCGATTGCAGAACGACAAAAACCCTATTTACGTATCCGATATAGGCATTACGTATAGTTACCGATCATAAAAATCTTCAACGCATAAAGGCAAAGAAACTATCTTTGGCCCGTTCATAAAGCCATACTGGCACTCGCAGCTATTGAAACTGGCAGCTATTGACATCGGTTCCAACGCAGCCCGTCTGCAAATTTCGACGATTTTGCATAACGACGGCATCGTCAGCTTTAAACGCGTCGAATACGTTCGGTTTCCGCTTCGGCTGGGCCACGACGTATTCAATTTTGGTGAACTCACGGCCGAGAGTGAGGCCCGAACTACTAAACTCATGCAAGTCTATAAACTACTTATGGAATTGCATGAGGTTGAAGATTACATGGCCTGCGCTACCTCCGCCATGCGCGAATCGGCCAACGGGCAGGACGTAGCCCGACGCATCGAAGCCGCAACGGGAATCAGAATTCATATCATCGACGGTCAGAAAGAAGCCGAACTCATCAATAATGTTGTTGTGCAGGCCCTCGACGACCGGCAGTTTCTACACATCGACGTGGGTGGAGGCAGCACTGAGCTGAACCTGTACAAAAACCGGCAGAAGGTCAATTCCAAATCGTTTAAGATTGGGTCGGTCCGTTTGCTGGAAGGCAAAGAGATAAAAGGCGGCTGGCGTAAAATGGAAGACTGGGTTGAAGACAACGTCGACCCGTCGGAAGAGATTATAGCCGTCGGCACGGGCGGTAACATCAGCAAGCTGTTTAATCTGGCGTCTAAAATCGACGACTCATCAACCACGGTAACCGAGATCGAGCGCATCCGCGATTATATTGCCGGATTCAGTCAGGAAGATCGTATCAATAAACTTCGCCTGAACGCCGACCGCGCCGATGTGATTGTACCGGCTGCCAGCATCTATATTTCGGTCATGAAATGGGCCGGGGCCAATCAGATTATTGTTCCGGACCTGGGCCTGAAGGATGGCATTATCCAGCTGGTCTATTCGCACCTGAGCCGCAAAAAGCGCGGGTGATTGCCTAGTAAGCCATACTATTTTCCTTAAAAAGCTACTCCACCGGGGTAGCTTTTTGCATTCCTACCCAACTGCTCATTTAAACCTTACTGATCGCAGGTTAAATATTAAAATCTACTGTTACTTCTCCACTTATTCCGAGTCTCTAATTACATTAAGTAGATACATTATAACCAATAATGTCTACTAATCTCCTATTTTAATTATTCCTGTATACTTCATAGGCTGACGGATACGGGCACCGTAACTCCATGATAAACTATACGATTCAGCGGCAGCAAAATCCGCCCTATCACGCCATTCCTGACTTTTGCCAACAGGGGTTCTTTTTTAACGAAGGTGATCATTTACAGCAGCAGAGCAACGGAGCCTTTCATTTACTGACGGCCCTGAATCAATCGACTCGCCAGGCCGAAGCCCGCTGCGCCTTTTTTTTACAACCCCACCGGGCGGTCAGCCCGGCAGCGGCTCCGTTTGGCTCGATCGAGTTCGCCGACAGCCTCCCCGATCCAATCCTCGACGAGTTTCTTCGATCGCTGACCGAAGCCGCTCAATCAGCTGGTGCGCCGACGCTGCGACTGGTCAACTACCCCCACTGTTACGCGCCCAAACAGGCCGATCGGCTAACCGACAAACTGATTGAACAGGGCTATCAACTGGTTGCGGCCGACCAGAATTTCTTTCTGTCAGTTGCCAACCATTCGTTTGAAAGCAGTATTGCCCCATCCCAACGTCGGCGGCTCCGGAAGTGCCGACAGGCAGGATTCCAGTTCGAGCACTGGCAACGTCCGAACCCGCAGGAGGTCGTTACGTTCCTGCAGGAAACCCGCCAACAGCAGGGGTATCTGCTCACGATCTGTCCCGACCGGCTGGTTAGCTTATTACAGGAATTTCCGGAGCAGTTTCCGGTCTTTGTCGTGAGTGATGGCGATATTCGGGCTGCGCTGACAGTGGCCGTCCGGGTGCGGGCGGACATTCTATATAATTTTATGCCCGCGTCACGACCGGATTATCATCGTTTCAGTCCGATGGTCATGCTGACCGACGGCCTGTTTGGCTATTGCCAGCGCCAGCGTATCCGGCTGCTCGACCTGGGCGTGTCGCTCGATGCCAACCGACAGCCCAAGCCGAGTTTGATGCGCTTCAAGCAAAAGTTAGGTGCGCAATCGTCGCCTAAACTGGTCTTCGAGAAAGCCTTGTAGGTCAGACCACCCCGCCTGCACCGTTCTCCTGTTTTTTTCGTTATTTTGTAGAAAAAAGGGAACCCTGCTGGGTGCCGACCGCATGCTTGAAGCTGGTTTTAATTCGGTTAGTAATTTTCTGAGTGAGCTGTTTACGTCCCTGCTCTCGCTGGTAAAAGTGGTGCTGCGGGCGCGTCACAGAACCCGGCTACCGCCCCGGCAGCGACCAGTCTGCTCGGTGCTGGGTAATGGCCCTTCGCTGAATGAATCCCTGACCGACCACCTCGATTTTATCCGGCAGACAGAGGTTGTGTGCGTAAACAACTTCGCCCATGCCGACGTGTTTCTGGAACTGCGCCCCCAGAACTACGTCATCTCCGACCCGAATTATTTTGTCTTTACCGAACAGACCACCGACCGCGACGACATTCGCCGGACGCTGGCCATCTTTTTAGAGCGGGTGAACTGGCCCATGACGCTTTACGTGCCGCACTTCGCCAAAAACTCGTATCTGCTGGGCCTCATTGAACAGGGTAATCCGCAAATTAAGGTCGTATATTTCAACTACACTGTAGTTTCGGGCTTTCGCTGGCTGGCTTACTGGCTGTATGCGAATGGGTTCGGCATGCCCCGGGCACAAACCGTCATCATTGCCGCGCTGACGCTGATGGTCAACCGTAGGTTCGAGACCATCTATCTGTTCGGCGCGGATACATCCTGGCACGAACAGATTCGCCTGAACGATCAGAACCAGCTGCTGATTAAACAGATTCATTTTTACGATAAACCGAAAGACGTAACGCACCAGCCCGTGTATATGGATGCGCACCGGCAGCGCACTTTTTCAATGTCCGCTCAGTTTTTGTCGTTACACAAGGCTTTCCTGGGGTATGAAGTGCTGCGCGACTATGCCAATTACCGGGGCGTTACGATTCTGAACGCCAGCGCAAAAAGTTACATTGACGCCTTCGAGCGCGTCTCCGTTAAAAAGCCGGTAAGCCAATAAACCTATTTCGCAGCGCTTTCACGGCTCATGTTTTCTCTACGATTATGCTTGATTTAACAAATAAGTCTATTCTGATTACGGGCGGCACCGGCTCGTTCGGCAAGAAGTTTGTCGAGATGGTGTATAAGCGGTATCCGAACCTCAAACGGCTGGTTATCTATTCGCGCGACGAGCTGAAGCAGTTTGAAATGAGCCAGCACTACCCGTCGTCAACATATAAATCCATCCGGTTTTTTATTGGCGACGTGCGGGATGCCGAGCGGCTCAAACGGGCCTGCGAGGGCGTGGACATCATTATCCACGCGGCTGCCCTGAAGCAGGTTCCGGCCGCCGAATACAACCCGATGGAGTGCATCAAGACCAATGTCTTTGGTGCAGAGAACGTAATCAACGCGGCCCTGGATAACGGTGTGCAACGCGTAGTCGCTCTCTCGACCGATAAGGCTGCGGCTCCCATCAATCTCTATGGCGCCACTAAACTCTGCTCCGACAAGCTGTTTGTGGCGGCTAACAATATGAAAGGCAGCCGCGATCTGCGGTTCTCGGTCGTGCGTTACGGCAACGTAATCGGTTCGCGCGGCTCGGTGGTGCCGTTCTTTCTGGACAAGCGGAAAGACGGCGTTCTGCCCATTACGCACCCCGACATGACCCGCTTCAACATTTCGCTCGAAGAAGGAGTCGAGATGGTACTCTACGCACTGGAGCACGCCTGGGGTGGCGAGATTTTCGTTCCGAAAATTCCTTCCTACCGCATCACCGACGTAGCAACCGCCATTGGACCGAACTGCGAGCAGAAGCTGGTCGGTATTCGGCCGGGGGAGAAACTCCACGAGGAGATGATCACCGAAACCGACTCGCTCAATACTATTGAAACGGATAAGTATTACGTCATTACGCCCGCAACGCCGATCTGGAGTATGGACGATTATATCAGGGCGTTCAATGGGCGGCTGGTCGAGATGGGCTTCAAATACAACTCGGGTACGAACACCGACTGGCTCAACGTAGAACAGCTGCGGGAGCAGATTCGGGAACACGTTGACCCATCGTTTACGGTATAGCTGATAGAGCACCGGACCGGTTTCCGGTGCGTTTTATTAATCTGAATTTCTGCGCTGGTCTGCGGTCCGGCGTACGCGTATGAACCAACCCATCCCCTACGGCCGGCAGCATATTACGGACGAAGACATTGCGGCTGTCACCGACGTGCTGCGTGGTCCGTTTTTAACGCAGGGGCCGCATATCGGCACGTTTGAGTCGGCCTTTGCCGATTATATCGGCTGTCAGTACGCCGTAGCCGTAGCCAACGGCACGGCCGCGCTGCACCTGTGCTGTATGGCTCTCGGCGTTACCAGCGGAACGCGGGTGATCACTACCCCCATTACGTTCTCGGCCTCGGCCAACTGCGTTCGCTACTGCGGGGGCGAGGTGTATTTTGCCGACATTGACCCTGAAACCGCCCTGCTGGACATCAACGCCATGCGGGCTTTGCTGGAACAACATCCCAAAGGTTATTTCTCCGGGATCATTCCGGTTGATTTTGCCGGTTACCCGGTCGATCTGGCGGCCTTCCGGCAACTGGCCGACGAGCATGGCCTCTGGGTGCTAGAAGACGCCTGTCACGCGCCCGGCGGCTCATTTACCGATTCGACGGGGACGGTTCACCGCTGTGGTGACGGTTCATTGGCCGATCTGGCGATTTTTAGCTTCCACCCCGTCAAGCATATCGCAGCCGGCGAAGGCGGCATGATCACGACTAACGATGAGGCTTTATATAAGCACCTGCTGCGGCTCCGTACACACGGCATTACCAGCAAACCCGGCGACCTGACCGAGTATCAACCCGGCGACCCGGAGCGGGGCGGCTGGTATATGGAACTTCAGGAACTGGGCTATAACTACCGCCTGACCGATTTTCAGGCCGCACTAGGCACCAGCCAGCTCCAGCGCGTTGAGGCCATGCTCGACCGGCGCCAGGCTATCGCCCGCCGGTACGATGAGGCTTTTGTTGATACGCCCGTCACGATTATCGTGCCGCCCCCCGGCGTTGATCATGCCTATCACCTTTACGTTATTCAGGTCGATAGTCGGAAAGAGCTGTATGATTTTCTGCGGACGAAACAGATCATGGCGCAGGTCCACTACATTCCCGTGCATCTGATGCCCTACTACCGGCAATTCGGCTGGAAACCGGGTGACTTTCCAAATGCCGAACGGTACTATGCCCGCTGCCTGAGCCTGCCCATGTACCCCACGCTGACCGACGAGGAACAGGACTACGTAATCGCTGCGGTCCGGACGTTTATCAACAGCTAACCAGTAGCTATGCAAGCAACGGTTTCTTTGCCGACAACGAAACCCGGAACCGGTCAGCGGTGGCTCTGGCTGCTGGTAGCGGCCCTGCCGGTGGGGTATTATTTCGCCGTGCTCGGCTGGTTTGCCTACGATATGCCATACATGGACGACTACCCCGTGCTGGTGGACTTCCTGAATCAGTTGCCGGATGCGTCAGTGGGTGAGCAATGGCGGCTGTTGCTGGAACAGAACAACTTTCACCGGGTGGTGTGGGTCAAGGCAGTCGTGGCATTCGCTTACGCGCTGTCGGGGCAGGTCAATTTTTCGTTCCTGCAATACCTGGGTAACGTACCGCTGCTGCTCATCGCCATCTTGTTTTGGCGGGCCCATATTCAGCCACTAGGGGATCGTTTTATAGACAGCGCCTATTCGAGTCGGAATCTGATTACGTTTCTGCCGGTTCTTTTTTTGCTCTTTCAGTTCCAGTACTGGAATAACACCTTCTGGGCAATGGCCGCTCTGTCGAACCTGTGGTCACCGACCTGGACGCTGCTGGCTTTCTGGCTGGTCAGCCGGAAGCAGGCGGGCTGGGCCTTATTCGTTGCGGTAGCGGCCCTGCTGACAAACGGTAACGGAATTCTGGTTTTGCCCTTGCTGCTGGCCGGATTCGCCCTCAATCAAAACTGGCGGTGGGCGGTGTGCACGCTGCTGGTGCTGGTGCTGGCCTATGGCCTGTATTTTTCCGGCTATAGCAACCCGTCTAAGGTATCGCTGGCCGACCTCCTGGCACCCGCAACGTTTGCGCACTTACTGGCGCTGGATACGGCGTTTCTGGGGGCAATGTTCTACCACCCTGCGGTGAGCTGGCTGCCGCAGGTAGCTGGCTGGGCGACCATCGGCTGGACGGCGTATCTGCTCGTAACCCGGTACGACCGACGTAACCCGACCCTGTTCTGGATGCTGGTTTTTCTTCAGCTAACGGGCCTGATGCTGGCGGTTAACCGCATTCATAACTCGGTCGATGTTGTCTTTGCGTCGCGGTACAAACAAGTCACGGCGCTGCTGATGGCCGTTACGTATATGACGCTGGCCGACGTTATTCGCCAAAAATCGTCACGGGCCGGGCGCTGGTTTTCGGCGCTGGCGCTGGCTGGCGCAATGGGCATCTGCGTGGTTTCAAACGTAACGTATTTCTCAAAGATCGTCCGGTTTCGGGAGTTGAAACAGACCGATCAGCTGCTCTGGGAACGATACGGGATTATTCGGGGATGCAGCCCTATTTATGAGCCCGCCCAGCAGTTAAGTCAACTGAAAAAAGCCGGTATCTTTCAGCCCCAGCCGCTGACAGTAGCGCAACTGGTCTCGCATGAGGTGACGTTACCAACTCCAGCCGCTACCGCCGACCGCGTTACATATCAGATAGATCTGCGTCGGCGCGACGGCGATTTTCTGGTCGTGTCGGGCTTTGCCAAGATCGCGGGTCAGAAAGCAAATTTCAACGATACGTTCGTAGGAGTGTTGCTGCCATCGGGTCAGTGGCGTTTTTTCTCAACGCTTTTTCACCAGCGGCTCGACAACGAAGATTCGCTGAATGATAAAGACACCGGCTTTACGGCCATTATCCCGGCGTCCATAGCTGGAACCTCCAGTCGAATCGGCCTGCTGGTTCGGTCAGGTACTAAAACGGCATTTCAGGAATTATGAGCAACGTAGCGATCATTACCGCGCGGGGCGGCAGCAAACGAATTCCGCGCAAGAACATCCGGCCGTTTCTGGGAAAGCCTATTCTGGCTTACGTCATTGATGCGGCTACGCAGTCCGGCCTGTTCGACGACGTCATGGTTTCGACGGATGACGAAGAGATAGCCACTATTGCCCGACAATACGGTGCGATGGTACCTTTTATGCGCCGGGCGCTGACCGCCGATGATTATGCCACCACCGCCGATGTTATTCGGGAGGTTCTGGAGCAATATGCCACCTTGGGGAAGACGTATGAATATGCCTGTTGTTTATATCCAACGGCGCCCTTTGTGTCGGCTACATTGCTTCAGGAAGCCTTTTCGTCGCTCATCGAACGCGGGTTCGATACTGTATATCCGGTGCAGCGGTTCAGCTTTCCTATTCAGCGGGCTATTCTGCTGCGCGAGCAGCGCGTGCAGTGGTTCCAACCCGAATATGCCCTCACCCGGTCGCAGGATCTGGAGCCGGCCTACCACGACGCCGGCCAGTTTTACTTTCTTCGGGTCAACGCTTTTAAGGCCGACAACCAACTGATCACCGACAATTCGGGCGGGATTGTTATCTCCGAAATGGCCGCGCACGATATTGACAATGAAGAAGACTGGCAAATTGCCGAGTTTAAATACCAGTTGCTGAATCCGCTCGAGAACGGGCAAAATCCCTTATGAAGTCAGTCATCTTTCGCGCCGATGGAAACGCTCAAATTGGATTAGGCCACGTCATGCGCTGTCTGGCGCTGGCCCGAATGCTGAATGAGACCTGGTCCAGGCAGTTTGCCATCACGGATCCAACGCCGGAAGTCGCTCAGCTTCTTGAGAGGGCGGGTCTGACGGTTATTTCCTTACCAGCCGCTGATGCTGAACAGACTTTTTTAGAGCAAATCCAGCCAGGCGATCTGGTTGTGCTCGATGGGTATGTCTTTACCGAGTCCTTCCAGCAGGCCATTCGCACTAAGGCTAAAACACTGGTGTTCATTGACGATTTGCTGACTGGCCATCAGGTAGCCGATGTAGTAATCAATCACGCGGGGGGCGTCTCACCGACGGATTACGATGCGGAACCCGACACGCAGTTTTGTCTGGGACCGCATTATGCCCTGCTTCGACCGGAGTTTTTCAGTCCGGAGGGATTCGGATCGCCCTCCTCGGATGGGCCGATTTTCGTCAGTCTGGGCGGAGCCGATCCAAAAAATCTCTCGCTGTCTGTACTCGAAGCCATTCGGCAGACGGACGCCACGCTGCCCGTCCGAATCGTTCTGGGGCCCTTCCATCCGGACCGAGCGTCGGTCGAAGCGTTCCGTAGCCAGCTGCCCCATCTGACGATACTGCAAAACCTCGACGCGGATCAGATGGTAGCCGAATTAACCCGGTGTCGGCTAGCCATTACGGCCTGTAGTACGATTGCCTACGAAGTCTGCGCCGTTAACCGGCCACTGATCGCGATTGTTACGGCCGATAATCAGACGCGGCTGGCAAAATTTTTGTCCGATGAAAAACTGGCCTTGTCCGTTAATTTTCCAGCCTTACTCAGTCGGCAGACGCCTTCACTAAATCTGGAAACTGCCCTTCGGTTTGCCATCCAGTCGTTTCAGTTTTCGCCCGATACCGTAGCCGACTCGCTGGCCTGTCAGCGTCGGTACTTTGACGGTCGTTCGCCGGAGCGGTTTCAGGCTTTATTTGACTCCTTATGCCCTTAACCTTTCGCAAAGCCCAGCCCGCCGACGCTCGTCTATACTTTGATTGGGCGAACGACCCCGATACCCGGCAACAGTCGTTCAATTCCGACGCAATTTCGCTGGAGACGCATACGGCCTGGTTCACCCGCAAACTCATTGACGCCGACGCGCTGCTGCTGGTATTTATGGACGAAACGGGCGATCCGGTCGGGCAGGTGCGTTTCGAGCGAAAGCCGGTAGCCGATATGCCCGACGAAATCATCATTGGTCTGTCGGTAGATGCCCGGCAGCGGGGTAAGGGCCTCGCCCATCAACTGATTAAACAGGGCTGCGCGGTTTGCCGAAAGCAGTGGGGCGCCGTTACGATTCATGCCTACATCAAACCAGAGAACCAGGCGTCGGTGCGGGCCTTCGAGCGGGCTGGTTTCCGTTTGTCGGGCGAAAGCGATAAATTTGGGGTGCCAAGTTTGTTGTTTACAAACAGTCTGACGGCTGAAGGCTGAGGTTGCGTATTGTTGTCTTTCTCCGGAGAGCCAGTACCATCACCAGTAACCTGACCGTCATCCATTACCGAAGATATGCATCAACCCATACAGGTTGCCAATCACCTCATCAGCCCGGCGCACCGTCCGTTCGTCATCGCCGAGATGTCGGGGAATCATAATCAATCGCTCGACCGGGCGCTGGAAATTGTAGACGCCGTCGCCGATGCCGGTGCTCACGCGCTCAAACTCCAGACCTACACGCCCGATACGATTACGTTCAACGGCCAGTCGGAGGAGTTTTATATCCGCGATGCCAAATCCCTCTGGGCCGATAAGAATCTGTACAAGCTCTACGCAGAAGCCTATACCCCCTGGGAGTGGCACAAGCCTATTTTCGAGCACGCGAAAAAGCGCGGCATGATTGCATTTAGCTCCCCCTTCGACACAACGGCCGTTGATTTTCTCGAATCGCTCGATGTGCCGCTCTACAAGATTGCGTCGTTCGAGAACACGGATCATATCCTGCTCAAGAAGGTAGCCCGGACGGGCAAGCCGGTCATCATGAGCACGGGCGTGGCCTCGGTGGCCGACCTCGACGAGTCGGTGAAGGTGCTGCGCCAGCACGGCTGTAAAGATCTGGTGCTGCTCAAATGCACGAGTACCTACCCCGCTACGCCCGAAAGCACGAACCTGCTCACTATTCCGCACATGCGGCAGTTATTCGACGTACCGGTCGGGCTATCTGACCACACCATGGGCATTGGCGCGGCCGTCGCTGCGGTGGCCCTGGGCGCGGTCGTCCTCGAAAAGCACGTTACCTTACGCCGGGCCGATGGCGGGGTCGATTCGGCCTTTTCGCTGGAGCCGGACGAGCTGAAAAACCTCGTTATCGAAACCGAGCGGGCGCATCTGGCCATGGGGCAGGTCAACTACACGCTCACCCCCAAAGAATGCAACAGCCTGCAGTTTAAGCGGTCGCTATACGTAGTTCAGGACGTAAAAGCCGGGCAGCCCTTTACGTCCGAGAACGTTCGGAGCATTCGTCCGGCCAATGGTCTGCACACCCGCTATTACGACGACATTCTGGGCCAAACAGCCCTCGCAGACATCACGGCCGGCACCCCGCTGCAGTGGAACCTGATCAAGTAGTTTACGGAAACAGACGCCTGACTGGCGCAACGGTCAGGCATCGCCCGACAAACCGAATCCCGTAAACCGACCGCATGGGTATCATCAAACGGCAAACCATTCAGAGTTCGATTTACGCCTACGCGGGCGTGGCCGTTGGCTTTCTAACGCAGGGAATTTTCTTTCCAAATCTGTTCAGCAAGGATCAGGTGGGCTTACTGACTCTCCTGATTGCGCTGGCGCAGGTGCTGGCGCAGGCTTCCAACCTGGGTCTTAATAGCGCGGGTGGGCGTTATTTTCCATACTTCCGCGACGCCACCCGGCAGCACAACGGCTACCTGCGCATTGCGAGCCTGACTACGCTCATTGGCTTCAGCCTGTGCGTGCTGGGCCTGTGGCTGGCCCGCCCGCTGGTGGTTGACATGAACCAGGCCGACTCGCCCCTGTTTGTTCAGTATTACTACCTACTCATTCCGCTCACGCTGTTTACGGTCGTGTTCATGGTGTTCGACAATTACGCACGCCTGCTCTACGACCCCGTTACGGGGACCATCCTGCAGCAGTTCCTCCAGCGCGTGCTGATTCTGCTGGCGGGAGTTCTTTACTGGCTGGGCTGGGTTACGTTCCCGCAGTTTCTGGGTGTCTGGCTGCTGGCCTTTTTCCTACAAACCGTTCTGATGATTCTGAGCGTCGCGCGCGACAAAGCTCTGTTTTTCAGCCGCCAGTACGTATCTGTCAGCCCCGAATTACGACGGAATCTGGCCCGCTACGCAGCGCTGACGCTGACAACCGCGCTTTCGTCGCAGGTGATTCTGACCATCGACAAGGTGATGATTAACAACGCGCAGGGCCTGGCCGATACGGGCGTTTACAGCATTGCCTCCTATTTTGCGACGGTCATTGCCCTGCCCGCAACGGCCCTGTATAAAGTCGCCGGAACGCTCATTGCCGAGTCATGGAAATCGAACGATTTAAAAAATATCGCAACTATTTACCGCAAGAGCTGTCTAAATCAGTTGATTGCGGGTTGTCTGGTGTTCGTGGGCGTAGCCGCAAATCTACCTAATGTGTTTCGGTTTTTACCGGCCGGTTACGAAGCCGGTTATTACGTGATTTTATGGCTGGGCCTGGGCAAATTGATTGACATGGCCACGGGCATTAATGGGATCATTCTGAGCACCTCCCGGTACTACGCTTATGATTCGCTGTTTTTTGTTGCCCTTATTTTTATTACGATTGCGGCCAATCAATACCTGATCCCGCGTTTTGGGATTACTGGAGCCGCCATCGGCGCAGCCCTCGCTACGTTTCTGTATAATTTTTCCCGAACGCTGTTCGTCGGGTTGAACTTTGGGATGCAGCCCTTTACGTGGCGGAACGCGACCGTCGTAGTGCTGGCGGCCGGCGTCTGGTGGCTGGCCGTTCAGGCACCGTATCCCGGGCCGGATAGCCCAGTGTGGCGCACGCTGCTGGACCTGGCCTGGCGGTCAGCTCTAATAACAGGTTTATTCGGCGGACTGGTGCTGGCGCTCAGACTGTCGCCGGATATTAACCAGACCGTAGAGGGGTTACGGAAGCGGCTTTTTTGATTTTGCCCTGCTGTTGGCAGGGTCTAACGGTAAAGAGATATGTGGTTTTTTCGCTTTTTATTTACGGATGCAGCCCGGTTGCTGCGCTCGGCCGAAGGTCGTCGGTTGTTAGGGATGACGCTACGCTACGGCGAACAGCCGCGCAACAAAACCGTTGACGTTCAGTTCGGCCGGTATCAGTTCCGGGTACCCGATGCCTTATCCTTTCTCTGGCAGTATCGAGAGATCTTCGTGGATGAGTTTTATCGCTTTTCTACGTCCAGTCAGACACCCGTTATTTTCGACTGCGGCACCAACATTGGCACCAGTGTCCTTTATTTCCGGCAGACCTTTCCAAACGCCCGAATCGTGGCCTTTGAAGCTGATGAGCACATCAGCGCTGTGCTGCAGAACAACCTGCGCCAGAACCAGATTGAAGGCGTAGAGATAGTAACTAAGGCCGTCTGGATCAACGAAGAAGGCATCTGGTTTGGTAGCGACCAGGCCGACTCAGCCTCTATCTTTTCGCAGACCGACCGCAAGCTCGTTCCTTCCGTTCGGCTGCGCGACTACCTGCTACGCGAAACCCGCATCGACATGCTCAAGATCGACATCGAAGGGGCCGAAACGGCGGTGCTGACCGACTGCCGCGACGCGCTGGCACATGTGCAGAATATGTTCGTTGAGTTTCACGCCTACCTCGGGCATCCGCAAACACTGGCCGAGGTCGTACAGGTGCTGGAAGAAAGCGGCTTTCGGTATTACATCAATACTACCCAGTATCGCCATGCACCGCTGATCAACCATCGCTACCGCAACAACGATAGCATGGACCTGCAATTGAATATCTTTGCGTATCGGCCTTAACAGGAAGTGGCTTCAGGGCACACGGAACGGTATTATTATGGTACGTTCAGCCCAAGTTTATATCGTAATTAACTAACGCGTTAGTCGGTGAGAGTTACCCACCTGAGCACTTACCATCTTGCTGGCGGGGCGGCCGTAGCGGCTACCCGGCTCCACCGCGCTTTGAATCGGCAGGGGCATTTTGCCGATTCTGTGGAGAGTATTCTGCTGGTGGGCACGGCCGCGCGGCAGGAAAAACACCAGCCGGAGGAATCGGTGACGTATCTGGCGAATAATTTTCTGGCTGAGCAAACCGCTTTCGGGCGCTTCGTGGCCGAGCGGCTTTCTTTTCTCCCGTTTGAGCGCGATCCGTCTGTCCGGTTTCAGTTTTCCCCGGCTACCTTTGGCACCAACCTGAATTTCCACCCGATCATTCAGCAGACTGATATTCTACACCTGCACTGGATCAACCAGGGATTCCTGGCGCTCGATGGCCTGCAAGCTTTATTTGCTCTCGGCAAACCCGTCGTGTGGACGCTCCACGACCAGTGGGCCTTTACGGGTGGCTGTCACTACTCCCACGGCTGCGACCATTTCCGGAGTCACTGCCGCCAGTGTCCGTACCTGAAAAAACCGGGCGAACAGGATCTGTCGTACCGCATCTTCGAGCGCAAGAAGCGGATGTTCGCCAACGCGCCAGTGCATTTCGTTTCGCCAAGCCAATGGCTGAGCGACGAAGGCCAGCGGAGTGCGCTACTGCGGGAGTTTCCGTTCAGCACCATTCCCAATACGCTCGATCAGAACCTTTTCCAGCCCATTGACCGGGAACAGGCCAGCGCGCGTTTTGATTTACCGACTGGAACCGCCGTCCGGCCGTTCCGGATTCTGTTCGGCAGCGCCAACGTAACGGACCCCCGGAAAGGCTTTCGGTACTTTGCCGAAGCGCTGCAGCAACTCCATCAGCAACAGCCTGACCTCACCGCTGAGGTTCTGGTGTTCGGTAAAGGTCGTTCGTACCTGTTTAACGAACTTCCCTACCCGGTGCGGCATCTGGGCCAGCTCAGCGACGAAGCCGATATTGTGGCCGCTTATAACGCAGCCGATGCTCTGGTGGTGCCTTCGCTGGAAGACAATCTGCCCAACACCATCGTTGAGTCGCTGGCCTGCGGAACGCCCGTCGTTGGCTTCCGAACGGGCGGTATTCCGGAACTGATCGAACATCAGCAAAATGGATTTCTGGCGGCTGTCGGCTCCGCGGAGGAACTGGCCGCTGGTCTGGATTACGTTCTGACGCATCCCTCACCGGGAACGTTACGTCAGAACGCCCGCCAATCGGCCGAGCTCCGTTTTTCGGAAGAAGTGGTCACCGTACAGTATCTTGACTTATATCGTGCATTACTGAACGGGTGAAGGGTTTATTACGTCCCAATTGACTCGTTCATCAATTCGCTCATTGACTATGCCAACCGTATCCATCATTACAATCACCTACAACGCGGAACGGTTTCTAGAACGTACCATTGAAAGCATTGTGGCGCAGCCAGCAACGGATTATGAGTATATCGTCATCGACGGCGGCTCAACAGACAACACACTCACGATTATTAATCGCTACGAAAAGCACATTACGCACTGGATCTCGGAGCCAGACCGGGGACTTTACGACGCCATGAACAAAGGCCTGCACCACGCGCAGGGGCAGTACGTCTGGTTCATGAACGCGGGCGACGAACTGCATGACCCGCAGACGTTGCCCAGATTGCTCGAACGAATCCAGCGGTCACAAGCCGATGTGTATTACAGCGATGCGCTCTTTGTGCGCGACGAGGGCCAGCAATTAGGCATTCCGGTTGGTTTACGTAGTCAGGTAACCCCTCATAGGCTTCCCGCCAACCTAAGCTGGCAGGATATGGCGCTGGGCATGAAAGTCTGTCATCAGGCCTTTATCGCCAAACGAGCCATCGCTCCGGATTACGTCCTGAATAACCTCAGCGCTGATCTGGACTGGGAAATCCGCTGTCTGAAAGCTGCCGCAACCGTTGAGTTTTTGCCGTTCGTCCTCTGTAAATACCTGATCGGCGGCCTCTCCGTGCAGCAGCATCGCCGGTCGCTAACCGACCGATTCAGGATTCTGGTTACCCACTTTGGCTTATTTCCAACGTTACTGAACCATGCCCGGATACTCTGGCGGGCGGGGCAATTCCGAAAAAGCGCCGATAAAATCCGGGCGAATAGCTCTCTACCTGGTCAATAACCAGATTAGTCTATTAAATGGAATCCATCCACTTTTATGAAATTTGCATGAATCAATCGGGATAATTGCCAAATTGATGCCCTAAGATTCCGAAATGCGGATAAATTTGCGGGGTTTTATCTGGAAAATCAGACCTTTTTTGTCCTTTTCTCGTAAAAAATTGACTTAACCAATGAAACGAATTGCTGTTTTTACCTCGGGTGGCGATGCACCGGGTATGAACGCCTGTATACGGGCGGTGGTCCGGGGGGCGGTCTATCACGGCATCGAAGTATTCGGCATCCGCCGGGGGTACAGCGGAATGATAAACGGCGACATTTTTCAGATGTCTTCTCACTCGGTGAGCAATATTGTTCAGCGCGGTGGGACCATCCTGAAATCGGCTCGCAGCAAAGAGTTCATGACGCCCGAAGGTCGCGCTAAAGCCCACGAACAACTCCTGAAATTCGGTATCGAAGGTCTGGTAGCCATCGGGGGTAATGGTACGTTTACGGGCGCAACACTGTTCTACGACGAATACGGCATTCCGACGGTTGGCGCGCCCGGTACAATTGACAACGACCTGTATGGTACCGATCACACAATCGGCTTCGACACGGCCGTAAACACCGCCCTTGAAGCCATCGACAAAATTCGCGACACCGCCGACTCACACGACCGCATTTTCTTCATTGAAGTAATGGGCCGCGACTCGGGCTATATCGCTATTCAGTCGGGTATTGCGGGCGGGGCCGAACTGGTGATGGTGCCAGAGGTGCTGACTCCCATCTCAGAAGTGATCGAAACCCTGAAATCAGGTTGGAGCCGGCAAAAATCATCGTCGATCATTGTTATTGCCGAAGGTGAAGAAGAAGGTAACGCTACAGAGATCTCAGAAAAGATTCGCGCTCAGGTGCATTCGGAGGTCGACATGCGCGTGACGACGCTGGGTCATATTCAGCGGGGCGGCATTCCAACCGCCTACGACCGGATTCTGGCCAGCCGCTTAGGTCTTGGTGCGCTCGAAGGTCTGATGAATGGCGAGAAAAACGTTATGGCGGGTATCGTGAACAATGAGCTTGTCTATACGCCATTCCGCGATACCATCCGGCTGCCCAAACCCATCAGTGAGGACCTGCTCCGGATGGTAAAAATTCTTTCGGTCTAGTGAGCAGTTATCTGATTATCTGCCTGTGCGTTACAGGCAGATAATCAGCAGTACCCTACTACTTTGTAGACCGCATAGCCAACAATCTCCTTGACGAGATAATACGCGTCGGCAAAGGCTTCCTCCTGGGGTAACAGCCACTCCCCCGGTCCAAACGACCGGCGGGTGCTCATAAAACTCCCCGGAAAAGGCGTTACGGTAACGCCAGCTTTCTGAAAACAGGCATCGGCCCGGCGCAGATGCCAGGCCGACGTAATCAGCACGCAGCGGTTCGTATGCAGCCGTTCTCGTAACATTCTGGCCGTAAAGAGGGCATTCTCGCGGGTGTTCCGCGATTTGTTTTCCAGGATAATATCTTCCGGGCGAACACCCGCTGCCAGCAGAAACCGGGCCGTCATCTGCCCTTCGTCGCTGACGGTTCTGAACTGGAACGGCAGATTGCCATACCCTCCGCTGATCAGGATTTTCTCAACGGCCCCCTGCTTGTACAGGTACAGCGCCTGCCCCGCCCGGTCGGCTTCGGCATCGAGCAGAAACCGGTTGTCGGGCACCTGTTTCGAAACGCTCATCATGCCACCGGTCAGCACTACGGCAACCGAATTTGGCGAACGGGCGGGCACAGGAGCAGGCGCATACTCCCAGAATAGCGCCAGTTCGTTCATCAGAAACGAATTCCCAAACACCCAGAAAACGAGCAGCGCTGCGCCGACGAGTTGCCGACGTCGCTGGGGCTTCTTCGTAAAAAAAGCCAGCAGCAAGACGGCCAGCAGCCAACCCGCCGGCGTGAGCAGGTAATTTAAGGTCTTAGAAAAGAAATAGAACATAGACTACGGGCGCTATAGCAGGCGTTTTAGAGACGGATAGATTGGCCTAAATCGTTAAATTTGTCTCTTTGAGTTGCGAAGATACGCACCCGCCTGTATGAAGAACCTTCTCCTGACTGCTCTCTTTGGTCTGCTGCTGACCTCATTTCTTGGAGCACAACCCTCCCCTACACCGACAGCCAGCGGTTTTAAAATAACGGGCCGTGTGCAGGGCATCCGGGACACGACCTGCGTACTGGCGCATTATTTCGGCGCTGGTCAGTACATCCCCAAGGATACCGCCCGGGTAGACGGCAGCGGCAATCTGGTGTTCGAAGGGCCGTCACACCTGCCCGAAGGCCTGTATATTGCCGTTACGCCCAAGAATCGTTACATTGAGTTTCTGATGACTGACGATCAGAACTTTTCGTTCGAAACCGATACGGCCAACGTCATCAAAAACATGAAGGTGACCGGCTCGAAGGAAAATGAGCTGTTCTACGGGTATCAGCAGCAGTTGAGCAAGCTGTATGACGAAGCGCAGGCGCTGAATCTGGAAAAGAAAACGCGTAACGACGCAACGACGGCTGCGGTGGTCAGCCAGAAAATGGGAGAGCTGCAGAAGCAGGCACAGACGTACCGCAACCAGTTTCTGAACGATAACCAGGGAACCTTTGCCGTGAAAATTCTGAAAGCTTCCGCTGAGCCGGAAGTTCCACCAGCTCCGAAAGTAGCGAACGGTCGCCCTGACTCGGCCTGGGTGTTCAATTACTTCAAAAGCCACTTCTGGGACGACTTCGATTTTGCCGATGAGCGGTTCGTCCGGACGCCGATACTCCAGCGTAAGATCGACCGGTATCTAAAGGAACTGACTGTGCAATCGCCCGACTCGCTCATTAAGGAAGCCGACTTCATGGTTCGCAAAGCCCAGGCGGGTAAAAGCAAGGAAATTCTCTCGTACATAATCTGGTACACGACCAGCCAGTATGAGCAACCCAAGGTCATGGGTACCGACGGGCTGTTTGTCCATATGTTCGAAAAATATTACGCCACCGGGATTATGCCCGTTTCGGACTCGTCGACAATCCGGAACATCGGCGAACGGGTGAAATCGCTTAAGCCGACCCTGGTCGGTAAGGTTCTGCCAACACCGGCCGTCAGCGATACGCTTCGTCGGGCGATTCCCTTCCAGAACATCAAGGCCGATTATACGGTCGTTTACTTCTACGATCCGCACTGCGGCCATTGCCGCGAGAGTGCGCCCAAACTGCAGAAGTTTGTAGATACGTATAAAGGTAAAGGTGTTGAGGTGGTAGCCATCGCCATCGACCAGACGCCCGAAGAATGGAAGAAATTTATCCGCGAGTTTAAGCTCGGCAAGGCAATCAACGGTTACGATTATTCTTACCGCACCGACTACCGGCGTCAGTATGACGTCTGGACCACGCCGACCATCTACATGCTCGACAAGAACAAAAAGATCATTGCCCGCAAACTGCCCGTCGAGCAGATTGAAGACTTCATGCTCTTTCACAAACGGCAGCAGGAAACGGTAAAAAAACCGGTCACCGCATCGGTAAAGACGGGTGTAAAGAAATAGGAATGCTTCTCTAGGCGTACGATTGCCGCGCTTCGGTTAAAAATGCTACTATGAGTTCAGCTGGCTCGTGGTGGCATTTTGTCTTTTTTACCGATTAAGCGTTATATCTTACACGGCGTAAAAAAACCGTTGATGAATCAGGTTTCGGTAAGAGGCTGGGCTGATGGGTATAGGCTGATTCGCACGCTACGTATGGTTATTAGGCAGCACATGCCTGACCTATACACATTTAAAGGAGCAACTTATTTCTATGAAAAAATTTTTACGCGAGAACGGCCTTTCTTTATTTTTCACCCTGATTACGGTATTGACCTTAGCAGGCCAGATCGTTGTGGGCTGGTATAATTTCAATGAAGAACTCAGCGATTTTGGTAGGGCTCCCATCGGCTTTGCTGCCTACATCACCAGCGGTCACTGCATGGAGGCCGTTTTTGAGAACTGGGAAAGCGAGTTTCTTCAGATGGGGTTATACGTCATCCTGACCGTATCGCTTTATCAGAAAGGGTCTTCGGAGTCGAAAAGTCTGGACAAACCCGAAGAAGTCGACCGGGAACCTTCGCCTACGCGGCCGGGGGCCCCCTGGCCAGTTCGACAGGGTGGCTGGGTCCTGAAGCTGTATCAGAACTCCCTTAGTCTTGCCTTTTTCGTTTTATTCGGGCTTTCGTTTTGCCTGCACGCGATCGGGGGCGTCAGAGAGTATAATACCCAGCAGATTCTGAAAGGTAAACCCGAGCTGCTCTCCGTATGGCAGTTTCTGGGTACGAATGAATTTTGGTTTCAGTCGCTGCAAAACTGGCAGAGTGAGTTTTTATCGGTACTATCGATCGTCGTGCTGTCTATTTATCTGCGTCAGAAAGGCTCGCCGGAATCCAAACCCGTCGACGCAGCGCACGACCAGACCGGCAAATAACAGCGGGGGTTAAACCCGCTATCTAACTTACCGCATCTTGGTGCGCTTCACCAGGTACGAGGTCAGAATCTGATCGAAACCCTGAGCGATGTCGGCTTCGATGAAGTCGATCTTGTACTGACCACAGCGCATTTTCAGATCCTGGAAATAAGACTTTACCGCCTGCTGATACGTCTCGCGAACCTGCCCCGGCTGAAGTTTTACCTTTTCGCCCGTTTCCAGATCAATGAACTCGTAGGGTCGCTCGTCGAACGCAAAATCCTCTTCAGTTTTCTTGTCCGTAACGTGAAAGAGTAGCACTTCATGCAGATTATGCCGCAGGTGCTGCAGCGCCGAAAACAGCGTATCGGCCTTTTCGGTATTATCGAACATATCGCTGAAAATAATTACCAGCGAGCGCTTGTTGATCTTCTCGGCCACCTGATGAATTACGTCGGCCGCCGACGTCTTCCGTAAGGGCTTGGGTTGCTGCATCAACTGGTCCAGCTGCGTAAACAGCTTGTGCACGTGCGAAGGCGTCGATTTAACGGGCGTTTGCAGATCAATCGTGTCGGCGAAGGTCGTCAGGCTCACGGCGTCTTTCTGCCGCTGGAGCATATAAGCCAGACAGGCCGCTGCCATCACGCTGAAGGTCATCTTCCCGTAGTTCGACTCCGGGTAATACATGGACGACGACGTATCGATCAGCAGGTGGCAGCGCAGGTTCGTTTCCTCCTCGTAGCGTTTAACGAACAGCTTTTCGGTCTTTCCGAAGACCTTCCAGTCGATGTGCCGCGTGGTTTCGCCGGTATTATAGAGCCGGTGCTCGGCAAACTCCACCGAGAAACCGTGGAAGGGCGATTTGTGCAGACCCGTAATAAAACCTTCGACTAACTGGCGGGCCAGAAATTCAACGTTACCGAAGGAACGTACCTGGCCCAGGTTCAAGGGTTGTTTCATTGAATAAACTTCGTTAAAACCAACCACTTTGCCAATGCCAGGGCATAAAAAAACCGAACCGTCCGACAGCCCTATAGGAATTGCACAATGCAATGGGTACTGACAAACGGTTCGGTTGGTCTTAGAACATCGGCTCCAGCAGCGGCTGGTATGAATCCGGTGTAGTGAACACGGGCGATGCAGACGCGAGGGCTGCAAAACGGCCCTTGCCGACAACCCGCAGCGACACATTCGCGACGCCTTTGGAAACCATGCCCAGGGCACGGGCGGCAGCGTGCGTGAGGTCAATCACACGGCCTTTGGAAAAAGGTCCCCGATCATTGATTCGTACAATTACCGAGCGTTGGTTGTCTAAGTTCGTGACCTCGACCAACGTATTCAACGGCAGGGAACGATGAGCACCTTCGAGCGATTCTGACGAAACGCGTTCACCGTATGCCGTCTTGCGACCATTGAACTTCTTGGAGTAAAAAGACGCTTTGCCTTTCTGTATGAGGCTCGGAAGAGCCTCCGTCGGTTTCATGTTGCCAAAAAACAACATAAGGGACATGATTAAACTCATACAGCTTTTGGTTACGTTTAGAAGATTAGACGGAGCAAAAACCAGGACCTAACGCCAGGGCTCCATCCCCAAAAAGTGCAATTCCTATTTAACAAAGATAGTACACAGAGACCTTACTACCAAGCGATTAGCAAAAAAACTGTGGAATGGTCTCCACAACTCTAGTATTTTTTGGGGTTATTTCACCACGAAATATAGTTGTCGATTTGTTTTTGTTCTGATTCAATTGACCGTACTTTAGCAAAAACGAAGGCACTAAACCTCACTGATTGTGGACGAAAGAGAACGGGAGAAAATCTACTCGAAGCGGGTTCGGGCGGGTAAACGGACGTATTTTTTTGACGTCAAATCGACCCGCACCAACGACTATTATCTGACCATAACCGAAAGCCGTCGGCACCCCCAGGGCGAAGGGTTCGTGTATGAAAAACACAAGATGTTTCTCTACAAAGAAGACTTTGACAAGTTTATTGAGGCCCTGCAGGAAACAGTTGGCCACGTGAAAACCGAGTTAATGCCCGACGTGGACTTCAGTCAGTTTGCTCAGCGCGAACGCGACGAACAGGATGATTTTGCCAGTGAATTAAAATGGGACTAACCAATTCCGGAATGACACACCATTTACTCTCTTAGTTTACCGATCAACGCCCGGCCCAGACTGGCCAAAACTCAGTTAGCCCTCGGTTCATGCCGAAGGCTTTTTTTGTTGTAAATTTGTGGAAAACTAATTAGTGAATGAGCAATGCATGATCGGGAGAGCAGCCTGCGCTGGCGAATTCCCTCATTCGCTCTTTCACTCAATCACTTATGGGCTTACAATGTGGAATCGTAGGCTTGCCGAATGTAGGTAAGTCTACGCTGTTTAATGCTATTTCCAGCGGGAAGGCCGAAGCGGCCAACTACCCCTTCTGTACAATAGAACCCAACGTTGGGGTTGTTACGGTACCCGACGAACGTTTGAACACGCTCGAAGGGCTGGTGAAACCGCAGAAAGTTGTTCCGACGATCATCGAGTTTGTCGACATCGCCGGTCTGGTAAAAGGTGCCAGCCAGGGCGCGGGGCTGGGGAATAAATTCCTGGCCAATATTCGCGAGGTTGATGCTATTGTCCACGTCATCCGCTGCTTTGAAGACGAAAACATCGTACACGTAGAAGGCCAGGTCAATCCCGTTGCCGACAAAGAGATTATTGATGCCGAACTGCAACTAAAAGATCTGGAGTCGGTCGACAAAAAAATTCAGCGGATCGACAAAGCCGCCCGCGTAGGTGACGCCAAGGCGAAAGCCGAACTGGAAATTCTGAAACAGTATAAAACAGCACTCGAAGCCGGCAAAAGCGCCCGGACGGTACAGGTCTCGCCCGAAGAACGGGAAGCGGCCATTGGCGATATCTCGCTGCTGACGGTGAAACCCGTTATTTACGTCGCCAACGTAGACGAAGGCTCGCTGCCCAATGGCAATGCTTATTCTGATGCGCTGCAGGAAGCTGTGAAAGATGAAGGTGCCGAAGTAATCGTTATCAGTGCCGGCATTGAATCACAGATCGCCGAGATGGAAGACCCGGAAGAGCGCGAAATGTTCCTGGGCGAATACGGCCTGACCGAATCGGGTCTGAGCAAGCTCATAAAGGCGTCGTACAAGCTGCTGGGATTGATTACGTATTTCACAGCGGGCGTAAAGGAGGTTCGGGCCTGGACCATTCACCGGGGCTGGAAAGCCCCACAGGCTGCGGGCGTGATCCACTCCGACTTTGAGCGAAAGTTTATCCGGGCGCAGGTCATGAAGCTCCCCGATTTCGAGCAGTTCAAGACCGAAGCCGCCGTCCGCGAAGCCGGTAAACTGGCTGTTGAAGGTAAGGAATACATCGTGCAGGACGGCGATATTATGGAGTTTCTACATGGAGCCTAATCTTCGCTACCGGATTAACAAAGGGGCGGCTAATCCAGACATTTATGCTGGATTAGCCGCCCTTCTTACGTTTTAACCGTTAGCAACAACCAGCTTTATTTACGCTTGTTCACGCCCAGCCGTCGGTAGGCTACCAACTGGTCGGCGCGGGCTGCGGGAGGGCGGTGATACACGAATACTTCGTAATCATTCTCGGTGGCTGAGTAGCTACCTTCAATATAAGCCTCATCGACTTTGGGCTGCGCGCCAGTTGTCAGGACGGCGTAATCGTAATTGTATACGCCCTGTTTGAGCAGAATCGACGCCTGATAAGCCCCCAGCGCCGGATCGAACGTCATGCGGTTCCGGTCGTCGAGCCGCCAGAAGTTAAACGCACCGTTGACGTAAACGTCTGCGCCCGATACGTTCGGCGTGCGCAGCGTAAAAATCATTTCTACGTAATCGCCGTTCGTTGCGCCATTGCCCGTTTCCCGGTGGTCAATCACAAACATCCCGTTGAAATCATCGCTCTGGATGTAAGCACCCCGACTGCGGGGCTGACCGACCTGCACGTAGGCAATGTTCCGATCGGCGGGCCGGTCGATACGATCGATGTAGTTAGCGCGGGACAGCATCGTTCGCGTATCGAAAAACCGGAACTCGTTGCCGCCCGGCAGGGTGTTGCTCAGATCCACCAGGCGAAACTCCAGCACCTGATCGAACGCCCGAACGTTGGTTGGACGTAGGCCCCGGATGGTCCGGTCGTCGCGATAATTCTGGCGAATAACCACCCGGAAATCGTCCTGGGGCGAAATAACCTGATAGCCTTTATAATCAATCGCCAGATCAATCTGCTGATCGCTGAACTGCCGCGACGGATCGGTTGAAAAGCGCGCAGCTGCGTTCACGTTGATGCGGTTCTGGTAAGTGCTGAACCGGCGCGTAAAGAGAATATTGTCGCGGTTTCGCTCGTCATACACCACCAGTAAGTAATTGCCGGGCAGTTTCACCCGCGGAATGGTGAAGCGGTAGTGGTAATACGGAATCTTGGTATTGATAGACGTCTGATAGTCTGTGATAGGATTGTCGTTGTACTCGTACGTAAACTCAATGTCATTGAGCACCGAACGCTGCCAGTCGGCATTGCAATGAATGAGCCGGGCGCGGAACGACCGGTAGTTGGCCGTCAGATCGTCGAACTCCAGTTGAAGCGGTACCTGTTCATCGAGGGCAATAACGGGTGGGTTCAGCGTCAGGGCCGGATCGTTTGGATTGCCCCCCACCACCGGAAACAACAGCACCGTCTGAATCCGCGGGTCATAAATTCGATCAATTGTCTGAAGCGGCTGGGCAAACCCAGTAATTGTTATCAGGACCGTTACGAAAAAAGCAATCAGTTGGCGAAACGTAATCATTCAGCGTTAATTTCGGTCAGAGAAGTGGTAAGTAAACGCCCGGACGTCGCTATAGTTGTGCAAAATCAGTAAGATTGCGTTACGTCAGAGCTGAATAATCGTATGGTAGACTACAATCCTAAAGAATGGCTTCAATTTATTCTTGCGTTTAACCGGGCCGATACCGTCCGTAAACTCCTGCCCGCGCTAATCGGCGTTGGAATTTATTCGTTCGTTGTTGTCCATTTAATTGAAATCGTCGGCTTCAGTGATAACCTCCACCTGAAGAACCTGTCTATCCTGCATACACTGCTTAGTTTTGTTATTTCCATGCTGCTGGTGTTCCGTACAAACACCGCCTATGACCGCTGGTGGGAAGGTCGAAAGCTCTGGGGCGCTTTGGTCAACAACAGCCGGAACCTGTCTCTGAAACTGCATCAGTTGCTCGGCCCGGATCAAACCGAGGCCCGGCTGTTCTTTCAGGCTATGATTCCCAACTTTGCCTTCGCCCTAAAAAATCATCTGCGACACCTGCCCATTGAGGACGAGTTTCAGCCGACGCCCTCGTTTGTTCTGGCGCACCTGCAGCCCAATGAACACGTACCACAGCAGATTGCCATGGCTATTTTCGGCAGGATCAACGAAGCCCAGCGCCAGGGCCTATTCCTACCCGAACACGTGTTAGTGGTTAACCCGGAGGTGCAATCCCTGATGGACATCTGCGGAGCCTGCGAGCGCATCCGGAACACCCCTATCCCCTATTCGTATAGCTCGTTCATTAAAAAGTTTATTTTCATCTACTGCCTGACGTTACCGCTCGGCTACGTCTCGAACCTGCACTATCTCGTCATTCCATTCGTTGTATTCGTCTTTTACGTGCTGGCCAGTCTAGAAATCATTGCCGAAGAAATTGAGAACCCCTTCGGCGAGGATGCCAACGACCTGCCCATCGATTCAATCTGTAAAGGCATCCGAACAACCGTTTCGCAAACGTTTAAACCGTCGGTCGTAGCGGAACAGTCTCTATAGACGCCGGGCAAAGCAACCAGGCCAAGTCTGCCCATCCATAAGAAAGCCGGGCGCAGTAAATACGCCCGGCTTTTCAATAATATCTCAATACCTGTCAATTCAGTTTCTTCTCCCACTCTTCAACTTCCAGCATGGCGGTCTCCCATTCATTTTGAAGCTGATCGATCTGGACCATTACGCGACGGTATTCATCGTTTTTGGCCTGCATCAGTTTATCATCACCGTAGGTAGCCGGATCGGCCAGTTCGGCCTCAAGCCGTTTTTTCCGTTCTTCAAGCTGACCAATCTTCGTTTCGGATTCTTCCGCCTGCTGGGTTAGTTTCTTCAGAGTTCGCTGCCATTCTTTCCGCTCCTCATCGGTTGATTGGGGCTTAGGGCCGGGGGCCTGGGGTTTGGGCGTCTCCCGCAGTTGTTCATTGCTCTGCGTCGCAGGGCCTGTCCCCTCCGCTTTCCGCTCTTCCATCCACCACTCATACTCATCGTAGGTACCGGGGTATTCTTTAATCTGCTCGTCTTCGATATACCAGATCTTGTTGGCAATCTGCGACACGAAGTAGCGGTCGTGAGAAACCACCACGTACGTGCCTTCATACTGTTCCAGCGCCTGGATCAGGATGTTGACCGACTGCATATCCAGGTGGTTGGTCGGCTCGTCAAGCAGCAGGAAATTGGCTTGTGACAACAACACCTTTGCCAGCGCTACCCGCGACTTTTCGCCCCCGGACAAAACCTTAATTTTCTTGAAGACCTCATCATTGGAGAACAGAAAGCAGCCCAGAACCCCCCGCAGTTCGCCTTCAGTCTTGGTTGGGTTAGCATGTTTCAATTCGTCCAGCAACGTATCCTCTACGCTCAGCGACTCCAGCTGGTGCTGGGCGTAGAAGCTGAACGAAACATTATGACCCAACTGCCGACGTCCTTCATTGACCGGTTCCGAACCTGAAATGATGCGCAGCAGCGTCGATTTACCGCGACCGTTGGCACCAATCAAGGCAACTTTATCGCCCCGTTCGAGCCGGATATCGGCACGGGTCAGAATCCGCTTCGGACCGTACGCTTTCGTAATATCATCCAGATGCAGGATATGCCGACCGGGCTGGGTAGAGAACTGGAATTTGAAGTTCACCCGCGCCGACTCGTCAATTACGTCATCAATGCGATCCATGCGGGCCAGTTGTTTTACCCGGCTCTGCGCCTGCTTGGCTTTGGTCGCCTGGGCTTTGAACCGTTCGATGAAGCGCTCGGTCTGCCGGATTTTAGCCTGCTGGTTTTCGTAGGCGCCTTTCTGAATTTCGTTACGTAGAGCTTTCTCTTCCAGGTAGAACGAGTAGTTGCCCGCGTAATAATTCAACTTGGCATTAGCGACCTCCACCGTTACGTCAATGACGTTATCCAGGAACTCCCGGTCGTGCGAGACAACGATAACGGCTCCTTCATACGTCTGAATATATTTTTCAACCCACTGAATCGACGGAAGGTCAAGGTGGTTGGTTGGCTCATCGAGCATCAGCAGAGAGGGCTTCTGCAAGAGCAGCTTAGCGAGCATAACGCGCATCCGCCAGCCCCCCGAAAACTGCCGGAGCGGCTTTTGCAGATCATCGGTTGAGAAGCCCAGCCCTTCCATTATTTCTTCTGCCCGCGACTGTACCGTATACCCGTCCAGGGCTTCAAACTCTTCCTGCAATTTCCCCAGCTTATCGACCAGTTCGTCGCGGTAGTTGGTCTCCATTTCGTGGAGTACCTCATCGATCTGGGTCTGCAATTTATTCTGCCGTTCAAACGCCTGCATCGCAACCGACAGGATGGAATCGTCAGTCTGGTAACTCAGCAGATCCTGGTTTAGGAAGCCCAGCGTCACATCGCCTGCTTTGGAAATGGTCCCGCCATCGGGCTGGTATTCGCCATTGATGATGCGCAGCAGCGTGGACTTGCCGGTGCCATTTAGACCAATGAGACCGATTTTCTGGTTAGGCTTAATGTGCAGCGAAGCGTTTTCATAGAGGGCGCGGCTGCCGAGATAATACGAGAGGTTCGTGATGGAAATCATGGACGCAAATTTACCAAAAATAGAACGGATACTTGCGTTATTAAATTCCGACCGCGTATATTTGCACCCGCAAACACAGCAAAAGCCTCCTTAGCTCAGCTGGTAGAGCGACGCATTCGTAATGCGTAGGTCGCAGGTTCGAATCCCGTAGGAGGCTCATTCATCCCCACTCAATTGAGTGGGGATTTTTATTATTGGCTATTCTCTACGGATAGCAACGCTACTCACAGAACAGGGTATAAGACGTAAACGGCCGTCTCAAGTCTACCCATTTTTAAACTACACTTAATTCCAGCTCGTCCTTTAACTGGGTGTAGTCGGCATAGAGCCGCTCAACCTGACGGGCAATTTCAGGAGTGAACGTGCCAACGTCCCGGCGGGTAACGGTCGACATATCGAAGCCGCGTAGCTGCAGAAAATATTTCGATACAATGGGGTAGACGTTGTGCATGACGTCCATATTATGGATCAGGAACTGCTGCACTTTTGCTACTTCTTGTTGCTGATCGGGGTTGTTGTAGTGCTGACAGAGCCAGACGATCAATTCCGGGAAGTAATTCCCCTGTATGCAGGACAGCCCCGCCGAACCGGCTTTGAGCGACTCCACGGCATGGACCATGTAGGCATCGTACAAACCAAAACCGGGCCGTGATGCCAGCCGCAGCTTCTCGGTAATCTGCCCGAGGTCAAGACTAGTGTCCTTGTGGTAGATAACCCGCCCCGTTGCCACAAACCGCCCTAACTGTTCGGGCGCGATCAGGCGTTTGTACGGTACGGGGCATTCATAAAAACCCACCGGGATGCCGGGCGTCTGGTCCAGCAGTTGAAAAACACGCTCATCAAAAGCGGAATCAGGCTCGGTCTCTTTAGCCAGCAGCCCCGTAATCAGAATTACGGCTTCCGTGCCGGTGTCGTGAACGCGCTTCACAAAATCAGCCTGTTCGTCGATAGGGCCACCGAAGGTTCCCGTAGCCACCACCGGTACGGCTCGGTTGGCTACTTTGATCACGTGGGCAATCACCTCCAGGCGTTCGGCCGGGGTCAGTTCGAACATCTCGCTCGACAGGCAATTGGCAAATAGACCGGCCGCACCGGCCTGCAGATAAAATTCGGTGAGCCGGGTCAGGGCGTCAAAATCAACGGAGCCATTTGCCGTAAACGGCGTGAGCATAACCGGAATGAACCCTTTGCGTGTTGTTTCTGGCTTAGTCATTGGAGAGTACCGTATCTTGTTGGGAATGGGGAGCCGTATGGCCTTTACGTTTAGTCAGCACAACGCCCACCAGAAAAATGGTGAGCGTACTGATCACGATAATCATGTTGCTGTGCAGGGGATTACGCAGGTAACCATACTCATCGGGAATCTGGCCCGAGAACGTCATCCACAGAATCACCAGCACGCCAATGGCCGTAGCAAGGAGCGCTTCGTGGCTGTTGGTGCGTCGGCTGATGAGGCCCAGCAGGAAGAGTCCCAGCATGCCGGACGCAAAAATACCGGAGAGTGTCCACCAGGTATCCAGAATACTTTTTACCCCAATCATGGCCAGGCCCGCAGTCAGGCCAAGCAGGCCCACCACCACCGTGGCGACGTGCAGAAGCATCAATTGCTTCCGGCTGGATGGGCTCGGGCTGATGTATCGTTTGTAGATATCCTCCGTAAAGACCGTTGCCGACGCATTCATTCCTGAACTGATGGTACTCATAGCCGCCGACAGAATGGCCGAAATAATCAGGCCCATCAGCCCCGTCGGCACGTTGGTCACCATGAAATGTGGCATTACCTTATCGCCATAGTCGGCGGGCTGGAGGGTAGCCGCCAGCCGCGACACCTCGGCAGCCGATGCCGTAGCGGGCAGCCGGTCGAGGGCTACTTTCTGCCTGATGGCGTCGATGAATTCGGGGTGGACCTGGTAGTAGGCGAACAGGCAGGAGCCGATAATAAAAAATAGCAGCGACGCGGGCACGTAAAGCCAGACGCAGAGCCAGAGCGACTTCGACGCTTCCTTGGCCGAGGCCGTGGTGTGGTACCGCTGGATGTAGTTCTGGTCCATCCCGAAATTGTTCAGATTGATAAAAAAGCCGTACAGCAGCACCACCCAAAACGTCGACTGCGTAAAATCAGCCGACAGGCTACCCAGGCTAAACTTATCGTTTTGAGCTCCAATATCCACAATGGTTGACACGCCCCCAGGCATGGCCTGCACAATCAGGTAGAGAATGAGCAGGGCACCAAAGGTTTTGACGACGGCCTGCACTACTTCCGTCCAGATTACGGCCTCCATACCGCCCATTACGGTGTACAAGATAATGCAAACGCCCACTACCAGCATGATTGTCTGCATCGAAAAGCCGGTAAGCGCCTGCAGACTCAGGGCAATTCCCAGAAAGATGGAGCCCATTCGGGCCAGTTGGGTCAGCAGGAAACAGACGACTGCATAGGTCCGGGCCCAAGGGCCAAAGCGGTGCTCGAAGTGGGTGTAGGCCGATATTTCGCCGGTGCGTCGGTAGAAAGGGATAAAAAACCGCGAAGCCGCGTAAGCCGCCAGCGGCATGGATAAACTAAAGACAAACGAGTTCCAGTTGCCCCCGTAGGCTTTCCCCGGTACGCCCAGAAAGGTGTTGCTGCTCAGAAACGTAGCATAGATAGACAGGCCCGTAGCCCAGCCCGGAATGAGCCCCGATGCCCTGGTAAACTGGTCAGCGTTTTTATTTTTTCGGGAAAAATAAACCCCAACCAGCACCATCGCTACCAGATAGGCAACAATAACGCCAAGGTCGAATAAGGGCAGGTTATTCATGGATAGTCAAGGGGTTAGGAACTCGACCAGGTCACAAAGCCCAGTCAGCCAGAAAAGGAAGTCCAGGGATTGGGCTACTTCATGGTTTATTAAAAATCCGTTTTCCTAAAGAATGCAGGCCGGTATCTAACTGGCTGTCATACCGATTACTAATTACAGTCTTTCTCCCGTTGACGCTCTTTGTGAATAGTTATTCCTTTGGCTATCAGTCTTCTTTATTTCTCCTAACTCCTAAATCTTCATAAAATGGATACGTTTGTTGATATTCACTGCCACCCTTATTCGAAGCCATTCGGCCAGAGTCAGCCTAAAAGTCACCAGAGTCCATCGCGTGATAATAGAACCAGTATCTGGCATCATGACCCACCCACGCTACTAGATAAGCTGCAGAATTTTATACTGACGCTTACCCGCTTTCGGCAGGCTGACCTGACCGCTTCAGGCCGGGGTAACGTTCGGGTTGTAGTCAATTCTCTTTACCCGCTTGAACGGGGCTTTTGCCGGAATAAACTCGGGACGGGTGTACCCGCCGATGAGGCAATAAATCTGGCAACGGCTTTTGGCAAGAAATACATTGACCGGGTTCAGGCGATCACGTCATCAGATAGCTATTGCACGGAGCTCAATGAGCAATACGCTTTCATGCGTGAAATGGACGGTAAGGTCATTGAACTGTCCGGAGGCCAGAAAGCCCGATATGTCTTAACCAAGAATTATGAAGATGTTGAGACGCTGGTAAAAAATACCGATACCCCCGATGTCATTACGCTGGCCGTAATGCTATCCATTGAAGGAGCACACGTATTTAGCTGCGGAATCGACAATAAAGGTGTTGAAGCGAGCATTCTGGAAAATATTGCGAACGTAAAAAAATGGGAACACCGCCCCTTGTTCATCACCCTTGCGCATCACTTCTACAATGAACTCTGCGGCCATGCCGAAAGCCTGACGGGAGCGCTCAAGAAGGCGCTTGATCAACAGGAAGGCCTGAACGAAGGCTTTACTCAATTGGGGGAGAAAGTAGTACGCGCTCTACTGGACACAGCCAACGGGCCACGCATCCTGATTGATATCAAGCATATGAGTGAGGCTTCCAGAAAACGCTATTTCGAGATTCTGGATGCGGATTTCGGCACGCAGAATATCCCGATAATCGTCAGCCACGGCTGTGTTCGCGGCAACGATACAGACCGGAATCGTTATCACGATCATCCCATTAATTTCTCAGATGAAGAAATCCTGCGCGTAGCCCGCTCGGGTGGGCTTTTCGGAATTCAGCTGGACGAACGGCGCATTGGTAGTGAAAGTGCACTGCGCCATGCCCGGGGTCACATCAACCGGCGGGATATTCTGTTCTCGTGGTCTGAACTGGTCTGGCTGCAGATCAAACATATTGCTGAACTACTCGATCAGCACGATCTGTTTGCCTGGGGTAACATCTGTCTGGGGACAGATTACGACGGGATTGTAAACCCAATTAACGGCTACTGGACCCACCGTGAATTTCCCGAACTGGATGCCTTTCTGTTGATGCACGTCCACAACTACATGCGAAACGCACCACCGCTGCGGAATGCCTCGAATCGTCTGCACGAAGATGAGATTGTGGCCCGGTTTATGGGTACCAACGCGCTCGATTTCTTTAAACGGCATTATCACTGAGATAAACACACAAACCCGTTTTTTTCTTGAACGCCCTCGGGGGCTAACCTTTTCCTCAATCGAAACCCCGTAGGCGCTTTTAAATCGCAGTCGGGCCAGCTTCGAAAAAACATTGCTCCTGGTTAAGAGTTCTTTCTGTCCTGGTAAGACCATTTATCGGGTCTGAACTAACTGGGTTGTATCCCATAACGACGAAGAGCCATGGAAACCCAACCGATGAATCAGCCGTCAGTATCTGCTTCTGATATGACGCCATTAGCTTTAACCGAACGCCACCTGCACGAATGGCTTCAGTTACTGGATTATTTGCAGGACGCGCACGCACCCACGAACCAGCAAACCTATTGCCGCAATCAGGTAACACGATTACAGCTAGACCTCTATAAACTAAGGAACCAATAAACGATATGCACTTGCTGGCTTATGAACCGGGTCAATACCTGGGTATTGACCCGGTTCATAAGCCGTTTTGTTGACATGGATAAAAGTAGACTATGATTATAGACATAAACTTCCATCCCTTCAAAATAAACCCTTTCTGTTCTATTTGCTTATTCTGAGTAGATTCCCGAATTAACAAGACAGCTCTCAACTCGATAAACCGAACCCGTGTGAGTCAGACAGCGTATGATGCGGTTGTTGTTGGATCAGGTCCAAACGGGCTGGCTGCGGCAATAACCTTACAGCACGCTGGCTTATCGGTGCTGGTGCTCGAAGCTAAAGCCGACATTGGGGGCGGAATGCGCTCGGCAGAGCTAACGCGGCCGGGTTTCGTCCACGACATCTGCTCGGCGATTCACCCGTTGGCCGCCGGATCACCATTTTTTCAGAGCCTGCCCCTGGCCGAACATGGCCTGGCGTTCAGCTACCCGCCCCTGTCGGCGGCCCATCCGTTCGACGGAGGCATCGCAACCGCGCTTGGACCTTCGTTAACCAAAACGGCCCGGTCACTGGGTGCCGATGAACAGACCTATCTGGAGCTTCTGCAGCCACTGGTACGCGACTGGCCAACGATGGCGGCCGATGTAATGGGCCCGCTCCGATTCCCCAAGCACCCTCTCGCTATGGCCCGGTTTGGTCTGGATGCGTTGCCTTCTATCGTGCATCTGGCCAGACGCTTCCGAACAATTGAAGCCCGCGGGCTGCTGGCGGGCATGGCGGCCCATTCCATTCAGCCACTCACCAATCTGGCAACATCGGCCTTTGCGCTGGTGTTGATGACGGCCGGACATCTGCGTGGCTGGCCAGTTCCCATTGGCGGCTCCCGACGCATTGCCGATGCGCTGGCGTCGTATTTTCTCTCGCTGGGCGGACAAATCGAAACTAACACAGTCGTTAAATCGCTGAATCAACTGCCGCCAGCGCGGGCAGTGCTGCTGGACGTAACGCCAAAGCAGGTGCTGCAACTGGCCGGCGATAGGCTGTCTCCTTTGTACCGAAAACAGCTTGAACGGTTTCGGTACGGCATGGGCGTCTTTAAGATCGACTGGGCGCTCGACGGACCGATTCCGTTTACGGCACCCGAATGTCAACAGGCCGGAACAATCCACCTGGGTAATACGCTCGAAGAAATTGTTGCGGCCGAACAGGCTACGGCCAGCGGTCAGCACCCCGACCGACCGTTTGTGCTCCTGGCGCAGCAAAGTTTATTTGACGCTTCGCGGGCTCCGGCCGGCAAACACACGGCCTGGGCCTATTGTCACGTTCCGAACGGCTCGACGGTGGACCGAACCGACGCGATTGAGCGGCAGGTTGAGCGGTTTGCACCGGGTTTTCGTGACCGGATTCTGGCTCGCCACACGATGAACACAAGCCAGATTGAGGCTTATAACCCAAACTACATTGGCGGAGATATCAACGGGGGTATTATCGACATCAGGCAGTTATTTACCCGTCCCGTCCTGAGGCTGTCGCCCTACCGAACGTCGGCCAAAGGCGTTTATATCTGTTCATCGTCGACACCACCGGGGGGTGGGGTGCATGGTATGTGCGGCTACCACGCGGCCCGGCGCGCGCTGGCGGATGTTTTTAGTCTGACTCCTACCATCCCGCTGACACATGGCTAACAAATAATGGTTTATTTTGTCGGTATGATGCTTACGTCTTCGCAACCCGCCCTCGTATCCAAGCTGCCCCATGTCGGCACAACCATTTTCACCGTCATGTCGAAGCTGGCGCTGGATACGGGCGCGCTTAACCTTTCGCAGGGGTTTCCCAACTTCGAGCCGGACCCGGTGCTGACCGATCTGGTGGCCAGGGCCATGCGGCAGGAGCATAACCAATACGCGCCGATGCCGGGGGTGCCGGTTCTGCGCGAAGCCATCGCCCGGAAAACCGCCGAGGTTTACGGAATCAGCTACCACCCTGACCACGAAATTACCGTTACGTCGGGCGCGACCGAAGCCCTATTTGCGGCTATTACGACCGTCGTGCGGCCGGGCGATGAGGTGCTGGTGTTCGAACCGGCTTACGACAGTTACGTTCCGGCCATCGAACTGGCTGGCGGCATCCCGGTTTACGTTACGCTGACGCCCCCCGACTACGCGCCAGACTGGCTGGCGGTACAGGAAAAGATCACCGACAAAACGCGGTTAATCATCGTTAATACGCCCCATAACCCTACCGGGCGCGTCTGGACCCGCGACGACCTGAACCAGTTGGCCGCGCTGGTGCGCGACCGGAATATCTTTCTGGTGAGCGACGAGGTGTACGAGCATATTGTCTTCGACCGTAACGGCGAATCCAACCGGGCGCACCATTCCCTGATGAGCCACCCGACCCTTCAGGAGCGTACGTTCGTCATTAGCTCGTTTGGCAAAACCTACCACGTTACCGGATGGAAGATCGGCTACTGCCTGGCCCCGAACGAGCTGACCGCCGAGTTCAGGAAAGTTCACCAGTTCGTTACGTTCAGTGTCGTAACGCCCATGCAGTATGCGCTGGCCGAGTATATGAACCGACCCGAACCGTATCTGGAACTGGCCGATTTTTACGAGCAGAAACGGAATCTGTTCCTACAGGCTATTGCCGGGTCACGATTCCGCTTTACGCCGACCGAGGGTACTTTTTTCCAGAATGTATCCTACGCTGCTATTACCGACGAACCCGACTATGATCTGGCCGTTCGGCTAACTCACGACATTGGTGTTGCATCCATTCCAACGTCGGTGTTCTATCACGACCGGAACGATTACCATATCCTGCGGTTCTGCTTTGCCAAAGACGACGACACGCTCAAACGAGCCGGCGAACGGCTTTCGGCGCTTTAACATAACGTGCCTCAACGCTCAACTTAAGCTAATTAAGCAATAGCCATGCCCCGCATTCATCCTCTTTCCGAAACTGAAGCCTCCGATGACCTTAAAGCGGCCTGGGCGCAGCACATCGCCGATTACCCCGGCAGCCGGATCACTAACATGAAGGCCACGCTGAGCCATTCTTCGCTGGCGTTTGTGGTGTATATGCAGTGGTATCCGCTGTATCATGAGGTTATCGGGATTGTGGGCGAACGACTCGCTTACCTATACGCCCATGCTATTTCGGAGGGATCAAACTGTCCGCTCTGCACTACGTTCTTCCGAAGGATTATCATTCAGCACGGCGAACGGCCCGAAGATCTGCAGCTCACCGAATCAGAACAGGCGTTGCTGGACTTCGGCAGCGCGATAAGCCAGAACAAAGGCGAAGTGCCCGATAGGCTTTACGCCCCCCTTCGCCAGCGCTACACCAACGCACAGATCGTGGTGCTGGTAGCCTTTGCGGGTCAGATGATCGCCACTAACGTGTTCAACAATGCGCTGCGGGTTGACATTGACGACTATTTAGCGCCGTATTTACCCTTAACTCAACCCGCTCATCAATAACCGTATGGCCGACTTACAGGGAAACGTTGCCTTCATTACCGGTGCGGCCCACGGTCAGGGACGGGCCGTTGCGCTGGCGTTAGCGAAGCAGGGCGTTCGGATTGTGGCCTTCGACATTGCCCGGCCCCTCGCCTACCCCGGTTATGTCCTCGGTTCCGAAAGCGAGCTGGATTCGCTGCAACGGGAGGTGGAAGCCTTAGGTACAGCCTGCCTGACAGTTACCGGCGATGTTCGGCGCGATGCTGACATTACGCCCGCCGTTGAGCGGGCGCTGGCCGACTTCGGGCGGATTGATATTCTGTTCAATAACGCAGGCATCTGCGCCTATGGTCTGGCCCATGAGCTGTCCGAAGAAGAGTGGGACGCCATGCTCGACATTAACCTGAAAGGCGCCTGGCTGGTAGCTCGGCGGGTGATTCCGGTCATGATGAACCAGCGGTCGGGGGTTATTATCAACAACTCATCCATTGCCGGACTGCGGGGCATGAACCGACTCAGCCATTACGCAGCCTCCAAATGGGGACTGGTTGGCCTGACCAAATCCTGGGCTATTGAACTGGCTCCCTATCATATCCGCGTGAACTCGATTCACCCTACGGGCGTCAATACCCCCATGAACGACGGCCTGGCCGAACTGGAAGGAACGACTACGCAGGAAATCGCCGAACGCTCGGCGGGCAATCTGCTGCCCGTGCCGTGGGTGGAACCGGAAGACGTATCAGCCATGGTGCTGTATCTGGTTTCCGAGGGAGCGCGGTACATTACGGGCTCGCAGTTTGTCCTCGACGCCGGCCTGCTGACGCGATGAGATCACAACCCGATTACGTTACAGGCTAACGGATGGTATGGCCACTCAAACCGGACATAAAATCGGCTGGCTAACGGCCTGCTCGCTGGTCATTGCCAATATGGTCGGGACGGGCGTGTTTACCAGCCTGGGATTTCAGCTAGCGGCCGTTCAGAACACCTGGTCGATTCTGCTGCTGTGGCTGCTGGGCGGTGTTCTGGCGCTGATTGGTGCCTTTACGTTTGCCGAACTGGGCACGCATTATCCCGACGAAAAAGGGGGCGATTACATTTTCATCTCGCGGGCGCTGCATCCGCTGCTGGGCTACGTATCGGCCTGGGTATCGCTGGTGGGTGGGTTTGCGGCTCCCGTTGCCATTGCGGGAAAAGCAATGGAATCCTACCTGAACCCGTTTGGCCTGACCAACACCCGCATCCTGACGGTGGGTATTATTCTGGTCATTGCCCTGCTTCATTCGGTTAATCTGCGACAGAGCCGGGTGTTTCAGAATGCGACGACCATCCTAAAAATCGGCTTTATTGCCCTTGTGCTGGTGGCTGGATTTTACCTGGCGCCCGCGTCGGTGAGCAACGCCTTCCGGTTTGATGATAGTTACAGGCAGGAAGTGTTCACGAGTTCGTTTGCGGTCTCGCTCTTATATGTCACCTACGCCTATACGGGCTGGAACGCAGCCGCCTATATTGTTGCCGAAATTCGCGATCCACGCCGGAATCTGCCCCGTGCCCTGCTCCTGGGTACGCTCATCGTTACGGTCATGTATATCGCTTTGCAGGTTATCTTTCTAAAACTGGCGTCCGTAGCACAGTTGTCTGGGCAGGCCGAAGTAGCGGTAATTGCCTTTGCCAACCGTTTCGGGCCGACCGCGGGCCGCTGGGTCAGCGCGGGAATTGCCTTTCAGCTCATTGCCACCATGAGTTCATACGTCTGGATTGGCGCACGGGTCACGAGCCGTATGGCGCAGGACTATCCGCTGTGGCGGTATTTTGGTCGTGAAACCGAACGGCAGCTACCCGTACGGGCCATCTGGCTGCAAACCGGCCTTACGCTGGTGCTGCTCTTTTCGGGTGCGCTCGAACAGGTGCTGCTCTGTACGTCGTTTGTGTTGCAACTGATGGCGACGCTGAGTGTGGCAAGCCTGCTCCGCACCCCGCGCCAGCCGACAGACTTCCCAGGCCCGCTTCGGCCCTGGCTGCAATGGCTCTACATTATCTTCAGCCTGTTTGTGCTCGTCTTCATCGTAACCGACCGACCTCTCGAAAGTCTGATCGGTCTGGGCATCGTTCTAATCGGCGGACTCACTTACTGGCTCAACCCCCGACATGTGCGTGTTTAAGTCCTTGTAGACAGAAAGATGTAACGATAAATAAATATATACATTTATTTAGATGTTATTTTTACAAAACGGCAATACTATATTCCGTGCTTCTATGCATGCAAGAATTTTCGTTTCCGCGTTCATTTCTCTTATCAGCATTACCCCTTTTCTTACTGAGTCTGCTTCTTTACGACAGCCTTCTACATTCTGCATCTTCAGGGCAAATCAAGTATACTTGCCTTGTTCACTCCGGCCTTAGGTAAGAAGCTGTTTGAGTTAGTTAACGCCCTGCCCATTTGAGGGTTCGACGAATGTGAGCGATCCAAAGAAAACTTTCGGCTGAGTTCGTCGTGCGTTCATAGTCTTTAGCTAACCGCCGGTTGTTGCCAAACCAACTGAAGGTACGTTCGACGACCCACCGCCACTTATGAATAAGCATTGGGCTATCAGCCGACTGATCGCTGATGGGGGTTCGAGTGACGACCACTTTCATATCGTAATAGTCTTCCAGACGAGCTTTAAATTGCCCGCCAAACGTACTGTCAGCGTACACTTGATAGCCTCTTCGACCAAGCCCCTATGAAGCTCGGCCTGCTCCCATAGACCAATCCCTGTTTCGCCATCAGCTACAATGGCTGGCCGAACACCCGCCCACAGCAAAGGCCCCATCGTATCAACTAGAATGAAGCGCTTGCGACCTTTGATAAGCTTACCCCCATCAATGCCCACCGACTTAGTCGCCGTCGCCGAGTTTTTGACGCTTTGGGCATCAATAATGGCCACTGTAGGTTGACTGTCTCTCTCTGCCATCAAGCGGTGATTCATAGTCAACTCATTGACAATCAGTACCCAGCTACCATCATAACTCTATTTTCTAAAGTACCAGTAGACCGTCTGCCAGGGCGGAAAGCGGTCGGGCAAATCCCGCCAGGTACTGCCCTTCTTGGTCAGATAAAAGATGGCTTCCACGATCAATTTGAGCGAGTGGATACTTTTTTGTTGGACACAAGTGAGCTTTTCAATAGCTTGTCATTGCGAAGCCGTCAGGTCGGAGGTGTGTTTCTTCTTCACAAAAGCGTAACCCCACCGGGCGGCTTTTGCGTTGCCAAAACTAACTTAAACAGCTTCTGATAGTTCAACTCCCGGAGCGAGGAACGTAACCATCCGGCGACAGTAACTACTCGTCCATCAAAGGTATCTAAGGCGTGTTGAACCAAATTCTCCAACAAGAGCAATCGTTCAGATGCATCCTGACTGATGCGTTGATCGGGTTTCAGGCAATGCAGGTAAGAGGCTGAGAGGCCCAAAGCCGCAGCCATTTCTTTGTCGGTCAAGCTAACTAACCGGGCCACCTATCGGCTTCGGCTCGAAGAACCCCCTGTCGACTGCGCGTGATGATTACCAACTCAGTTAGTAGTTGAACTGGCTTAAAGCGATTTGGCTGAAGGCTTGGTATACTAGTAGCCATGGGAGTGAACTTTTTCACTAAGGCAGCTATACAATTTCACTTTGTCAACTCTGTTCAAAGCGCTGTTACCTGTGTTTAGACGAATTTATTCTGACTAACTGTTAGGCAAATTCGGTATTTTTAACAGAATGAATTGTTTTGGGAGGTATCTCCTTACTCAGCCGTAGTCCATTCAAACGTCCAGTTGATCTATTGCAACTTCAGCTGTGCTATCCTGCCTCTACTAAAATGGAGATAAAAACATATATACCCACGAATGCACTACAGGCTTATGTGCAATCAATTATGATTTTCGGTTTGACGACTGAACAGACCAGCTCCAGGCCGATAAACCCTTTCCCGCCTACTCCGCAACACAGCCTGTTTTTTTATCTTCGAGATCCGATACAAACACTTTCCAGTACAAATGACCTTACGGTTAGCCCATCAGCCTTACTTGTTGGCCCACAACTGACAAGAGTTGATATTCAGATGGGCCACCAGCATTTGATGATCCATGTTGGTTTTAAGCCGGGAGGCCTCCACCAACTCATCGGGGTTCCCATGCATCAACTTATCGACAAGAGTTATTCTGTTTCTGATGTGTTGGGCAGCGAGGCCGATGACGTGCTGGAGCAGCTAAGAAACACCACCGACTGGCGGCAATTGGTGGCTGTTGTAGAGAGGTTCTTACTGAAGAAGCTATCGCACCATAAACAGGCTGAACCATTCGACAGGGCCATTTCGGCACTGCTACTTCATAACGGCAACCTACCGATTGACGATGTGGCGGCAACCGCCTGCCTGAGCTTAAAACAATTTGAGCGAAAATGTAAAGAGCGAATTGGGTTGCCGCCAAAGTTGTTTGCCAGGCTCATCCGGTTTTCTAATGCATACCGCATCAGAGAAACAAACCCGCAGCTAAGCTGGTCCGCCATTTGTTATGAAAGTGGTTATTTCGATCAGATGCACCTGATACGGGATTTTAAAGAATTTGCCGGGGTAACACCAAAAACCATTACCAACGACCTCAACAATACGCCTTATCGCCTGCAGGCGAACATTCAGCTGTAGAATGTCTTTTTTGTACTATTTCTATCCTACCGGTCAGGGATAATTTTGGTGCAAAAAACACAAAGACATGAAACAACTGATTTTATGCTGCTTTCTACTAGCAGGCAGCTTCCTGGCCAACGCCCAGAACCGGGCAACCGATGAAACACAAATCAATGAGCAGATCGATGCCATGATTGCGGACTGGAACCGCCACAACTTCGACAACATAACCAGTTACACTACGCCGGATTTCGACTGGGTGAACATAGTTGGTCATTTGTGGCGGGGACAGAAGGAAAATAAGTTTGGGCTTGAGACGTTTCACAAATCCTTTTTCAAAAACACTCCGCAGACAAAGTCCCAAACGCAGATTCGCTTCGTGAAAGACGATATAGCTATCGTTCATCTTTTCTGGAGCGTAGGCGCTTTTTATCCGCCCGATGGCGTGGATAGAGGCACGAATAAAATGGGTGACGACCATGAATTAGCAACCCTTGTTATGCTAAAGCAAAATGGCAAGTGGTTAATTACGGCAGGCCATAATATAGTCATCAATGAAGAGGCAGCAAGGGGCAATCCAGTTAACTACATGCCTAAAAACTAATGGTCTGGTTAACCGGGTGCCTTGTAGCAGGCAGGTAATATTGACTTTGTGACTCACGGCCCTCCCGCCCAAAACACGGGCGGGAGGTAGCACCTTATACTTACCCAAAACGAATTCTTGACTTCTGTATTGACTGGAATAATTTTAGAGTAAAAATCTGTAGTTACAGGTCATGCTACTCCATAAATAACCGTTGGCTAAAAATCCATTGCGGTACAATTAGCAGATAGTGATTGACTAAAAATACTATTCATAGCTTATCGGCAGTTTCCTGAAATGCATTGAAAAAAGTCACGTAGAACTGGCACCACGTCGCCCTCATTTTATCCGTAAACGTTTATGCGCTTCCCACACCTGGTAAAAACAGGACCTTACCTACTCCTGAGGAGCTTTATGTTTGTCTGGCTGACTTATTCTTCCTGCATTGGGCAAAATAACCCAACAAGACCCAATGGTGCAGTGCTGGATGTAGGCGTCCGGCTTCAGAAGACTATCAATCTCTACGCCGAAAATGGCATCACCGTCCAGTATACCAACCCTAAACTGGTTAGCCGACGGCTGTATGTAGGACTGAGCTACGTGACATCCCGATTAGGTACGGCCCTCCGCTCCAACGCCATTAAACAAGATAATTTTTTAGTCCACGCGGCCTACTACTTCCGGCCGAACTGGTTAGTTCGTCCCATGGCTAAAGTGAACGTAGGCTATTTCAAAGCCGATTATGGCGACGCCATGTTCAACGTTCTGCCCAGAACCTCGCTGTTGGCTTCGCCCGAACTGGGCCTTTGTTACTGCCCCGACATTCCGCTCAAAATCAACGCATCGGTTGGCTACAATTTGCTGACCGGCAATGGCGTGACTGGTCCGGGTACGCTTTACCCGGTGTTCGTGCAGACGAGTATTACCTGGAATATCCTGAAAAAAACCACTAACTAAAATGAAAACAATTGGTATCCTGCTGGTTATGCTCGTCGGCGTGGCCTGCTCATCGGAGCCCACTATTACGAAAGATATGCTCGATGGGGGAACGTTGTTTGACCCCTCGATTTACAAGCCGGAAAATTACCTGGTCTCAAAAGCAATTCCGAACCCAACTCCTGAGCAGGCCCGAAAACCGGTTCTTATTGCCTGCCATGGCTATACAGCCACCACCTTTGAGTGGGATGAGCTACGTACCTGGGCTGCGGGCCGAACCGACCTATTGCTTTCGCAGGTGTTGCTGGGCGGTCACGGACGCAGTTACGATGAATTCAAGAAATCGACCTGGCACGACTGGCAGGCTGCCATCACAGACGAATATGCCCGGCTGGAGAAAGCAGGCTACCAGAACATCAGCCTGCTGGGTTCTTCGACCAGTGGTGCCCTGCTCATGGAACTGGTGGCTTCGGGCTATTTTGCGAATCGGACCGCTCCCCGTACTATCCTGCTGGTTGATCCCATCGTGATTCCGTCTGACAAAACCCTGTCGCTGGTTAAGGTATTTGGTCCTATGTTGGGCTACGTCGAGACCAACCAGACGGCGGCCGAAGATAAAGTGTATTACCGGTTCCGCCCCCAGGAGACTCTGCAGGAGTTGCAAAATCTGCTTACTGTCGTGCGAAAAGACCTCGAGAAAGGCATCAGGCTTCCCCCCGGCTGTAGTCTGAAAGTCTACAAGTCAAGTAAAGACCCATCGGCCGATCCGGTCAGCGCCGTCTTGATTTACAAGGGTATTTCCACGGCCGATGGCCAGCCTGTTACGGTCGAATTAATTGACTCCGACCTGCACGTTTATACCCGGCTAAACCTGCGCAGCAACGTAACGGCTACCGACCGGGCGAACCAAACCGCCACCTTTACTGACATTACGGTAAGGGTACTTCGATAATCAGATCAGGCAAGGCAACCTACGGATCACAACTAATAACCGGGGTGATAAGTCCGATAGCCGGTGTGAATGAATTGCTGTCGGAATTCGCCACCAGTTGGCTGCTTAAGCAGACCACCGGTCTATGATGTTTTAAGCATATTAAACCTGCTTAGGGTGTTTTAGTGGACGTCACTACTTTTTAGATTGTGAAGGAGTAAAATTGGAATCCATCCTTGCCAAAGACTTTAAATCTATCCTAGAAAATAAACCCATCGGTGGGTGCCCAGATGTCTGAAAACTGCGGATTGTGAATAGCGCCTGAGTATGAAGTGTTGAAAGCAATGCCCAATAATCACCGCGACGTACTCCCCGACCCCGACACTCCTAAACAACCTATCCTACGACTGCGAAGTCGGTCAAACCACCCATAATTAGACACATTTAGACGCCAACAAATATCCAGCGCAAATAACTTCAAAAGTTCTTTATGGTTATAATAGCCCTCAAACCGCTGTGAGCAGCTTAAATACATGGTAAAGGCTGCTACCATTAACTAGACTTATTTTGCGAAGACCTAAACTTTGAATAATAGATTCTATTATATGTTAACCTGCGCACTGGCAAGCGCGCTAAATAGCTTATAGATTAGAGACACCTGCGCAACTTCGCTTTGAAGAACAAGTATTTGCTCCCCAAACTGAGCCAGTGGGCCAGCAACCTATCGCCTGCTTTTTAGGAAAAACAACGTTTGTGATGCTTTAATGCAAAGTTTTTCATAGGAGTTCGTAGTCGAAAAAGAAAGGTACGCCCCGGAAGACGTACCCTTTAGAAAACGAATGGCTTATTTAGCAAACCATAGCTTGAATTTCATGTCATTTTTGCCGCCCTGCCGGGTTAAGGCTTCGCTGAAGTTTTTGTAGTTCAGTGATTCTTCGGAGCCGGGATAGGGCAGCCGCGTCGGAATAACCCCGCCGTTGGTGTTGATTACCGACGGCGACAGCGCCGGCAGGCCCGTCCGCCGGTATTCGGTCCAGGCTTCCAGTCCCTGGCCGAAGAGCGCGATCCACTTCTGCTCCATAATCTGCGGGTAGGCATCGGCCCCGCTTTTCAGGGCGTTGGCGGTCAGATAAGCCGGTGGAGCCGTCAGCTTATATTGGCTGAAAGAAGCCGTGATCCCATTCGTGTAGTTGGTGGCTACATCGCCCGCCGACGTAATGCCTTTGTACGCGAATTCGGCTTTGATGAACAGCAGTTCGGCATAACTCATGATGACGCCCGGCGCCGTGGCCGCTACGAAATATGAGCCTACCTTCGAGGTTTTCGACAAACCCAGGGCGTTGGCATCGGCGTTTGACAGCCCGTTCGGAACGCCTTTATAATCGCCCCCATCGGCGGGGGTGTTGGCATAAACGGCCAGCCGTGGATCATTCAGGGCTTTGAGCTTATTTACCAGCGTCGCGCTGACCCGATGATCGTCGCGCGTTTTACGGTTCTGATTGATCGGGTTGTTGTTATTGGTTGCGTCGAGGTAGTTCAGCTGAACGTTGTCGGCGTTGGAAGCCAGAACCGGATATTTGGTTGGGTCGCTCAGAATCCGGTTGATTTCGGCTTTTACGTCGATGGGCGCATCGGCCTTGCCCAGCATCCGGTTGAGGATCCGCAGGCTGAGCGAATTGGCGAACTTCTTCCACTTCGCCAAGTCGTTATTGAACAGGATATCGCCCGCAATGGCTTTGCTGTTGTCATTGAGTACGATCATGTCGTTGGCGGCCTTCAGTTCGGCTACCAGCCCTGCATATACGTCTTTCTGCGCGTCATACTTCGGTTGCAGCGTTCCTTCCAGCCCCTGAATAGCCTGCGAATACGGAATGTCGCCATAAATATCGGTCAGCAGCGAAAACACCCACGAGCGCATAATGACGGCCACGGCCTGGTAATTCGGGTTATTGGCATCGGCCCCCAGTTTATAAATCCGCTGAAAATCGGCCTGCGATTCGATATAGAACACCTGCCAGGAAGCCGTGCCGTATACGTCGCTGCCAATGGTGTACTGGTCAATGTCGGTGTACTGAATCCGGGCCCAATACTGCGAAATCAGATCGCCCACGTCCATGCCTAGCGAACCGCCCCAGTAAGCATCCACGGCGCTCTGAATACCATGCGGCAGGAACAGATCGGCCGTGGCTACGGTCGGGGCATTAGGGTTCGTATTGATTTCGGTGAAGTCACCCGTGCAGGCCGAGGCCCCCAGCAACAGGGCAGCCATGATCGTTTTGTTTCGGAACGAATAGAATATGCGTTTCATACTATCGTGTAAAGTCTATGAATGTAAATCCCGGCCAGCACTCGCGACCTGGGATTACAGATTGAAATTGATGTTGAAACCAATGCTGCGGGTAGTCGGAATCTGACCGTTTTCGATACCCTGCAGGTTGCCGTCGCCGTAAAAGCTCGTTTCCGGGTCGATATGCGGTACGTTGCTGTGCAGCAGTGCCAGGTTCCGGCCAACCAGCGAAACCGCAATATCGCGGAAGGGTAAGCGCCGGACCACCTGTCCGCCCAGCACGTAGGTCAGTTTCACCTCGCGCAGTTTGACAAAGCTGCCGTCGAAAATGGTAGCTTCGTTGTTGGTCAGCGAATAATACTTCTTGTGCCACTCTTCCGAGGTAATCCGTGTGGTATTGGGCGTATAGACGGGGTTCTCGGCCGTGCCGGTATTTACCACACCCTGCCCAACGATACCCCCTTCGCGACCTACCAGCGTTTCCTGCAGCACGCCCGTATACCGGCCGATGTTGACAGTTTGCGAGAAGATGTCACCACCATACCGCATATCGAGCAGGGTGCTGAGCGAAAGATTTTTATACCGGAACGTGTTCTGCAGGCCACCAATCCATTTCGGCGTGAAGTTGCCCAGAATCCGACGGGTTGGATCGAGCTGCGGATAGCCACTCTTATCGTAGATAATATTGCCGTTCGGGTCGCGCAGGAAACCCTGCCCGAAGAACGTCCCGTAGGGCTGCCCAACGCGGGCCTCTACCGATACGCCCCGGAACGAGTTTGTGGTGGTGGCACCGGTGAGCGGGTTATACGACGTATTCAGCTGATAGGTTGTCAGACCTTCGGCCAGCGAAATGACTTTGTTCTGGTTGCGGGCCCAGTTAACAGTAATATCCCACTGGAAGGCTCCGGTTTTTACCGGCGACGCCGTTAGCTGAACCTCAATGCCTTTGTTCTGGAGTTTACCGGCGTTCAGCAGTTTCGAGTTGAACCCGGACGCCTGCGAGACGTTTACGTCCAGAATCTGGTTGTAAGATTCCTTGTTGTAATACGTAACGTCCAGCCCTACGCGGTTATTCCAGAGTTTCACCTCCGCCCCCACTTCATAGGAGTTGGTCAGTTCCGGCTTCAGATTGGCATTCAGCATGGCGTTGTTCTCTGACAGCGAAGGCGTAGAACCCCACGGATTTTCATAGCGGTATGACTGAATCAGGCGGTAGGGATCGGTGTCGTTACCAACCCGGGCAATCCCAGCCCGAACCTTCGCAAACGACAGCGTGCGGGAGTTAAGCCCGAAGATGTCGGTCAGGATGGCGCTGACAGCCGCCGACGGGTAGAAATAGGAGTTGTTACCCGCGGGCAGAGCACTCGACCAGTCGTTGCGGGCGGTCAGGTCAACGAACAGATAGTTCCGGAAGCCCAGATTCGCCGATGCGTATACGCTGTTGACCGTCTTCTGAATGAAGGAGTTCTCGGCCACCTTGGCCTGACGCGAGTTACCCAGGTTCCACACGCGCGGAATGGCCAGTTCGGTCGCGCCCATGTAGTTACGCTGGGCATAGTTGGTCCGGTGATTGCCGCCAATATTGGCCGTTACGTCGAACTCACCGAATTTATGCGTGGCGTTCAGCAGGAAGTCCGAGTTAGACTCGCGCACAAAGACTTGCTCCTCGTTGTAGCTGTCGTATTGTTTCGCGCCGTTCAGATTGTCGATCCGGGCTGCGTTTCGGGTCTTGCGCCGGTCCTCATAAACGTCCGTTCCCGTGCGGGCCGTTAGCGTCAGCCAGGGCGTAAATTTATACGTAGCCAGTATGTTCCCATAGAGCCGGTCTTTCTCGTTGGCCCGCGTGCTCAGGTTCAGGAAGTAATACGGGTTAGTCCAATAGTTGTAGTTCCAGTTGTACTGGTAGATGCTGTTGGGCGCCTGGTAGTTTTTCAACTGTTCCATATCGACCTGCCGACCGAACCAGATGAAGTAGAGCCCCCAGTTGGTGCGGTTATCGCTGCCGTCCTTAACGTAATTCCCCGTAGCCCGGATGTTTAGTTTGGGCGTCAGGTTCCAGCCCGCGTTCAGCGAAACGGTCCGCCGTTTATAGTCGGTGTTTGGCAGAATACCCGTCTGGTTCAGATCCGTGAACGACAGCCGGAAATCGCCTTTGTCACTGCCGCCCGTTACTGATATGTTATTGGTCAGCGCTCGGCCCGTCTGGAAGAACTGATTTACGTTGTCGGGATGCGGCACAAACGGCGTTGCCTGCCGGACGCCGTTAACCACCGGCGAATCAAACTGCGGAACCAGGCGACCATCCATTCGTGGTCCCCAGCTTTCGTCTACCCCGTCGTTCACGCCTTTCCCGGTCCCATCCACAAACGAAAACTGACCTTTGTTGCCCTGGCCGTATTCATCCTGCCAATCAGGCAGCCGGAACGGGCTGTCGAACGCAGTATTCGAGTTGACCGACACGCCGATGCCTTTAGTGCCCCGGCCGCTTTTGGTCGTGATCAGAATTACCCCATTGGCTCCGCGCGAACCATACAGCGCAGCCGCACTAGGCCCTTTCAGAACACTGACATTGTCGATATCGTCGGGGTTAATGGAACCGGCCGCATTGCCGTAATCAACGCCCGTCCCCGAGCCGAAATTGCTATTGTCGATCGGTACGCCATCGACCACAAACAGCGGCTGGTTATTGCTGCCGATGGAGCTGGCGCCCCGAATCAGGATGCGCGACGATGCGCCGGGAGAACCGTTGGTACCCGTCACCTGAACCCCGGCAATTTTTCCGGACAGGGCATTGACGAAGTTCGTTGTCCGCGCCTGCGTCAGCTGCTTCCCGCCAACTTCCTGCACGGCATACCCCAGGGCTTTCTTTTCGCGCGTGATGCCGAGAGCCGTAACGACGATCTCGTTCAGGTTAGACGCATCTTCTTCCAGCGTAATGTTGATTGACGATTTTGTTCCAACCGGCACCTCAATCGACTTATAGCCAATGTAGGAGACAACCAGCGTCGCATTGGGTGGACTGTTGAGCGTAAACTCGCCTTCAGCGTTGGTTGTGCTGCCCCGATCGGTTCCCTTGATCAACACGTTTGCGCCGGGCAGGCCCGTACCGTCCGACTTCGACGTCACACGTCCTCGCAGTGTCTGATCCTGCGCATAGCCAGCTAAACTCATCAGCATAGCTATAACCAGATAACTTCTCGTAAAGAAATCTCTCACCGTTAGTTAGATATTAAGTTAAGAAAACAGAATATGACTTTACCCACAAATGACATGACTACTGACTGGCCTGAACCAGGGCTATCTGTTGTAGGAATATCCTTGTTAAAGCCTGCCGGAAATCATTCTGAAGGCAGCAAAAACATCTACTAACTTAAAGGCATTATTAATTTTATTCAAAATATTATTTTGTATTTAGTAAAATTGTTGAAATAATTATTTTTACAATTTACATACTACAAAATATACCTACTACGAAACAGGAACGAATCAATAGATGAGGTTTTCTGTCCACCCGATAGCCGTAAGTAATCAGAGATTATATAGGATTATTTTAATTGCCATCCAACGAACCGGAATCCGCCTGCTCACCCGTTAAAACCGGGTCAGCAACCGCCAGGCCCTTTACTGGAATACGCCAAAAACTATTATCTTGCCTGCTTTGCCATATCGATGAAGACACGCCTATTTTTTTTACTCACTGCTTCGGGCTTTTCAGCCCTGGCTCAGCCGGGACAACAGGCCGCCCTCTCCATACCCGCTGAGGCCCAGCAGACCGCCCGGAACGTCAGTCCGCAGGCGGTTGAAGCGCACATGCGCTACCTGGCCGACGATAAACTGGAAGGACGAAAACCCGGCACCCGGGGTTTTGAGCTGGCCGCGCAATACGTCGAACAGCAATTCCGAACGCTTGGCTTTCAGCCCATGGGACAGAATAAGACGTACCGGCAGGCAGTGCCCTTACGTAAGGCCCAGTTGCGTGAAGATGTCAGCTCCCTGACGCTGATTCAGAACCAGCAGGAACAGCCGCTGACCTACGGCAAAAACTTCATTTTGAGCCCCAACTTTGGCGAAGCTGTCAGCGACGTAAAGGCACCAGTCGTTTTTGTGGGTTTTGGCGTGTCGGCACCGGAACTGGGCTACGACGATTACGCGGGCGTTGATGTACGCGGCAAGATTGTCGCCTGTTTCAACGGCGCTCCGGCTACGTTTCCGTCGAACCAGCGGGCCTACTCCGGTTCGGCCAAGCAGGAAATAGCGGCCGCCCGTGGGGCCGTCGGACTGATTACGTTCAGTCTACCAACCGATGTTCGTGCCCGGATTGAATCCAATGCGCCCCGGAACCGGCAGGCCACCTACCGCTGGACCGACCCGCAGGGTCGGGCACAGCGCACCTTTCCGCAGCTAAAGGTTGTGGCCGCCCTGGGCGATTCTACCGCCCGAACGCTGTTTGCAGGCGCGGGCCGAACCTTTGAAGAAGCGCGGCAAACTGCAAACCGCAGCAAACCGCAGGCGTTTGATCTGAATGTATCGGTCCGCGCCCGAACCCAGACGGATTTGAATGACGGGCTGATTGGTGAAAACATCGTGGGTATGCTGCCCGGCTCCGACCCGAAGCTGAAGGATGAATACGTCGTGTATGTGTCGCACCTCGATCATCTGGGCATTGGCCGACCGGTGAAGGGCGACTCGATCTATAACGGTGCGCACGATAACGCGTCGGGCGTGGCCATTAACCTGGAAGCGGCCCGGCTCTTTGCGTCCCTGCCCAAGGCCCCCCGCCGATCCATTCTGTTTGTGGCCGTAACGGGTGAAGAAATGGGTTTGCTTGGCTCAGACTATTTCGCCAGCAACCCGACCGTACCTAAGGATAAAATCGTGGCGAATCTGTGTCTCGATATGCCGTTTTTCTTCCATCCGCTGCTCGACATTGTGCCGTATGGCTCCGAACATTCGAGTATGGTAGGGGCCGTGAACGCAGCCGCGCAGTTTGTAGGCGTAACGATTGCCAAAGACCCGATTCCGGAGCAGGCTGTGTTTATGCGCAGCGATCATTTCAGCTTTGTGCGGCAGGGCATCCCGGCCATTTACATCAAAAGCGGCTCTACAACCGGCGACAGCCGCGACGGCACTAAGCTGAACCTCGACTGGCGCGCAACCATTTACCATACGCCCCAGGATGAGATTGACCAGCCGTTCAACTGGGAAGCGGCTGCGCGGCATGTGCAGCTACAGTTTCTGATCGGCTACCTGACCGCCCAGGCCGACAGCCGACCCGTCTGGAACGCGAACGATTTTTTCGGGTCGAAGTTTGGTAAAAGTGGGAAGGGTAAATAGCCCTCGACAGCGCACAGATCGAAGCCATGTCAACTAAGAGTCGTCATTACTCAATGTGTTATTATGAAAATCCTTTTAGTTGAAGACGAAGAGCGGGTGGTATCGTTCATCCGAAAAGGCATATCGGCCGAAGGCTATGAGGTCGAAGTCGCTTACGATGGCCGTACCGGCCTGTCGCTGTTCCGCAAGGATATTTATGATATCATCATTCTGGATGTCAATCTTCCGCAGATAAACGGCTTTGAATTATGTCGGCTGATCCGGTCAGAAAACGAGGACGTACCGGTTCTGATGCTGACCGCGCTGGACAGTCTGGCCGACAAGGCGGATGGCTTCAACGCCGGGGCTGACGATTACCTGGCCAAGCCGTTTGAATTTCAGGAATTGCTGTTACGTCTCCGGGCGTTGACACGTCGGCACGGCCCCAAGCAAACGCAAATTCTCCGGCTCGCCGATTTGGAATTGAATCTGGATACCAAAACCGTCACCCGCGCGGGCAAACGCATCGACCTGACTACCCGCGAATATGCCCTGATCGAATATCTGATGCTCAATAAAGGAAAAATCATTTCGCGGGTCGACATCAGCGAGCGGGTCTGGAATTTGAATTTTGACAGCAACACTAATGTTATCGACGTATATATCAGCTATCTGCGAAAGAAGATTGACAAGGGCTTTTCGACCAAGTTATTGCATACCATTGTCGGAATGGGGTATGTCCTTCGCGAAGATTAATTAAGCAGTCATGTGTGATTGACTGACAATAAAGGATTGCTGTGACCACGAATGGCTATCACTGATTACCGCTTTAACACATCTTCATGCTCATTCGCAATCGGCTCACGATCATTTTTACGTTACTGGCCACGGCAATCCAGGTCACGCTGTCGCTGCTGGTCTGGTATTTCTATTCGCTGTACCGCCAGGAAGAGTTTTATAGCCGACTGGAGGGGAAAGCCCGCGTGGCCGGACGAGTCCTGATCTCCCGGCGGCATCTGCACGATGACTTCTTCAAGAATATGGTGCGTACCGATCTGCTCACCATCGTTGAGGAACAGATCAGCATTTTTGATAGTCAGCATAATCTGGTATTCACCAATCGAAACCTAAAAGAGTCCGATTATTACAAAGAGAAGATACCACTGCTGGCTACCTCTTCACTGTTTGAGTTCAGAAGCGGGCATTTAGAGTCCATCGTAATTCCTTACCGGGACCAGGGGCAGCAGTTTTATATTTTTGCCTCTGGCTATGACCGGATTGGCTTTGCCAAGCTGGGGGCACTGCAACAAATTCTGCTGCTGGCCAATCTGCTGGGTTTTACGTTGACGGTACTGGCTGGCTGGTATTTCTCTGGACGCGTGCTGAGGCCTATTTCGCAGATTGTGGATGAAGTGGAGCAGATCACCGCCACGCATCTGCACAAGCGGGTGAATGAAGGGAATCGCCGGGACGAAATCGCCCAGCTCGCCATGACCTTCAACCAGATGCTTTTCCGACTGGAAGATGCGTTTGTGTCTCAGCGTAGCTTTGTCTCCCACGCGTCCCATGAACTGCGCACACCGCTCACCAACACCCTGGGCACGCTGGAGACTTCGCTGCGGTACGACCAAAACCCCGTCGACTGGCGCGACAGCATGGAAGTAGCCGTTGACGAACTGAAAAAAGTAATTGCCCTGACCAATGGCTTGCTGGGTTTAGCTAAAGTCACCGACGGAACTGTTACCCTGACAGCTGTTCAGGTAGACGACTGCCTGCTCACCGCCATCGGGCAAGTGCAGGCCAAGTATCCGGGCCGACAATTACCGCTTCACTTTACAGCGGGTGAAGAACAATCGTTTACGGTGAAAGGCAATGCCACGTTGCTGACGACGGCTTTCCTCAACGTGCTGGACAATGCCTGCAAATATTCCAATGAAGCGGTTTCCGTGGAATTGCAATCAACCGAAGAACAAATCATGGTAACCGTAACCGACCAGGGGCGCGGGATTGCCGAGGCCGAGGTTGCGTACATCCTTGATCCGCTTTACCGGGGCAAGAATGTAGAGAGCGTACCCGGTTACGGCATCGGACTGGCCGTAACCCAGAAGATTATTGAGTTGCACCAGGGCCGACTTCACGTTTCCTCCAGCGAAAATCGAGGTACAGTCGTTACGATTACGTTGCCTGGGCAGGCCTAGATTAGCTATACCGGACCATCTAACCGGGCTGCTTTGAAAACTCCCTAAAACTATTCTTATAATGCTAAATAATATAATTTTTTTAATCATATACTCTGGCTATTCGCTTCCTTCTGCGTACGGTTTATAACCTTTCTAATGTTTTCTAATTTCCTTCTCATACCGTTTTAATGTCGGCGGCTTGTTTTGTATCACTAAATACAGATACAAGGTATGCAGCGTCGGTATTTCCCCTCAATATTGCTTTACGGCTTTGGGCTGGCACTGGCTCTTTCCCTGCTGTTCAATGGGTTTCTGTTGTACAAGCAAAGTCGCCAGCCAAGCATCTACGAGTTTGAATTAAGCAGCGCAGGGCATCCGTCGTATTCTAACAACGGGCTCTGGCAACAGCAGCTTTCGGATTGCACGCGAGCCACCCATCGGAAAGACAGCCGCGTCGGCAGTCCGACTACCTCCCCAATCAGAACTGGCGCTCAACGCCCCTCCCAATAAAGCGGTCGACGTTCAGATACCTCTTTCAGGTCGTATTATCCAACAGTACAAACCCCTATTTATTAGCCATGTTACCTAAGATTCTTACAAAAAGGATCCTCGTTCTTCTAAGCTTTTGCGCCCTGCTGGGCAATATAGGCTGTTCGACAAAAGCCGATGAAAAGAAAACGGAGGAAACCGAGTACCTGGTCACCAGTCCTTTGCAAAAGGATACGACGGTTACCAAAGATTATGTATCGCAGATCCACTCCATCCAGCATATTGAATTACGTGCCTTAGAAAAAGGCTACCTGCAAAAGATTTTTGTGGACGAGGGGCAGTACGTAAAACAAGGGCAGCTCATGTTCCAGATCATGCCCGTGATTTACAATGCCGAACTGCAGAAATCGCAGGCAGAGGCCAACTATGTAGGCATCGAATACCAGAACACCAAACGATTAGCTGATAGCAATATCGTATCCAAAAATGAGCTGGCTCTGGCTAAAGCCAAGTTCGACAAGGCAAACGCCGAAGTGGCACTGGCTAAAACTCATTTGCAGTTTACAGAGATCAGGGCTCCGTTCAGTGGTATCATGGATCACTTTCAGGTTCGGCTGGGCAGCCTGGTTAATGAGGGCGATTTGCTGACCACCCTGTCGGACAACAGCAAAATGTGGGTGTATTTCAACGTACCAGAAGCCGAATATCTGGATTTCAAAACCCACACTCAGAAAGACAACCAGACCCACGTAAACCTGATGATGGCGAATAATGAACTGTTCGATCATCCCGGCATCGTGCAAACCATTGAAGCCGATTTCAACAACGAAACCGGCAACATTGCCTTCCGGGCCACCTTCCCTAATCCTAAAGGCCTCCTGCGGCACGGTGAAACCGGTAATATCCGAATGACCATACCGCTCAAAAATGCCTTGCTTATCCCGCAGAAAGCCACCTTCGAAGTCCTGGACAAGAAGTACGTATATGTAGTGGATAAAGACAACGTGATTCGTTCCCGGGAAATCACTTTAGCCGCAGAGATGCCGCACATTTTTGCTGTTCAGGACGGTCTGAAGAAAAGCGACAGGATCCTTCTGGAGGGCCTGCGTCAGGTACGGGAGAACGAAAAAATACACGCCAAGTTCGTGCAGCCTGATTCGGTCATCTCGCATTTAGGCTTATATGCCGAATAATCAGACACTCTAAAAAGCAGAGCAGAAGACATGTTCAGTAAATTCATACGCAGACCCGTATTCGCTATTGTCATATCGGTCATGATCGTCTTTGTTGGCGTGCTGGCGATCAAAAGCTTACCTATTTCTCAGTTCCCGGATATTGCCCCCACAACTGTAAACATATTCATTGCGTATCCCGGCTCGAGCGCTGATGTCCTGGTTAAATCCACGCTGATTACGCTGGAACAGGCCATTAACGGCGTGCAGGATATGCGGTACATCGCTACTGATGCAACTAGTGCCGGTGAGGCTACCCTTCGGATTATTTTTGAACCGGGTACAGACCCGAATGATGCCGTTATCCGGGTCAAAACCAGGGTGGATCAGGTTATGCCGCTCCTGCCCGAACTGGTACAGCGGGAAGGGGTTATTATTACGCCTATTCAGCCGAGTATGCTGATGTACGTCAACCTCTACTCCAAGAGCAAGAGTATTGACGAAAAATTTCTGTTCAACTACGCTACCGTTAAAATGATCCCTGAAATTCAGCGGACCAGAGGGATAGCCCGGGCACAGATACTGGGTAGCCGGCGGTATGCCATGCGCGTTTGGCTGAACCCAGACCGCATGCGGGCCTATAACATCTCGGTCGAAGAGGTGATGAAGGCACTGGGTGAGCAAAGCATCATTGGCCGTCCCGGCCGGATCGGTCAAAGCTCTGGTATAGCGGCTCAGTCGCTGGAGTACGTACTCACATACAAGGGACGGTACAGCGAGCCGAAAGAATATGAAGGGATTATTATCCGGGCTAATGCCGAAGGTGAAAGCATCCACCTGAAGGATATAGCCAAAGTTGAACTGGGTAGCGAATTCTTCGATATCTATTCCAACCTGGATGGGCATGCTTCGGCCGCCATCGTGTTAAGGCAGAACTACGGCAGTAACGCCAGTGATGTGATTGACGAGGTCAAAGAGAAACTGGAGGTGATGAAAGCGTCTTTTCCGCCAGGAATGGATTATAAAATCAGTTATGACGTATCTCAATTCCTGGACGCGTCTATCGAGCAGGTTATTGATACGCTGCGGGACGCGTTTATCCTGGTTGCCCTGGTCGTGTTTTTATTCCTCGGCGACTGGCGGTCAACCCTGATTCCGATTCTGGCCGTTCCGGTATCCCTGATCGGAGCGTTCTTCGTGATTCAGGCGTTCGGGCTTTCCATTAACCTGATTACACTCTTCGCGCTGGTGCTGGCCATCGGTATTGTGGTGGATGACGCGATTGTGGTGGTAGAAGCGGTGCACGCCAAAATGGAAGAAGAGCCGCATCTGACCCCGTTTGGCGCGGTCAAAAAAGTGCTTGGTGAGATTAGCGGAGCCATTATCGCCATTACCATGGTGATGGTATCGGTATTCCTGCCCATTTCCTTCATGTCGGGTCCGGTTGGTACGTTTTACCGGCAGTTCTCGATCACCATGGCCAGTTCCATCGTGATTTCGGCCCTGATCGCCCTGACGCTGACGCCTGTGTTATGTGCCATGCTGTTAAGAAATCATCATGGGCACGCCCGGAAGAAAACTCTGATGACCCGGGCGCTCGACAGTTTCAACCGGGGATTCGATAAAATGACCGGACGGTATGTGGCCCTGTTGCGATTGATCGTTAACCGACGGGTCGTTACGTTCGGCGTCTTATTGATTTTCGGCCTTGGTATCCTGTACGTGAATAAGGTTCTGCCGGCTGGTTTTATTCCGAACGAAGACCAGAGTACAATTTACGCCATTATCCAGACGCCACCGGGCTCCACCCTGGAAAAAACCAACCAGGTCTCCCAACGACTCCAGAAAATTTGCGAAGAGGTTCCGGGCATCGAATCGGTGTCTTCCCTGGCTGGTTACGAGATCATGACCGAAGGCCGTGGTTCCAACGCCGGTACGTGTCTGATCAACCTGAAGCCCTGGTCGGAGCGCGATCAGAACGTGAAGGAGATCATGGAAGAGCTGGAAGAAAAATCGAAAGGTCTTGGGGCGGTTGTTGAATTCTTTGAACCACCGGCCATTCCGGGATTTGGTACCTCGGGCGGTTTTTCCATGCGGTTACTGGACAAGACGACCGATACAGATTACCGCGAGTTTGATAAAATCAATAAAGAGTTCATGGATAATCTAAGCAAGCGGAAAGAGCTCACGGGCTTATTTACCTTCTTTGCCGCCAATTATCCACAGTACGAACTAGAGATTGACAATAAGCTGGCCATGCAGAAAGGGGTATCCATCGGCAAAGCAATGGATAACCTTAACATTATGATCGGCAGCACCTACGAACAGGGCTTTATCAAGTTCAACCAGTTCTTCAAGGTATACGTGCAGTCCGATCCCAGCTTCAGAAGGCTGCCGTCCGATATTTTAAAGCTTTTTGTTAAAAACGATGCCGGAGAAATGGTACCCTACTCAGCCTTTATGTCGCTGAAAAAAGGCCAGGGACCGAACGAAATCACGCGCTTCAACCTATATAATTCGGCTGCTATCCAGGGTCTGCCGGCTAAGGGCTACACCACCGCCGAGGCCATACAGGCCATCCGGGAAGTTGCCGCCAAGACTCTGCCAAGAGGATACGATATCGCGTTTGAAGGACTTTCCTACGACGAATCGATCCGGGGGAACGAGTCGCTGTACGTGTTTCTGATCGTCCTGGCCTTCGTTTACCTTGTGTTGGCTGCCCAGTACGAGAGTTTTATCATTCCGTTGGCCGTCGTGCTCTCGTTGCCCGTTGGGATCTTTGGTTCATTCCTGGTGCTGAAGCTGATGGGGCTGGAGAACAACATCTATGCCCAGATTGGCCTCATCATGCTGGTGGGTCTGTTAGGTAAAAATGCCGTGCTGATCGTTGAGTTTGCTGTTCAGAAACGTCAGCAGGGCGAAACGATCCTGAACGCAGCCATTGAAGGAGCCAGGGTCCGTTTCCGCCCGATTCTGATGACCTCATTCGCCTTCGTGGCCGGGTTGATTCCGCTGATTCTTGCAACGGGCGCCGGTGCAATTGGTAACCGTACCATTGGTGCATCTGCCCTGGGGGGTATGTTATTCGGAACCATTTTTGGGGTCATTATCATCCCTGGTCTGTACTACATATTCGGCAATCTGGCCGATGGCCGCAAGATGATCAAAGGTGAAGAGGATGATTCATTGACCGAAAATCTGGTGCATCAATTAGACGCGTTTCCTGTAACCGAAGAAAGTACAAACCATGTTTAAAAAACTCATTTATATATGCCTGGGAGTCGCCTGCCTGTCGTTGGCCATGACGGCATGCAAAACTCCGGCGCTGGTTGGAAGAACCGAGAACAGAACCGTTCCTGTCAGCTACAATACCGGTCAGGATACCCTCAATACGGGTAAACTCAAGTGGCGGGAATTTTTCACCGACCCTTACCTGACTGCCCTGATTGATACGGCTCTGCACAACAACCAGGAGTTGAACATTACGTTGCAGGAAATTCAGGTGGCCCAGAACGAAATACGAGCCCGCACCGGGGAATACCTGCCGTTTGTTAACCTCGAAGCGGGGGCGGGGGTCGATAAGGTGGGCCGCTACACCCGGCCGGGCGCCATTGAAGAAAGTACGGAAATCCGGCCCGGTCATGAATTTCCCAATCCTCTGCCCGATTTTATCCTGGCAGCGCATGTTTCCTGGCAGGTAGATATCTGGAATAAGCTGCACAACGCCAAACGAGCCGCGGCCGTCCGGTATCTGTCGACCATAGAAGGAAGGAATTTCACGATCACCAACCTGGTTGCCGAAATTGCTAACTCGTACTATGAGTTACTGGGTCTAGATACCCAGCTGGATATTGTCAAGAAGAACATTGATATTCAGACCAACGCGCTGGCCATCGTCCGGATAGAGAAAGAATCGGCCAAGGTTACGGAGTTGGCGGTACGTCGATTTGAAGCGCAGGTCCTGCGCACCCAAAGCCTTCAGTTCGACATTCAGCAGCGGATTGTTGAGACCGAGAACCGGATCAATTTTCTGGTGGGTCGGTTCCCGCAGCCTGTTCAACGGAGTTCGCCAGACTTCAACACCTTAGTGCCTGAAGCCATGCATGCCGGTATTCCATCGCAACTGCTGCAAAACCGTCCGGATATCCGACGGGCCGAACGGGATCTGGAAGCCGCCCGGCTGGATGTGCAGGTGGCCAGAGCGAACTTTCTTCCTTCGCTGGACATTTCGGCCGCTGTGGGGTTGAACTCCTATAATCCCGCCCTGCTGTTTACGCCGGAATCCCTGCTTTATTCGTTGATTGGCGGCTTAACCAGGCCACTGGTCAATCGGAACGCTATAAAGTCCCTGTATTATAGCGCCAATGCCAGACAGATTCAGGCCGTTTATAATTACGAACGTACTATTCTGAACGCTTATATTGAGGTGGCCAACCAGTTGGCTAACATGAGCAACCTGCAGAAGAGCTATGATCTGAAAGCGAAACAGGTGGATGCCCTGATTCAGTCAACCAATATTTCCAACACGCTCTTCAAATCAGCCCGGGCCGACTACATGGAAGTTCTGCTGACTCAACGCGACGCGCTGGAATCACGGTTTGATCTGGTTGAAACCAAAGTAGAGCAGTTGAATGCCATGGTCAATGCCTACCGCGCGCTGGGTGGCGGCTGGAATTAACTCAAAAAAAGCGCTAAATAATAGAGTCTATGTTTCAGACTGCACAATAAAGGCGCATTCGTACCGTTTTAAGGGTGTTATGCTTTTTTCGGCCTCAGGGATCACCCCTGAGGCTTTTTGTTTGCGCGCTCCTTCTAGTCGCTAACGGCCCGACTAGTAAATATCCTGGAAAAGGCAGACTTCAATTTTCCGGAATGCAGTTTTTCAAATTCAGGATTCATTATAAATTTGGGCCGATTTTCAGCGCTTGAGCTACGTCATTCACGGAGGGGCAGATTACCAGAACTGGATATTGGGATCGGTAAAAATTTTGCATTGCCAGATGCAGTCCATCCGCTCGGAACGGGAAGCTGGCATTGCTTTTGATAAGTAGTAATCAGCGCTTTATTGAGTAGAATTACCACCGGACTAATTCTATAACAAAATAGAATTATTAGCGTTGTATTATGCACTTTCACAGGGTATTACTGCTACCGTAACTCAACACCAGAACCATGAAAAGTCCTTCCATGACACCTTCTGCCAGCCCGGCTCTCCTACGGGCTGCGCTGAATCTTTCCGGGAATGGGATTATGCTGTTTGACTGCCTGCGCACGGCTACCGACAACATTCAGGATTTCCGGTTGATCTTGGCGAATCGGCGGGCCGAGGAAATTGTCGGCATGAGTGAGCAGGAGATGCTTAACCGCACCGGCACCGAGCTTTTCCCGCATTATATAGCAACTGAGCTATGGCAGCAGGCCCGGCACGTTGTGGAGACCGGCGAGGTATATCAGGCCGATATCCAGTCCCCGCTGGCGAGCCATTCCGATGAAGGCTGGTTTAGGCTTACGCTTCAGAAACATGGGGATGGCATTGCGGTTGCCTTTACAGACATCTCAGCCACTAAACAATACGAACTGGAACTCCGGAAGCTGATCGACAACCTGCAACGGTCGAACCAGAGCCTGGAACGGTTCGCTTACGTGGTTAGTCATGACCTGCAGGAACCGCTGCGTAAAATTCAGTCGTTCGGCGACATTCTGCGCGGGCAGGCCACCGACGTATCGAGCGAAGAAAACATTGACCTGATCCGAAGAATGCAGCTGGCTGCGGGTCGGATGAATGCACTAATTCGCGATCTGCTGGCCTTTTCGCGCCTGTCTTCGCAGCAGGAGCCCTTTCAATCCGTCAATCTGCAGAAAATCGTCAATGATGTACTCGGCGACCTGGAAACGGCCATTCGCGACCGGCAGGCCGTGGTCGAAATACCTGAACTGCCAGCCGTCATGGGCGATGCAGTACAGCTGCGGCAGTTGTTTCAGAACCTGCTGAGTAACGCGCTTAAATTTATTAAGCCGGGTGATACACCCCACGTTCGGATCACCTGTGAGCAGCTTAGCGGCCGGGCCATCCAGACAATGCCGGGCCAGACCGTCGCCACTGCCGACCTCGACCGGATGTTTTATGCCATTCACATCGCGGACAACGGTATAGGCTTTGACGAAAAATACCTCGACCGGATTTTCACCGCCTTTCAGCGACTGCATACACGCACCGAATACCAGGGAACCGGTATCGGCTTGGCCATTGTCCAGAAAGTTATTGAAAACCACGACGGCTATATCAACGCGCATAGCCAGCCCGGCGAAGGCGCTACGTTTACTATCTACCTGCCGGAGTCGGCGGCTCCCGCGATGATCAGCGGCTTATCTGCCTGAGGTTTGTCTGTCCGGCTGTTTCCGAACAGACAAACCCCTTACTGGCTAATACCGCTCGTTTCCTTCGTTTTCCTCCTCAGTGAGTTCCGAAATCTGCTGATCCAGATCGTCATCTGATAAATCGTCGTCCAGAAGATCCTCGGGCAGATCGTCCATGTCTTCGTTGTTCGACACTTCGTCGGTCGCATGGCGGGCGGTGGCCGTATCGGTATACAGGAGGGTATCCGTTGCTTCCTGATCGCCCGGATTCATGACGTCGGGCTCATTATTCACGCCAAGGCCAGCATAGGCAACAACGTCTTCTTCCTCATTGTTGTCGGGCATGTTCGTATTCTGGGGCGACATTCCCTCCAGCGGCCCGCCCGAGTTCTGGTCAACCCGCTGCTGATCGGAGTTGTTGTTATTGATATTTTCCATAACGGTTTAGTGGTAGCGCAGGCGTTCACCTGCTTTATTGCGTAACAGCATTATCCGGCCTTCCGGTCTGTGCTACCACTAACCACCAATTCTCAAAAGAGTTTTCGCTACTTCCAGACGACTACTTTCTGTACCTGTGCCGGGCGGCTGTCGGCCGACAGCCGCAGCAGGTATGTTCCGTCGGGTAAGCTGCTCACGTCCAGAATCGTTTCATCACCCGAGCGAACGGTCTGCACCGGTAACATAGTCTGCCCCGATAGCGACAGGAGTTCAAGACGACCATCGTGGGGTGAGCGAACTGTCAAGAAGCGGTCGGTCGGGTTCGGAAACGCCCACGGGCCCGTTGGCTCTTCGGGCAGTCCGGTGATGACAACCTTGGGCGAGGTGTTTCGTAAATACCGAATCCCACCACCCCTGCTGCCCAGCATCAGGTCGGGCGATTGGTCGCCGTCCAGATCGGCAGCAGCCGCAATCAGGCCCATACCGGGTAAACCTAACACCGGCAGCGAATCCAGCAGCGTCAGCGACTGATCGGGTCGGTCGGGGAACTGGTATATCCGGACACTACCGTTATTGCCGGCTGCCACCAGTTCATCTTTACGGTCTCCGTTCAGGTCGGCGACCACCAGCGACCGGGCCCGGATACGAAACGAATTATCCGTTGTAAAGCCACCGAAAGCCTGGTTTTGCAACTGAAACACCGGACTGGCGGCTGTTCCGGTATTGCGGAAATAATGGATGGTTCCGTCGGAGCTTTTGCCGATGAGCAGGTCAACGCGTCCGTCGCGGTCCACATCCGCCAGCGTAGGCCGGTCGCCCGGAATCATCAGGTCGGGCGTTGGCCAGCGTACAGCCGTCGCCAGATCATAGCGGACAGCCGCGCCTTTGGGAGCAACATTCAGCAGCGCTCGCATCTCCACGCTACGAGCGCCCGTTCCGGTCACAACAAGGTCCAGACTGCCATTGGCGTCCACATCGGCAAAGGCCGGCAGGACATCCGTCAGCGTCAGCGATTGCGAGAGACCGAGGTAATCGGTCGTGACCAGCACGAACGCCGGGTTCTGCACGGTGCCTTTATTTTCAAACTGCCAGATACCGCCCCGGTACTGACTTCCGTTGCGAAGGCCGCTGTAACCCACCAGCAGGTCTGCGTCGCCATCGCCGTCCAGATCGGCCAGAGCCGGGGCCGCGTTCTCGCCCAGATCGAGCATCTCGCTCTGCAGAAAATCTTTCTGCACCAGCCGGAAATCCGGCTTCTGACTCGTCCCCGCGTTTCGGTAAAACCAGCCCGACGCCCGAAAATCGAAGGTCTGATTATCGTTGAAATCGACGTAAGGCGACGCCAGTAAATCTTTCTGTCCGTCGCCATCTACATCCTCCCAGTAGGCGGCTGCATAAGCCGGAAACCGGATGGGATTCTGGGCCGGAAACAGACTATCAAAGCTGGTAAAATTTGCATTTGCGTCGTTGGTGCCGGTGTTGCGCAGCCGGGCGATGTTCTGGCAGGAAACAAACCCAAAGAGCAGGTCTTTACGCCCGTCGCCATCGGCATCCAGAACGGTCAGCGTATTGCCGGTATGCATGGGCCGGGCTCCCTTTGTTGAGGTTTGGGCCGGTAAAGCCTTCATAGCGCCGGGCTGGGCCATGCCGACTACCCCGTTGCAGGGAATACCAAACGTAAAGTCGTTGCAGTACTCTTTCCGAAAATGGCCCCAGAACTCGCAGCTCATCCGCTTGAAGTCCAGGCCATCTTTTTTACCCGTTCGCTCGACGCTCATGTTCTGCTGGAACGCAATCAGATTACCGGTCGGGTCAAAGGAAAGCACATCCACATCGCCATCATCGTCGAAATCCGTAATGGCTGGCAGGTCGGTTGACGAAGCGTACAGGGGCTGCGCACCACTGAAGCCTTCAGTCATGAGCGGATTGGCGACCAGCCGAAAGGCCGGTCGGCCGTTCTGCGATTCGTTGCGGTACACCCGAACGTTGCTGGCACCAAGGGTAAAAACGTCTTTCTTTCCGTCGCCGTCGTAATCCACCAGAATCATCCAGTCCTCAATGGGCGGCAGCGCCGTTTCGTATTCCGGCGCGTACTGCCAGGCAATCCCGCTGCCCGTCGGGTTGTCGATGGCCACGAACGTACTGGCTTTTCGGGTAGTCCGGTCGAACACCAGCAAATCCTCGCGGGCATCGTCGTTGAGCCGCAGCGTAGCGTACAAGGTCGCGTTCAGGCCACCGGCCCATGGATTGAGCAGCGTTCGCCCGTTCAGGCTGACGGTTGGCCGTTGATCGTATTGAAAGGAAAACAGCCTGGTCGTCGACTGGGCAAATCCAGCACTGGCGAACAGGCAGCAAACGAGCGTAAACGCCTTTTTCATCTATATTTGAGCAATTTCGGGCGCGGTTCGGCAAATTCAGGCCGAATCGACAGGTAGATAGCCAACGAAGCCGCGCCTTTCTACAACGATGAATCCTAGCCGTTTGTGATGCTCACAACCGAACAACTCTACCATAAATTTCAGGAATGCACCGGTGTCTCGACCGACACGCGCCGAATTACGCCGGATTGCCTGTTTGTGGCGCTTAAAGGCGCAAATTTCGACGGAAATCAGTTTGCCGAACAGGCGATTGCGTCGGGTGCGCGCTATGCCCTTATTGATGATCCTGCTGTCGCTGAGCGTATGCCAGACCGCTGCCTGCTCGTGACCGATGGTTTACTGGCCTTGCAGGACCTGGCCCGATACCACCGCCAGACGCTGACGATTCCCATCATCGGCCTGACGGGCTCCAACGGCAAAACTACCACCAAAGAGCTGATTGCGGCCGTACTCTCGAAAAACCTGCGCACCTATGCCACAACGGGCAACCTCAACAATCACATTGGCGTCCCGCTTACGCTTCTGGCCGTCAATGAGCAGCACGAAATAGCGGTGGTCGAGATGGGGGCCAACCACCAGAAAGAGATTGAACTACTCTGCTCCATTGCCCAGCCTACTTACGGCCTGATTACGAACGTAGGCAAGGCCCACCTCGAAGGGTTCGGTGGTATTGAAGGCGTTCGGAAGGGTAAGGGCGAGTTGTATGACTTCCTGGCTCGGAACGGAAAAACGGTTTTTATCAACTCCCGCGATACCGTCCTGACTGCCATGTACCGCGAGCGCCTGAAAACGTTACGTTCCGAAACTACCTTCGCCGAAGCCATTTTCTATCCGGGCGACCCCATCGAATTACTTCAGGAATCGCCGGTGGTTATTTACCGCGATGCGGCCGGCCGCGAAGTAACTACGCATCTGCCGGGCCGCTATAACTTCGACAACATGCTGGCGGCCCTGGCCATTGGGCAGTATTTTGGCGTATCGCCCGAAGAAGCCAATCGCGCCATCGCTGATTATAACCCGACGAACAACCGCTCGCAGTTGATTCAGAAAGGCTCCAACACAGTGCTGCTCGACGCTTACAACGCCAATCCAAGCTCGATGGTGGCTGCCATCCGGCAGTTTGCCGCCATGCCCGCCCGGCGTAAAGCGGTCATTCTGGGGGATATGTTTGAGCTTGGCGAGGAAAGCGAAGCCGAACACGCGGCCCTAGGCAAGCTCATTGCCGAAAGCAACTTCGATCTGGTTATCCTGGCGGGAAAAGACATGAAATTCGCGCTGGGCGCCTTACCCAAAGCCTATTATTTCCCGGATAAATTTTCGCTTCATAACTGGGTGATGGACAACCCCATGACCGATACGCATATATTAATTAAAGGCTCCCGGGGCATCAGTCTGGAATCCGTTGTACAGTTCATTTAAAACCCCTCTACCTCATGAAGTTTGCCGGATGTGTGATCCTATTGCTGAGTAGCCTGACCGCTTTTTCTCAGGCGCAGTCCCAATCTGTAAAACCACCGTTCGAGTCGGAAATTCTCGCCTTCGAGCAGGCCGACCGGACCTCGCCCCCACCCCAGCATCCGATTGTGTTCACGGGCAGTTCGTCGATTCGCTTCTGGACCGACCTGTCCAGATACTTCCCGGACAAAACCATTCTGAACCGAGGTTTCGGCGGCTCCCAGCTCAGCGACGTACTACGTTACGTTGACCGGGTTATCCTGCCTTACCAGCCGAAACAAATCGTGCTGTATGCGGGCGAGAACGACATTGCTTCGGGCAAGCAATCGGCCCAGCAGACCTACGAGCGTTTCGTCAGCCTATTCAATTACGTCCGCAAAAAGCTCCCGAACGTTCCCTTTACGTTCATCGCCATCAAACCCAGCCCTTCGCGTCGGCAGTATTTTGGCGAAGTTGACGAAGCCAATCGGCTCATCAGCCGGTTTCTGGCCCGCCAGCGCAACACCGATTTTGTGGATATCCGTCCGGTTATGCTGAAGGCCAACGGGCAGCCCGAAGGCGATCTGTTCCGCTCCGACAGCCTGCACATGACCGAAAAAGGTTACCAGCGCTGGGCAAAAGTGCTGAAGCCGTATCTGAAATAGAACTTACAACTGCATCTCCATCCGGATATTGGCCCGGGCGTAGGGAGTCGGTACCTGCGGAACCTCCCGGAAACCCAGACGGGCATATAAAGTCAGGGCGGGCATCAGCATTCGGTTCGATTCGAGCCAGAGGGTATCGATACCGAGTTGCCGGACGTATTCAATCGCGGCCTGGCCCAATAGTTTGCCGATGCCCTGCCCATGCACGGAAGGCGAAACGGCCATTTTAGCCAGTTCAAATCCAGTCGGACCGGTGTTGATTACCGCTACGCAGCCAACAATTCCATCGTTATTCTCAGCATCTCCCTGCCGGGCATTTTCTTGCCGGGCCAGAAATATCTGGCCGCCCTTAGGCAGAATATAGATTTCGGGGTAATCTAACTGTTCCAGATCGTGGGGTTCTACGGTAAAGTAACGCGAAATCCACTCGATATTCAGTCGTTTGAAATCGGGCTGGAAACGCGGTTCGTATGGAATAATAGATACAGCCGGCATAGCTATCAGTGCGTTGACAGAGGTTAATGGAAGATGCTTTTGAATACGTCGTCAAAAATACCGTTTGCTTGAATTGGGATCATTAAATTAGCCTTTCTGAGGTGTGTTGTCTAATTTTGCACTTTATTAAGAAAGCCTCGGTTTACTCTTTTTCAACACAACAATCCGTAAACCGTTTAGACTGATCAATCATGTCAACACAAACGTCTGCTTACGTCCCCTATAAGGTTAAGGACATCGCACTGGCCGACTGGGGCCGCAAGGAAATCCGGCTTGCTGAAGCCGAAATGCCGGGTCTGATGGCCCTTCGCGCCGAATACGGGCCGTCGCAGCCGCTCAAAGGTGCCCGCATCGCCGGGTGTCTGCATATGACCATCCAGACGGCCGTTCTGATCGAAACGCTCGTTGCGCTGGGTGCCGAAGTTACCTGGTCGTCGTGTAATATTTTCTCGACGCAGGACCATGCCGCTGCCGCCATCGCTGCCGCTGGCATTCCCGTGTACGCCTGGAAAGGCATGACCGAAGAAGAATTCAACTGGTGCATTGAGCAGACGCTGTTTTTCGGCGAAGAGCGCCAGCCGCTCAACATGATCCTCGACGACGGGGGCGACCTGACCAACATGGTCTTCGACGTTTATCCTGAACTGATTCAGGGGATCAAAGGGCTGTCGGAAGAAACGACCACAGGCGTTCACCGGCTGTATGAGCGGATGAAGAACGGTACGCTGCATCTGCCGGCTATCAACGTCAATGATTCGGTAACGAAATCGAAATTTGACAATAAATACGGCTGCCGCGAGTCGCTGGTGGACGCTATCCGCCGGGCGACGGACCTGATGCTGGCCGGTAAGGTGGCCGTTGTGGCCGGTTACGGCGATGTAGGCAAAGGCTCCGCCGAATCGCTGCGGGGCGCTGGCTGCCGGGTTCTGGTTACCGAAATTGACCCGATCTGCGCTCTGCAGGCGGCTATGGACGGCTACGAAGTGGTACCGATGGACGAGGCCGCTACCCGCGCGCAGATTTTCGTTACGGCAACGGGCAACGTCCGCATCATTAAAGACCGGCACTTCAAGGCTATGCGCGACAAAGCCGTGGTCTGCAACATCGGTCACTTCGACAATGAAATTGACATGGCCTGGCTGAACGAAAATTACGGCCACACCAAGAGCCAGATCAAACCGCAGGTCGATATGTATGAAGTTGATAGCAAAGAGATCATCGTACTGGCCGAAGGCCGTCTGGTGAACCTGGGCTGCGCCATGGGTCACCCCTCGTTCGTGATGTCGTGCTCGTTCTCGAACCAGACGCTGGCGCAGCTTGAGCTGTGGGCCAACTCGGAAAAATACGAAAACAAAGTGTACGTTCTGCCGAAAAAGCTGGACGAAAAAGTAGCGGCTCTGCACCTCGCTCACGTTGGCGCGAAACTCGAGCCGCTGGAGCAGGAACAGGCTGATTACATCGGTGTAACGGTTGACGGACCGTTCAAGTCAGAAATGTACCGCTACTAAACGAGTTCCTGTTTAGCGTACCCTGGCGCGGCTTCGGAAACGGAGCCGCGCCTTTTTTTGCTATATTTTGTTATACTTGAATCCAACAAACAACCGGGCTATGAATTGACTACCAGACTTTTTTAACCCAGACAATCCAGCGTAATTCGTAGATCGCTCTTCGGCTTCTGTTACGGCTCATATTGCCGCTGTATGCTTCCTGTTACTACCTTTATGCCCAGTTACCACCTTCCAGTCCATGAACCGTCTGCTCCTGTTGCTGCTTCTGTCGCCCCTGCTCAGCTTTGCCCAGCAGGCAGCGATTGATACGCTGCACTGGAGTGCAACCCGACGGCTGCAACTCAGCGACTTTCATAGCCCGTCGCAACCGGGTCTGGGGGGCTCCGAATTTTATTACCAGCTCGGTTATGATGTACGACCGACGACAATTGGTAGCCGACCATCCGTCGAAGCATACTGCCTGATGTTCAGAAATCTGTCGTGGGTGTCCGAAACGGCCCGCAACGAACGTACGCTGGCCTATAATCAGGTTTTGTTCGATCTGGTAGAGATTCACTCCCGGCTGATGAAAGCCAAACTGATCAATCTCCGCGCTGACCGGCACTTTAAGGAACAGGCCAAGCAGATCGAGTACCTGACTAATGCCGAACTGGGAGCCGAGGTCAATCGGTTTCGCGCTGAAACCGGCGGGGGCGACGACCTGAAAGCGTTGCAGCGCTGGCAGCAGCAGGTCGTGCAGCGGCTCTACGACGTACCAGACCTGGTTACGGTCTACCGGTCGTCGAAAATCGGGTATGGGATCTTCTTCGGCGGAGGGGGTGCTCTGCCGGTTGGGCCACTGACCCAAACCCTCGGTCCGTCGACCGGGATGGTATACGGACTCGATATTGCCTTCCGCCGAACGATGCTGCTGATCTATCCAGCCCTGTACAACGCAACCCTGCGTTCGGGTTTTTCCTATCAGAATTCGTCCTGGGAAACAGGCATGCGCGTCAGGCCAACCCTGCTCGAAATTGGGCTGGGCCGGATTGTGCATGATGCACCCCGCAGTCGGCTGATTCCTTACCTCGGTTACCGCCTGCTCGAGCTTACCCCGCAGGACCGGGGCGACGAGCGTTACAAAGGTTTTTCATTCATCAGCCATGCACCAGCGGCCGGACTGATGCTCGACCTGAAAATTGGCGACAATACGCGCCGGTCCGACCGCTCGGAAGATAGCTTCTGGTTCGTACGCACCAAACTTTCCTATAGTCCCTTGCTCACACCCAGGGCGGTGTCTGGGGGTATGATCAACCTGCAGATCGGCATAGGCGGCTTCGGGCGGCTTCGAAAAGTAAGCTACAAGCCCGAACGCACCCTCATCAGCCTACCGGGTAACCTGATTTAGGCCGTGAATTTTTGCGATCTTTACGGCGTTCTTCTTTCAAAAGCCGTTCATGAACGTATTTGGTAAAGCCGCCTGTGGCTTTTTCATCGTTGTTCTGTTGGCCCTGCACGGACTGGCCCAGCCGACATCGCTTTCTTCGCGTCACTTCACCCATGCCGACTCCCTCCGCGGTAGCCTGCGTCCCGAACGGACAGGCTATGATGTGCTATTCTACGACCTTAGTCTGAGCGTTGATCCTACTACCAAATCCATTACGGGCAGTAATCTGATTCGCTACAAAGTCGTGCAGCCCATGCGCCGGATGCAGGTTGATCTGTTCGCCAATATGCGCGTTCTGTCGATCACGCAGCCGGATCGCCACGGCGTTTCAAAACCGCTCGCATACAGGCGCGATGGTAACGCCATTTTTATTACGATGAGCGACGCTCTGCCGGTTGGGCAGGTAGGCGAACTGACGATTACGTATGCGGGCAGTCCGCAGATCGCCCGAAACGCACCCTGGGATGGCGGGTTTGTCTGGCGTAAAGACACCACAACAGCCCGGAACGCTGACTGGGTAACGGTGGCCTGCGAAGGAACAGGCGCCAGTCTGTGGTGGCCCTGCAAAGACCACCTGGCCGACGAACCGGATTCGATGCGCATCCGCTGCCGTGTTCCGAAGGGACTCACCTGCGTGTCAAACGGAAAGTTTGTGAGCCAGAAACCGACCCGGAGCGGTCAGCAAACCGAGTGGACATGGTTCGTGCATTACCCCATCAACAACTATAACGTTACGCTCAATATCACCGACTACGCCCATATATCGGATACCTATACGGCGGCCGATGGGCAGAAACTGGCGCTGGATTATTTCGTGCTGCCCGGCAACGTAGGGAAAGCCCGCCAGCATTTTGAGCAGGTCAAACCTATGCTGGCTTGCTACGAAATGCATTTTGGCAAATACCCCTTCGGGCAGGACGGGTACAAGCTGGTCGAAGCCCCCTACTGGGGCATGGAACACCAGAGCGCCGTGGCCTATGGCAACAAATACCGGAACAACGCTTTCGGCTTCGACTTCATTATCATCCACGAAAGCGGGCATGAGTATTTTGGCAATAGCCTGAGCTGCGCCGACCACGCCGAGATGTGGATTCATGAGTCGTTTACGACTTATGCCGAGGCACTCTACATGGAGTGCCAGCACGGATTGCCCCGCACCATCGACTACCTGAACCAGCAACGTAAGCTCATCAAAAACGAGTACCCGATGCTGGGGCCGCTGGGCGTAAATGCCGATCAGATGGACACCGACATTTACTACAAAGGCACCTGGATGCTACATACGCTACGTAACGCCGTTGGCGACGATGCCAACTGGTTCGCAGCCATTCGGGCGTTAGCGATCGAAAAACGCTTATCGATTGTTTATACCGATGAAGTGATTGATTTTCTGTGCCAGCGAACCGGCAAGGATCTGCGGCCTTTGTTCAATCAGTATCTGCGCTACCCGAGTCTGCCAACGCTGGAATGTAAGGTTTCGGCCAAAGACCACGCCGACCAGACGCTGACTTATCGGTGGGTAGCCGATGTTAATGGCTTTAACCTGCCGGTACAGGTGCGAACCGGAACAGGCGCGTGGCGGACAATTCAGCCAACCCGTGAGTGGCAAAGTATGAAGCTGAACGCAACCGGCGACGGCTTAACGGTTAACCCGGATACGGGTCTGTTCCATGTTCGGACGGTGGCGGTCGAATAGGCCAACCTACGTAACGTTAGTTTTAGTACGACGAATTCATCGACAATTAACCAGACCTTCCGAACTTGCGGAAGCTTATGAGAAAAACTCTTTTATACCTGGTTCTCGCTGGTTTGTCGGCCTGCCAGTCCAGTTATCACCTCACCAGCCGAACCGCCAACCGCATTGTTGTCGACTCGGTGGCGGCTCCGGCCGATAGCAGCGTTACTCGCTTTCTGCAGCCCTACAAACAGGGCCTGGACAAAAGCATGAACGAAGTGCTGGTCCGACTGTCGCAGCCGCTGGAGAAGCGCTCGCCCGAGTCGGCTCTGGACGACATGCTGGCCGATGCCCTCCTGAAGCAGGCCAGCCAGCGCTATGGCAAAGCTATCGACGTGTCGCATCTCAACTACGGCGGTATTCGCAACGGTCTGCCGGCGGGCAATATTACGGTTGGCAACGTGTTTGAAGTAATGCCGTTTGACAATCAGCTGGTTGTGCTGACCCTGACGGGTAAGCAGTTGCAGCAGTTTCTGGACCACTTTGCCACCAACGACGAAGCACTCGTGGTAGGTGGTATCCGGGCCGTTATCAACAACAAAGCTGTGCGGTCCGTAACCTTTACGAACGGCCGTACGCTCCAGCCCGACCAGACCTACACCGTTGCCATGAGCGATTATATTGCCAATGGTGGCAGCGGAGCGGGGTTTCTGAAAGCTATCACGCAACGCGACAACGTGAATTATCTCATCCGCGACGCCCTGATTGAGTACTTGCGCCAGCAGGGTAAATCAGGCCAGCCTTTCAATCCACAAGCTGATGGACGCATTACGCTCGAATAGACGCCAGTTTCTTAAATTCATGGGTACAGCGGCCGTGGTTGGCTCCGTCATGCCCGACGTTCTTGCCAGCACCGGCCAGCGCCAGCCGACTTCACTGGCGATTCTGCATACCAACGATGTACACAGCCGGCTGGACCCGTTCCCCCTGGATGGCGGACGTAACGCGGGTCGGGGTGGCGTAGCGCGACGGGCAACGCTCATTAACCGCATCCGAAACGAGCAGAAAAACGTACTGCTGTTCGATGCGGGCGATATTTTTCAGGGAACGCCTTACTTCAACCTCTACAAAGGCGAACCCGAAATCCTGGCGATGAACCAGCTCGGTTACGATGCCGGAACCATCGGCAACCACGACTTCGACGGCGGCATGGAGAACATGCGAGACCAGTTCGGCAAGGCCAGATTCCCGTTCCTCATCGCAAACTACGACTTTAAAAATACGGTCATGGATGGCCGAACCGAAGCCTATAAAGTCTTTACTAAAGACGGGATTCGGGTGGGCGTATTCGGCCTCGGGATCAAACCCGATGGACTCATCCCCGACAATCTGTACAAGGAAACCAAATACCTCGATCCGGTAGAGATCGGCAACGACACGGCAGCCCGGCTACGTAACGATCAGAAATGTGATTACGTCATCTGCCTGTCGCACCTCGGTTTTAAGTACACGGAGCCCGCCGTTTCAGACAACGTTCTGGCCGCACAGAGCCGGAATATCGACCTGATCATCGGCGGTCATACGCATACGTTTCTGGATGCGCCGGTAGCGGTCAACAACCGCGACGGACAGCCGGTCTGGATTAATCAGGTTGGTTTTGGCGGAATTAACCTCGGTCGGCTTGACCTTACGTTCGAGCGAGGGAAAGCCACCGTAGCCGGTCAGGCGGTGGAAGTTAAGTAGTCCCGTTCAGGGTAGTTCCAGTTCTACTGGCCTAAATAGTTGATTTACCAGCGTTTGTTGGCTTGTTCGGATTGGAATCAGAACGGCTCTGCTTCCAATCCATCTACAATTTTCTTACTTTTACAGAATGAAATTTGGCGTTGTAGTATTCCCCGGCTCTAACTGCGATCAGGACGCAGTGGACGCGCTGGAACTGATGGACCAGAAGGTCGTCAAACTCTGGCATAAAGATCACGACTTGCAGGGCTGCGATTTTATCATCCTGCCCGGCGGCTTCTCCTACGGTGACTATCTGCGTACGGGAGCCGTAGCGCGGTTTTCGCCCATCATGAACGAAGTCATTGCCCATGCCAACCGGGGTGGTTATCTGATTGGGTTCTGCAATGGCTTCCAGATTCTGGCCGAGGCTAATCTGGTGCCCGGCGTTCTGCTGCGCAACACGAACCAGCAATATATCTGTAAAAATATCTATCTGGCTCCCCAGTCGCCCGACGCTCTGCTGACGGCAGATCTGGATCGTCCGGCCTATAAAATTCCAATGGCGCATGGCGAAGGGCGTTACTTTGCCGATGCCGATACGCTCAAGCAACTGAACGATAACGGACAGGTGCTGTTCCGCTACTGCGACGAGAACGGCGCTATCACCGAAGCCGCCAATCCGAACGGCAGTCTGGACAATATTGCGGGCGTCTGTAATGCGCAGAAGAACGTGTTCGGTATGATGCCCCACCCCGAGCGGGCGGCCGATCCGGCGCTGGGCAACACCGACGGCCGGCTTATTCTGGAGCAGATGCTGAAAGTAGCGCTGGTCTAAGAAAATAGCTGAATAGCTCAAAATGCGTAGGGCCGAAAACTCCAGTTTTCGGCCCTACGCATTTTGCATGTATGTCTGGAATTAATCAGCTGTTGACTTCTTCAAGAACCGGGTAATCGGTGTAGCCTTTTTCGCCGGGTGTATAGAAGGTCGTGAAGTCGGGCTGGTTTAGCTCGGCACCGCTTTTCAACCGTTCAACCAGGTCCGGGTTGGCGATGAACGGCCGTCCGAACGCGATCAGATCAGCCTGGCCGCTTTGCAGCGCTTCTTCAGCACGAGCCGCGTCGTAGCCTCCGCTCAGAATCAGCGAACCGCTGTAATTGGCCCGAATGGCTTCGACAATTGCCGGGTCAACGGCGGGTGCGCCCATCGAAGCATGATCTACCAGGTGAACATACACGACGTAGTCCGACAGTTTTTCGGCGACGTAATGATAGATCGCGTCGTCTTCAGGAGAATACGGCATATCGTTGAAGACACCATAGGGCGACAACCGGATACCGGTCTTCTCTTTGCCAATGGCCTGAGATACCTGCTCAGCAATTTCGAGAGCAAACCGGGCGTTGTTTTCCGCCGAGCCGCCATATTCATCCAGGCGCTGATTGCTGCTCGGCCGCAGAAACTGCTCGATCAGGTAGCCGTTGGCGCCGTGTAATTCAACCCCATCGAAACCGGCTTCAATAGCGTTTTTTGCCGCCTGCACAAACTCCTGAATGGTTTGTTTGACTTCTTCCGTCGTTAGAGCGCGGGGAGTCGGGTGGTCCTGCATGCCATGCGTGTCGGTATAAACCTGACCAGCAGCGGCTATCGCCGATGGCGCAATAACTTCGGCCCCTTCGTGCATATTAACCGGATGGCTGATACGACCGGTGTGCATCAGCTGGGCGAAAATGCGACCACCGTTCGCATGAACCGCGTCGGTCACATTCTTCCAGCCGGCGATCTGCGCAGCCGTGTATAGCCCCGGCACCCGTGCGTAGCCGTTGCCATTGGCCGAAGGCGCAATACCTTCTGTAATGATCAGACCTGCTCCTGCCCGCTGGGCATAGTAGGTCGTCATAATGTCTGTTACGTCGTGGCTAGTCGTAGCCCGGTTACGGGTCATCGGTGCCATTACAATGTGGTTCTGAAGAGTCAGCAGGCCTAACTGCGCTTCCGAAAAAAGTTTTTGTGCCATAAGCAAGTCCGTCGTGAAACGGGTTTGGATTTGATCTCGCAAGCACAACCTAATAATACATTTAAAAGTTTAAATGTATTTGGATAAATTTTTAAGCCAGCTTTTCGAGGAAGCCCGATAATTGCTGTAACGACGTTTTGTTCAGGGTCAGGTGCAGATTCCGGCCTTCTTTCTGCGCATTAACCAGGCCGCTTTCGGTCAACTGTTTAACGTGGTGCGATACGCAGGGCTGCGATAAACCGGTTAACTCCTGAATATCGGTGCAGGTCAGGGTTCCTTTCCGGGACAGCTCCATCAGAATCGACAGACGATACTTATCGGCGATGGCGCCCGTGGCTTTTTCAACGAAACGATTTTCCATTCAATTCTCCAGATAAACGCTTCAAATAACTTAAGCAGCTGCTGCAAACGCATGACACAGTTTACGTCAGCAACGTGCTAAAAGATATTATCCAAAACTATACTGATATTTTTACATAACAAATCAAACTTACTTCGGTATCTACTCATATGTTTTCAGCAAAGTTGCGACTTCCTGCTGCCAACCTGTAGAGCCCGGAATTTTTTACGCTGCTCTTTACGCCCGATACTTTAGTAACGATTCGGATTGGCAGACGTTCTAAAAACTACGCTGATCGCGCTGATAAGGGATTGATTGACGAATTGGCCGCGAATCCTGATCATCCATACAGCCTGTTTTACCAGCTTAACGTAAACCAGGCCGGCCAGTTAAGCTGTGATTAATTCTCCTGAAGGCTACCCAAAATTTTGGTATTCAATGGATCGTAGCGAATGAGCCGACTGGCTATTTTTACCTAATTCGCCGGGGAGCAAACAGCGCGGGCCATTGCGACAATTTATCCTGTTTCGGGCTCATCCGCCCGAACACCTGTTGGTTATAAATCAGGGTATCAGCCAGAGTTTGGGTCGATACAATATAGTTGACCGGTGGCTGAGTATCCAGCTTCCGGCTAGGCGTACGCACCCGTATATGATAACACCGGATCGACGGTTTTAAGGGCTGATACCAGATATAATCCCAGTCGTTCTCCCCAAGTAGCAACCCTACCCGGAGCGAGTCGTCCGGCTGTTGATTAAGAAACGTGGTGATCGATCGCTGAAACGGCAACAGATTCCGATCGTTCACGAAATAGTTATCCGACCGACTGTTCAAAAAAGAAACCGGCTGGGTGAGTGGCGGTAAGGTCAGCAGGGGCCGCGTGGGGTTGGTCAGCGCAAAACAAACGCCCGATACGACCAGCGCAGCGGCCACGTAACGCCCGACGACCGGGCGATGACGAACCGCAGCGGCCAGTCCCAGCCCACCAATAGGTGATGCCAGGAGAAACAGTGTCGTATGCAGACGACTATGCCAGGGCTGCCACTTCAAATACGCACAAAACAGTAGAAATATACCGAATACCAGTACGGCCAGCAGCCGAAACGATCGCCGGTCAGGGGTTCGGGACAGCCAGATTACGCAGCCCGTCAGCCAGAGCAGGTGAAGTGCATTAGCGGCATTGTCTTCGTTGTTTCCGAGCATGGGCAGATCAAAAATCGTTCCGCCATAGGTTGTGCGGCTATCATTTGCCGGGAGTTCCAGCCAATCGTGCAGCGTTTCAACGCTATGCTGCGCTACCCAGCTTGCCAGCGGAACCTGGCAGTGCAGGGCGAGATTCCGACTAACGTTCGACAGCAGTGCCGCTGGCGTAAATAACTCATTAGTATATCGGCTCTGCTCTTCGCTGTTAGCCAGCGGATTGTTATAGACCCGCAGGTTCCGGCTGAAATGACTCGCGTTGAGCAACAGGCCAAGCCCCAGTATAAGCATCGAAGCGCCAGTGAGCCGTATCAGCGGCCGTAAAAAACCAGGCTTCATCAGCCGGGCTATTTCCAGCAGACCCCAGGTAAGCAGGATGGGGGCAGCGAACAGGTAGGCGGTCCCTTTCGTCAGGAATGCACACCCTAGAGCCAGGCCCGCCCAGATCAGATCAACGGTTTGCTGAAGTTGATAATACCGCAGCAGGTACACAACCAGCGTAATTAAAAAAAACGACACGATGACATCATTCTGCGTTGAGGACGATTGCAGAATAACCATCGGGATCGTTGCCGCTACAAAAACGGTCGCTACCTGTGTCGTGCGATTACCCCCCAGTTGCCTGCTCAGCAACGAGAGCGCAGCCAGACACCCCAGCCCGGAAGACCACTGTACCAGATTCACAAACGCATCTGAGCCGCTCAGCAGCATCGTGTGCAGCATAATCCACTCCGACAGCGGAGGCTGGTACAGCTCGCGCTCCAGATGCGTGGCAAACGGCCGAACGCTCTGCTGCTGCATCCAGTGGCTAATCCGACCGAGGTGGTACGCCAGCGAGTCGAAATTATTGGGTGGATAAACCAGCGCCGTTACCAGAGTGAACGTACTGATTCCGGCCACGGCAGCCAGCCAGACGCGTTCCGGCCCGTTAACCCTGAACCGCCGGATGATTGGTCCGCCAGTTCGTTCCCACTCAAAACCTGCCCAGCCCACACAGCTTACCGCAGCCACTGTCCATGCCCAGCCCAGAACTGAAGCGTTCAGCCGGGCTCCGTAACTAAGCGCTTCGGTCAGGCCAATCAACAAGGTGACCCACAGTAATGACGCAGTTAACAACCCAGATCGAACCGGTGCTTCAGCCTTCTTTTGCCGGTAGCGGGATGCCTGAATAAACCACAGGCTACCGAATACTATCGGCGGTAGAAGTAACTGCATACGGGAAAGGCTGGTCGACAGATGAAGTCTGACCGGGTCTCAGACGAACAAACAGATTGTATTTGACGATGCAGTAGATAGCCCGGAAGCCATCTTTCCAGTTAATCTTTTTGCCCTCAGCATACGTCCGGCCATAATAGGAGATACCGACTTCGTAAATGCGGATACCCGGTACGCGGGCCAGTTTAGCCGTCACTTCCGGCTCGAAACCAAATCGCTGTTCACGCAGCGGCAACTGTTTAATGATAGCGGTCCGGAACACCTTGTAGCAGGTTTCCATGTCCGTCAGATTCAGGTCCGTGAACATATTCGATAGCAGAGTCAGAAACTGATTGCCAATCGAATGCCAGAAGAAAAGAACCCGGTGCGGTTGCCCACCCATAAACCTTGACCCATATACGACATCGGCCCGGTCTTCGAGCAGAGGTTGCAGCAGGTAACCGTATTCGCGGGGGTCATACTCCAGGTCGGCATCCTGTACAATCAGAAAATCGCCGGTACACTGGCGGATACCGGTGTGGATGGCGGCTCCTTTACCCTGGTTGATGGCGTGGCGAATGTACTGAATGGGTAACGACGGATGCGTATCGGCAAATTGCTGAACAATGGCGCCCGTTCGGTCTTTCGAACAATCATCCACCACAATAATGTCAAGGTCTACATTCTCGGGAAGAGGTGCGGTTACAACACGTTCCAGTAAATTACGTATTGTTCGCTCTTCATTGTACGCAGGTACAACAACAGATAGCTTCATAGGGGTAAAAAGGGAAGGTCAAACAGCTAAAGATAACCTTCCGCGTTGGAATGTCCAACACACCCTAATCAGAAAAATAGCAAACAAGGTGTTGATTCATAAGTAGATATGTCACCAACCTGTTACCAATTCAAGCAGCCAGTCCGGTTTTATAAATAATCCGATAATCGGTATTGTTAACCCAATAGCCAGCCAGACAGCCCCCCCCGACACCTGAGCGGGTTGTGCCGAATCGGGCTGAGCAGGCCCTGAGCGAAAGAACAGCAGAAAAGGTATTTTGAGGTAATAAACCAGCGAGATCAATGCATTGAGCAGACCCAGGGCGAAGAGAACCAGCAGCCAGCCTTCTCCGCTTTGCTGGTAAGCCTCGAAAAGCGCCGAAAACGACAGAAGCTTCGCCGTAAAGCCAACCGTTGGCGGCAGGCCCGTCAGGGCGAGCATCACGACGGTCAGGGCTACCGATAGCAGCGGATGCTTAGGCCCTAACCCGGCAAAATGGCGGATGGTTAGATCACTGCCGTTGCTGCGGGCGAGCAGGTCAACCAGGAAAAAAGCAGCCAGCGAAATAAACAGGTAGGTACCGGCATAGAACAGCACCGCTTCGAAACCGGCCTGGTTCAGCGCCACCACGCCAACCAGCAGAAAGCCCGCGTGCGCAATGGTTGAATAGGCCAGCAGCCGTTTGGCATCGGTTTGCCGCAGAGCCGAGAGGTTACCGATCAGAATCCCTGCCAGGGCCAGCACCGCTAAAGGTTTCTGCAGCGAAGCCATAGTGGCCCCTGCCGAGGCCGTCTGCATCGGCAGAGCTGTCACCAGCCGCATCAGGACCAGCACCCCGGCCGCCTTTGGGCCAACCGAGAAGAAAGCCGCTACCGGAACGGGAGCGGCTTCGTACGCATCCGGTGTCCAGACGTGAAACGGAACGGCCGCCAGCTTAAACAACAGACCTGCCAGCGTCAGTAGAACCGCTACGGCGGCCACGGTTCCGTCCTGCCGGGCCAGTTCAGCGCCGAAGACATCAGCGGTCAGATCGAAGGTACCCGTCATACCATACAGCAGCGACATCCCGTAAAGCATTACCGCCGAGCTGACAGAGCCAAAAAGCAGGTATTTGATCCCCCCCTCCGAAGCCTTACGGTCGGCGGTAAGGGCCGTCAGCAGGTACGAACAGATCGAAACCAGTTCAATGCTGAGATAGATGCTGAGCAGATTGACCGACAGCGTCATCAGAAACAGGCCCAGCGTCATGGCAACGAGCAGGGAATACCATTCGATCGGCAGACGCTTCGGCAGCGTGAGGATTTCATACCATATAACGAACACCGCACCCAGAGCAACCACTACCTGAAAAAAAATTGCCTGCCTGTCAACAAACAGGAGGTGCATGAACAAAAACCCACGGGTCGGCAGCAGCACCGCCCATACACCTGCAACACCCACGGCGACAATACTCAATACCGCAACCCACCGACGCGCCCGATCCGGGACCGATCGCAGCAGCAGCTCTACCAGCAGCAGTCCGCAGAAGGCAGCCGATAGCCAGATCTCGGGGCCAAAGCCACCGAGGCTGTTCAGAATATCAATGAGTTGATCAGCGAGCGTCAAAATAAACGTAGGGTCAGGTAGGCATGAGCAAAGCGGGCAAGGACGGCCATCTTCAACCGTTCACGTCTTGCCTGCTTTGCTCATATTCGTTTGGATTAAAGTAATCCATCTTGCCGGGGCTGCCCGTCGTAAGTGCGCAGCTGGACCGGGTTCTGGCTCTTGCGCAGACGAATATTCAGGAATTCGACCAGCAGCGAGAACGCGATGGCAAAGTAAAGATAACCTTTGGGTACCGTTCCGATTTCCTGCTTGAAGACGACTACCTCCGACAGGTGCGCACCTTCAGCAACGAGCATGAAACCGATCATGATCAGAAACGCCAGACCTAGCATCTGAATCGTAGGGTGTTCATTGACAAACCGGCCAACGGGTCCGGCAAAGAACATCATAATGACAACCGATACAATAACGGCGATCATCATGATCGCTACGTTCTGCGTCAGCCCGATAGCCGTCAGGATGGAATCAATCGAGAAAACGATGTTAGTCACGGCAATCTGCGCAACCACGCTCCCGATGGTTGCGCGGCCTTTGGTGCTGCCTGTTTCGTTCCCTTCAGGGGCCCCTTCCAGCTTGTGGTGGATTTCGGACGTAGCCTTATAGAGCAGGAACAGTCCCCCGGCGAACAGAATCAGGCTCTGACCCGTCAGGGCGGCTTTGAACCAGCCCGTATCGACATGTGTAAACGGCTTACTCAGGGAGATAACAAATGAAATACCCAGCAGCAGCAGCAGCCGGAATGCCATTGCCAGAATCAAACCGATGTTCCGGGCTTTGGGCTGTTCGCCGGCAGAGAGTTTATTGGCCGCAATAGAGATAAAAATGATGTTGTCAATACCCAGAACGATCTCCAGAAACGTCAGGGTCAACAGGCTGATGATGGATTCGGCAGTAAATAGGTCGCTCATAACAGGACAGAAATCGAAGCCGCAGGACTGGTTTATGTAGAGTGGCCTTGCTGGTTCGGGTCAAAATTACGGTATCAAGACCGGTCTGCAATAATTTGTTCAAGAAAGAGCAGTAAACGGGACAAACGGTTACCCAGTGACCCAAACGGCGGGGCTGGCACAGGCTTACACTACCTTCCATAGTAACATAATCGCCCTTATCCGCGTTATCACAAAAACTTTGTTGCCCCCGGGCAACTAAAACCGGCAGCCTACAGCCGGAATCATTCAACAACCTGACAAATGTCTGTGACGAAGTCACTTGTCCGTATTCTTCTTGGTTTACTTGCCATTGTGTTGCTGCTGGCGGGGTTTGTGGTATTGGTTGCCACAACGCCCTGGGGCCAGCAGTTCGTTACGCGGCAGGTTAACTCCTATCTGGCCCAAAAGCTCAAGTCACCCTTTCATATCGGTCGTGTTCGCTACTCCATACCCGATTACATTGAACTGGAAGACGTTTTCTTCAAAACGCCCAAGGGGGATACGCTCCTCAATGGAGGCCGGATGCGGGTTGACCTCGACATGTGGGGTCTGCTCAATAACCGGGTAGCGCTCAACCAGATTGAACTGGAACGTATTCGCCTGAACGTCAGGCGAACATTGCCGGATACAACGTTTAATTTTCAATACGTCCTCAATGCCTTCGATACCAGCACTGAGCCCGAACCCGCCGATACCGTAGCAACACCCATGGCCATTACGCTGACGGGTATTACCCTCAAGGATGTTCGAATTAACTACAAAGACGACGTTGTGGGCGCCGATGTCAACGCCTACGTGGATAGCTTGCGGGCGAACTTCGACAAGACTGACGTTTATAAGTCGCAGTACCACTTAAGCGACGTATCCGTAGATGGGCTAAACGTATTTACGCGGCTTTATGAAGGCTTACCGACACCCGACAGCCCGGCATCGGACCCAGCTGATTCGCTCGACATTGGGCTGGGCAAATGGACTGTCAACCGGACGAAGTGGGACGTTCGCGTTGAAACCGCCGATTTTCGCACTCAGGGTAGTATTGGGCGGCTGGCGATGGAAACCGACTATTTTTATCTGAACGGCGCGAAAATCGGTATCCGCTCGCTTGACCTGGCGAATTCTAATATTGCGGCCACGCTAACCAAACCAACTAAGAAAGCGGCCACAACCGCTCCGGCTGCTACAACATCAACCACCGCCACAGGACCGGGCTGGCAGGCCAGACTGACAAACGTTCGATTTGCAAACAACCGTCTGCGCTTCGACGACGAGACCGCTCCCCGGCAGCAAACCGGGCTTGACTATAGCCACCTCGATCTGCAGAGCCTGGGTATCAACGGCCGTTTTCTGGTGTATCAGGACCTGGGCAGCCGCGGGCAGCGGGTTAGCGGACAGCTACGTAATGGCCGGTTCCGGGCGTCGAGCGGGTTTGTGCTGCAACAGATGAACGGCGACGTGCTGTATACCGACACAACGACAACCATTACGCGGTTTCTTTTTCAGACGCCAACTTCGCTCCTGCGCGATCAGCTGGTACTGCGCTACGACTCGCTGGGGCAGTTGACGAATCCCCGGTTTGCCAGCCGCGTGAGCGTGCGGGTCAACCTGCGCGACACCCGCCTATCGGTAGCCGATGTATTGCAGTTGGCCCCCGACCTGGCCGATACGCCCCCATTTGCAGCCAACAGCGGAGGAGTCTTCCGTTTCAACGCAAAGGCGACGGGTACCCTGGCGGCCCTATATGTCCCCCGCTTCGAGTTCGATCTGCTTACCGGCACCCAGATCCGGGCCAGCGGACGGCTAACGAACGTAACCGATCCTAACCGGATTGGCGTTGACCTGACCATTCAGAACGCTAGCACCAGCCTGGCCGACATCAATAAACTGGCGCCGAAAGGCTCGATTCCTTCATCGATTGCCCTGCCCCCTTCGCTCCGGCTGACGGGTAAACTCCGGGGTAAGCTGGATGACCTGACCCTTGACGCCAACCTGCGCACCGAATGGGGTACGGCCGACTTCGACGGTACGCTGGCCGGGTTTGTGGCCGGCAGGAATCAGGCGTATAAGGGCACCCTGACCCTCGATCAGTTTGATGCAGGCAAATGGCTCAAACAAACCGGAACGGTTGGTAAACTAACCGGACGGGCAACCGTCAACGGGCGGGGTATTGACGTCAACACGCTCTCTACCCGCTTCGATCTGAACGTTCAATCGGCCGATATTCAGGGGTATCGCTACCAGAATCTGGATGCAACCGGCAATCTGACCAACGGCGCTCTTGCCATTACGGGCACCCTGAAAGACCCCAATGCTAACCTGAGCCTGGATATGAACGTCGGCCTGAAAGGCGAGTTTCCGAGCGTAGAGGGGCAAACGGTCATCAATGAACTGAATCTGCAACCTCTGAAGCTGTATACTGACCCGCTATCGCTCAAAGGCCGGATCATTCTGGATATGGCCTCGACCGATCCGGCCCGACCCGTTGGTACTATCTCAGCGAGCGACGCCGTCGTGACGCTGCAGGGCAAAAGCTACCCCGTTGATTCGCTTTACGCCCGACTCACAGCCGATGGCACCATGAAGGGCGTTGTGGCTCAGGTACCCGGCGCCCGGTTGAACCTGAACGGCCAGTTTGAATATGCCAGTCTGTACGACATCCTGGCGGGAGAAATCAGCCGGTATGTGGCCATACCGGATCTGACGTATAAAAAGATTCCGCCACCGTATGCCTTTACGCTCAACCTGAAAGCCTACCAGAACCCGCTGCTGCGTGCCTTCGTACCGGCCCTTACCCGGCTGGATACCGTTCGGCTGAATGCTTATCTGGACAACCAGCGAGATACTACCCTTTCGGCTACGCTCCGCACCGGCGTTGTCGTCTACGATACGAACACCGTGCGCGGCAGCGATCTGGCGCTGCGGGCCGTAAACAATCAGTTGTTTGTGAATGGCAACGTCAATGAGCTTGACCTGAATGGACTGACGATTGGCCCGACCAGTCTGACCGGTACGGCCGCCAATAATCGGTTTCAGTTTGCGGTCATCAGTAAAGATTCCATTAATCAGCCCCGGCATGCACTAGCCGGTACGCTCAGTATCGTCGAAAAGAATTACCGGCTGCAGCTCGCCCGCAACGGTCTGCTCACGAACTACGAACCCTGGACGGCCGACACCAGCGGTTTTGCCCAGTATGGTCCCGACGGCGTTCTGGTCAATAACCTTCACCTGGAAGCGGGTTCACAAACGCTGGAAATAAGCAGTACAGAACCTTATGGAAACGCTCCTCTGCGGATCACAACGCGAGCCGTCGAGTTGGCGAATCTGGCGCGACTTACGGGGCAGGATACGACCCTGGCCAGCGGGCAGCTGAACGGTACAGTCGTTGTGCGCGACTACATGGGCGACGACAATCAGCTTTCATTCATTGGCTCTGTTTACGTCGACAGCCTGCAGGTGACCGGGCAGCCCATTGGCAACCTGACTGCCCGCTTCAACAACACCGAAGATGGCCGGATCAATGTCAACACGGTTCTGACTGGACCCTACAACGATGCCACCATAACCGGCTTTTACAATCCTGAAAATGCCAAACAGGCGCTTAATCTGGCTGTCGCGCTGAAGCGGCTGGATGCCCGCACCATCGAAGCCTTCAGTTTTGGCGAGCTGCGGCAGGCCAAAGGGCAGCTAACGGGCGACTTCACCGTGGCGGGGGCCATTGACAACCCGCAGCTAAACGGCAGCGTGGCATTCGACTCCGTAGCGTTCAACGTCAAACAACTCAATGCGACCTATCGCATTGATCAGGAAAGGCTGGCCTTTTCGGGACAGACCATTACGCTGACAGACTTTAATGTGCGCGACGCGCAGGGGCGCACCCTCGCCACCGATGGTACGGTGGTGCTGCGCAACCTGCCCGATGTGGCTTATAACCTGCGCGTCCGGGCCGACAATTTCCAGGTGCTGAATGCGGCCCGCAAAGACAACGATTACGCCTATGGCCAGGCGTCTGTCACCGCCGACCTCCGGATAAAAGGCGCCGGAGACAGCCCATCTATTAACGGTACGGTCCGGCTCGAAGATGGCAGCAAGGTGTCGATCGTGCTGCCGGATGAATCGCTGTCAGTCGATGAGTCGAGCAAGATCGTTACGTTCATTGACCACAATGACTCGCTCGCAATCCGAAAATACCTGTACCGGCCCAAAGTTGATAGTCTGCCCTCCCGCCTGGCGTTCGATCAGCTGACGAACTCCAATATCTCGCTCGATCTCGAAGCCGACGAAAAGTCGGAGCTGACCATCGTAATCGATGAGCTGAACGGCGACTACCTGCGGGCGCGGGGCAACGCCCGGCTTAACGTCAGCGTCAATGCCGCCGGGCAGATATCAGTGCTGGGCCGCTACGACGTAACGGAGGGCGAATACGCCATGACGTATCAGGTGCTGAAGCGGCAGTTCCAGATTCAGAAAGGCGGCTACATCAGCTTCACGGGCGATCCGCTCCAGGCCGACATCAACATCACCGCCATTTATACGGTGTCTGTCCCCCCCGCCGATCTGATCGGTAACGAGACCACGTCCATCGACGCAGCAGCCGCCAAGCGGAAGCTGCCGTTCGACGTGGCGCTGACCATCAGTAACAACCTGGTTGCCCCAAAACTTGATTTCGATATCCGGCTGCCCGAGGCCGAAGAAGGTTCTGCCGCAGCCTCAACGGCTTTTGCAACAACAATCGAGAATAAACTCCGTACGCTGCGGCAGGATCAGTCGCAGATGAACAAGCAGGTATTTGCTCTGCTCGTCCTGAACCGGTTCCTGCCCGAAAATACGGCGGACTTCTTCTCTGGTTCAGACAATGGCGGACTGAATACCCAGGCTGAGGGCATTGCCCGAACCAGCGTCAGCAAGCTGATCTCCGACCAGTTGGGGCGCCTGGCATCGGGTGTGCTGAAAGGTTTTGATGTAGACTTTAACCTGCTGTCGCAGACGGGCAGCGCCAATACCGGCGGGACCACCAACGGTGCCCGGACAGACCTGAACGTAGGTCTGTCGAGAAGCTTTCTGGAGGGGCGTCTGACGGTATCCGTCGGGCGGAACTTCGTTCTTGAAAACGCAGCCCAGAGTGCTACCCGAAACCCCAACGAGGTCTTCGACAACGTCTCAGTGAACTACAACATTACGCGGGATGGCCGCTATGTGCTGCGGGCCTACCGGCGCAATGACTACCAGGCGGTGCTGGATGGCTACATCATTGAAACGGGTATTGGCTTCATTATTACGGTTGATTACAATACGCTGGCCGACCTTTTCAATGGGTCGCCCGGCAACCCCGCGCTGAACTGATTATGATAAACGGTATAAAGCAGATTACCGGTCGCCTATCTTTCGTTCGGGCAGAAGCGACTGAAACCATAACCCGAACAATTCGCCCCGGCTTACCAGCGGGGGCTGGCTGGCCACTTCCTCCGGTACTGCGCTGGCTTTGCTTTGCTCTTTTATTAAGTCTTAATGCCTGTAATATCGCGAAACACCTGCCCGCCAAAGAGCGGCTATACATGGGTACCGATATTGTGATGCACGCGGATTCGACGGTTTCTGAAACCGAGCAGTCGGCGCTGGAAGACCAGCTCATGACCCTGGCCCGGCCCCGGCCCAACAAGCAGCTTTTCGGCTATCCATACAAAGTGGGATTATACTACCTGTTTGGCGAACCACGCAGTAAAAATGGGTTTCGGTCCTGGTTCCGGCGTAAGTTTGGTGAAGAGCCAGTGTTTGCCAGCGCTAAGGCCATTTCGTCGAGTATTCCCATCTGGGAAGCCACGCTGAAAAACGAAGGTTATTTTGGCTCGCAGGTAAGCGGAGAGCTTAAGGAGGAAGGCTACAAGGCGAGGGGCGTCTATCAGGTCAACGTAAAACCCCGGTTTTACATTGATTCCGTAGCCTTTTATTTGACCGATTCATCAGTCGTCCAGAAGGCTCTACGGGCTACCTCGGACCGAACTATCTTCAAGAAGGGCGATCCCTACCGCTTCGATAACATCAAGCTGGAACGCGAGCGCATCAGTCAGGCCATCAAGCAGCGCGGTTTCTATTACTTCCTGCCCGATTACATAACCATCCTGGCAGATAACGATTCGGCCAACCACCAGACGACGCTCATCTTCGCCATTAAACCCGACATGCCCGCTGCAGCCGGGGTTCCTTATTACATCCGCGATATATTCATTTATCCCAACTACAACCTGTCGACGGCCCGCCAGGATACCAACCTACGTCGGGCATATCAGTCCGATCAGCAGTTTATAATCGTTGACTCAACGCGACGCTTTAACCCCAAATTATTCCGTGATGTTGTTACGCTCCAGCATGGCAGTCGCTATAATGCCCGGCAGCAGGATCTGACGCTGTCGCGGCTTATTAACGTAGGCGCATTTAAGTTTGTCCGGAACCGTTTCGACCCGGCGCAGCAGGGCGACTCGGCGGTGCTGGACGTGCACTATTACCTGACGCCCTATCCGGCCAAGTCCATGCGGCTGGAACTGGACGGCACGTCGCGTTCCAACAACTTCAGCGGTACGCAGGCCATCCTGAGCTGGCGGGACCGTAACTTCCTCCGGCGGGCCGAACTTCTGACGGTCAATGCCAACGTAGGGATTGAATTTCAGGTTGGTGCGGGCGATCAGAGCCTGACCAATTATCGCTACGGGGCTGATGCGACGCTGAGTTTCCCGCGTCTGGTCAGTCCGCTGAGCTTCCGGGCCGATCAGCGGCAGGCGCTGCCTAAAACCAACGTAACGATGGGCTACCAGACTAACATCCGGGGCGGACTGTACCGGATTAATGCCTTTCAGACTACCTTCGGTTACGCATGGCGGCAAAGCCAGCGGCTCGAACACGTCTTTCAGCCCTTCAACGCAAACTATACCTTTGTGCCGCTCGATAAGGTCGATTCCCGGTTCTATGATATCCTGATCGATCCGGAAGTGCCCGACGTCATCAAAGCTCAGTACAATAACATACTGTCATCAGATCAGCTGATACTCAGTACGCTCTACACCCTCAATTATACCTCGTCGCCCCGTATTCCTTTACCGACTACGTTCCGGATCACGTCCAACGTTGAAGTAGCCGGCAACCTGGCCAACCTGCTGACCAAACAACAGGTGCCCGGTCAGCAGACAACCATTTTCAAGGTCCCTTTTGCCCAGTTTCTGCGCCTGGATGGCGACTTCCGTTTATACCGGCGACTGGGTAAGAACCTGAACTGGGCAAATCGGCTTTTTACGGGCGTTGGGATTCCGTACGGGAACTCGAAGGGATTTCAGCTTCCGCTGGCCCGGCAGTATTTTGTGGGAGGGAGCAACAGCATCCGGGCCTTTAGACCGCGTGCCATCGGGCCGGGTCTGTACACCCGCGATACGATTCGTAACGTACCTACCTTCCAGGACGGTGGGGGGGATATCCGGCTGGAGGCTAACACAGAACTACGGGCAAAACTTAACAAGTATCTCGAACTGGCCTTCTTCGTTGACGCGGGCAACATCTGGACCTACTACCCAGCCGCCCGTTTCACCGCCGATCCGCAGGCTACGGCGTTTACGTCTGAATTTTACAAACAGGTCGCTGTCGGTACCGGGGTGGGGCTTCGGATCGACCTCTCTTATTTCCTGCTGCGCTTTGATCTGGCCACCCCCCTTCGAAAACCCTATAAAACCAACGGCAGCGAATGGGTTATTGACCAGATCAATTTCCGCGACCGCGACTGGCGCAAGCAGAATCTGGTGTTCAATATTGGGGTGGGCTACCCGTTCTGATCAGCCTGATTAGGCGAGAAGCCTTTAGGAAGATGGCCGCTTTTCCAGCACGGGCCGGAGCACATTCCAGACCGTATTGGCTACAATTCGGTGGCCGGCGGGCGTTGGATGAATACCATCGGGTTGATTCAGTTTCGGTACTCCGCCCACGCCTTCGAGCAGGAACGGTATCAGAATCGCCTTGTTTTTTTCAGCGAGTTCCCTGAACAGGTCACGGAACTCGCGGGTGTAGCTGGTCCCCATGTTCGGTGGAATCTGCATACCGGCCAGGACCAGCGTGGTCCCTGGGCTTTTACGCCGAACGGTATCCATGATGGCCTGCAGGTTCTGCCGCGTCGACGCCAGAGGCAGGCCCCGCAGCCCGTCGTTGCCACCCAGTTCCAGCACAAATACGGCCACCGGCTGACGCATGACCCAGCCAATCCGACTTTTACCGCCCGCCGTTGTTTCGCCACTCAGCCCGGCGTTAACGACGGTGTAGTTCAAACCCGCCGAATCGATCTTCTGACCCACCAGCGCCGGAAACGCCTGCTGCGGTTCGACACCGTACCCGGCGGTCAGGCTGTTGCCATAGAACAGAATAACTTGCTTTTTGGCGGGTGCCTCAGGGGTTGAACCGGCCGAGCGTCCGGTGGCTGCGCTGGCTTCCTGCTCGCTGGTTTTCGTGTCGGACGAGCCACACCCCCAGACCGTTAAGACCAGCATCAGGCCGCTTATCACGGAATATGGCATTCGGGTTATCATCGAGAACTTCATCTTGAATACGTGGGTTAATCGTAAATTACAGTACGACGGGCCATTCTGTGCTAATTAAAGGACCAGACACCTTATTTTGTTCCATGAGCATCCTACGCGTTGAGAATCTGACGAAAACTTACCAGAGCGGGGGGCGCAGCCTGACCGTATTGCACGACGTTAATTTTACGCTTGAACCCGGCGATACATTCGCCATTGTTGGGCCATCGGGCAGTGGCAAAACCACCCTGCTCGGTCTGTGCGCCGGACTCGACCGGGCTTCCTCGGGCAGCGTTTATCTGAACGATATTCGCCTGGATACACTCAGCGAAGACCAGCGGGCGGCCGTCCGAAACCAGTACGTCGGTTTTATCTTCCAGAATTTTCAGCTCCTGCCGACACTAACGGCCCTCGAGAACGTAATGGTGCCGCTTGAGCTGCGGGGCGAAAAGGGCGCCCAGAAAACCGCCCAGGCCCTGCTGGAGCGCGTTGGTCTGGGTCAGCGCGGCCACCACTACCCTACCCAGCTATCGGGGGGTGAGCAGCAGCGTGTATCGCTCGCCCGGGCCTTCGCTAACCGGCCCCGCCTGCTGTTTGCCGACGAACCCACCGGCAATCTTGATGCCGACACCAGTGCGACCGTCGTTGATCTGCTGTTTGAGCTCAACCGCGAAGCCGGCACAACGCTCGTACTCGTTACGCACGATCTGGAACTGGCTTCCCGTACCCAGCGCGTCATTCGCATTAAGGGAGGTACGGTCGTGTCCGATACGAAAGCGGAACCGGTCGAAATTTCGTCCCGACCATAAACTGCCCCTCACGTAAAGGCGCCTGGTCCTATAATTAGAACCCACCCATGGATACCCCACGGTTTAAAGATACTCTATTACCCCGTCCCGGTTTCGGCTGGCTGTTCCGGATGGCCTGGCGCGACAGCCGCCGGAGTCGGCAGCGGCTACTGCTGTTTATGTCGGCCATTGTGCTGGGCATTGCCGCCCTGGTGGCTATTAACTCCTTTGGCGACAATCTCGCCAAAAGCATCGACGAGCAGGCCCGCGAACTCCTTGGCGCCGACCTGACGCTCTCGTGGTCACGCCCGCCCTCGCGCCCAACGCAGCAACTTATAAAAGCCATGGGTCGCGACCGGGCCTATGAGGTTTCGTTTGCTTCCCTGGTTTCCATTCCCAGAACCGGCGGAGTCAGGCTGGCGCAGGTAAAAGGGCTACAAGGTAACTTTCCCTACTACGGTACGTGGGAAGTCGAACCCGCTTCGGCCATCCAAACATTTCGGCGGGGTAACAGCCAGGTCGCGCTGGTAGACGACGCCTTACTGGTTCAACTGGGCGCGCAGCCCGGCGACTCCGTTCGGGTAGGTAACCTGTCGTTTCTGATTGCGGGGCGGGTGACAAAAACCCCGGGGCAGGCGGCTATTGCGGCTACCGTTGCGCCAACGGTTTTTATTCCAAATGCTTACCTGGCAAACACCGGCCTGCTCCAACGCGGCAGCCGGATCAACTACAAATACTATTACCAGTTTGCCCCCGGTACCGACGTAGCGGCTTATCTCAAGAAATACGCGGCCCGGCTGGATAAAGACGGGGTCAACTCAGACACCATTGCCGAACGTAAACGGCAGACCGGCCGCTCGTTCGGGGACTTAACTAAATACCTTAGCCTGGTTGCCTTTGTGGCTCTACTGCTGGGTTGTGTAGGTGTCGCCAGCGCGGTGCAGTTGTACGTAAAGGAAAAAGTGTCGTCGGTTGCCATCCTGCGAACGCTCGGTGCCAGCGGTCGGCAGGCGCTGCTGATCTATCTGCTCCAGACCGCCATCATGGGCCTGCTGGGCGCTACGCTGGGTGCCGTGCTGGGGTCAGCGGTACAGCTGCTTCTGCCCCGCGTATTCGGAAATTTCCTGCCCATTACGGTGCAGACCGACCTGTCGGGTCCTGCGATTCTGAGCGGCATCGGTACGGGCCTGCTGATTTCGGTGCTGTTTGCCCTGCTGCCCCTGCTGGCTATTCGGAACGTATCGCCCCTTCGCACGCTCCGCACATCCTACGAGGCCGATTTGAGCGGTCGTGATCCGTTTCGCTGGTTGGTGTACCTGCTGGTCCTTGGTTTCATTATCGGCTTCGCGTACCTCCAGACCCGGAACCTCTCGCTGGCGGCTGGGTTTACCGGCGGACTCGCCCTGGCCTTTGGCATTCTGACCGCTTTGGGCCTGGGGCTGATCTGGCTCGTGCGCCGGTTTTTTCCGGCTTCATGGAGTTACGTCTGGCGGCAGAGTCTGGCGAATCTGTATCGTCCCAACAACCAGACGCTCATCCTCGTTACGGCCATTGGTCTGGGCGCGTTTCTGATCGCTACGTTGTATCTCACGCAGGGTCTGCTGCTCGGTCGGGTCGAGCTGTCGGGCAGCGGCAAACAACCGAATATGGTGCTGTTCGACATTCAGAACGAGCAGCTCGCCGGCGTCCGGTCGCTGGTGAAGCAGCAGAAACTGCCCGTTTTGCAGGAAGTCCCCGTCGTGACGATGCGCCTGTCCGACATCAACGGGCGTACCGCCGAAGCCATCCGGAAGGATACCGCCATAAAAGTACCCAACTGGGCCTTTACCCGCGAGTACCGCATCACCTACCGCGATTCGCTGATTTCGTCGGAAAAGCTGGCGGCCGGTAAAGCGCCTTATCAGGCCGACGGCAACATCTATGTTTCTGTCGAAAAAGATTTTCTCGACCGGCTACACCTCAAACTGGGCGATACGCTCAACTTCAACGTACAGGGCGCCCCTATTCCGGTCATCGTCGGCGGCACCCGCGAGGTCGACTGGAACCGGGTGCAAACGAACTTCCTGCTTGTATTCCCGACCGGCGTGCTGGAACAGGCCCCGCAATTTCACGTCCTGATGACGCGGGTGCCCGACAACCAGACCTCGGCCATGTTGCAGCGGGGTCTGGTCAGCCGCTTTCCCAACGTGTCGGCCATTGATCTCGGTCTGATTTTGAAAACGGTAGACGAAATTCTTGAGCAGATTTCGTTCGTCATTCGGTTCATGGCCCTCTTCAGTATCCTGACGGGACTGCTGGTGCTGGCCAGTTCAGTCGTCATCAGCAAATACCAGCGGCTGCGCGAAAGCGTCCTGCTCCGAACGCTCGGTGCCAGCCGAAGCCAGATTCTGCGGATTACAGCCCTTGAATACGGTCTGCTGGGCCTCCTGGCGGCTTTGTCGGGTATTCTGCTGTCGCTGGCCAGCACCTGGACGCTGGCACGGTTCGTTTTTGAAGTTCCATACCGCCCGGCCCTTGTACCGCTGGCCGTTGTAGCTGGTATCGTTACGGTATTGACAGTCGTAATCGGCGTCTTCAACAGCCGCGAGGTGCTGGTCCGCCCCCCGCTGGACGTTCTGCGGGCAGAAGGCTAAGGTTTACTGAGCCAGATACCCGCCATCAACCGGGTAATACGACCCGGTTACGAACGAAGCCTTATCCGACGACAGCCAGATGACCAGTTCGGCTACTTCCTCGGCTTTGCCCAGCCGCCTAATGGGATGCATACCAATCAACTGCTGCCGGGCCTCCTCGGGCAGGGTTGACAGCAGGGGCGTGTCGATATAGCCAGGTCCAACGGCATTGATTCGAATTCCTTTCGAACCGTATTCGAGCGCTGCCGTTTGAGTCAGTCCAACCACCCCATGTTTAGCGGCCACGTAGCCCGGCGAATTGGGTGTACCGACTTGGCCAAGAATGGACGCCATGTTTACAATGGCGCCACTGCCTTGCTTTACCATCTGGGCGAGCTGGTACTTCATGCAGTAGAAAACGCTGTTCAGGTTGATATTGATGATTTTTTCCCAGCCCTCCAGGCTGTAATCGGCAGTCAGGTTTAGCTCGCCCCCAATACCGGCATTATTGCAGGCAATGTCCAGACGGCCATACCGGTTAACCGTCTCGTTAACAAGTCGCCCGCAGTCGGCGGGGTCACCCACGTCGGCCAGGACAAAGTGACTCTGTACATCCATTCCTTTGATTTGCTCGACGACAACTTGCCCTTTTTCAGCATCAAGATCCGATACAAGGACATTTGCGCCATGTTGCGCATATAAGAGAGCAACGGCTTTACCAATCCCCGAAGCCCCCCCGGTTACGAGCGCCGTTTTACCAGCGAGTGAGTGTTCCATACGGTTTGTTTGTTTGTCAGAGAACCTGACTACCGCAAAATAGTTGGAAACCCGGCGGCTTATTGCTTCAGCGAGCGTATGTTTAGGGTATGCATACGCCCGTTACCTCGCCGATATATTCTCTGGTCAGGACGCTATTTCTGGCCCTTATGCCCATAATGGTGCACAGCCAGTCCACCAGACAGGCCCGAACCAGCCAGCTTACGGTCACCCTCCTTGATGCCAGTACCGACAAGCCCACGCCCACGCGCGTCCGGCTTACGCAGAATGGCCGCGTCGTGGCGAAATTACCCGCCGAAGCCGTCGCCGTGATGTACGGCCTCTGGGATCATGAAGACGGGTACGCCTATCAGCCCGACAGTTCCTTTTACGTAGCCGGCCGTTTCCAGTTGAACCTGCCGCCTGGCCGTTACCAACTGACCCTGTCGAAGGGGAACGAGTATCTGCGCCAGGAGCACGAGTTGGTGGTAAAACAGGGAGTCCCGCTGCGAAAAACATTCCGGCTCCAGCGCTGGGTCAACATGGCCGCTAAAGGCTGGTATTCGACCGACGGGCACATTCATCTCCGGCGGTCGCCCCGCGAGAACCCGCTCATTCTAACCTGGCTACAGGCCGAAGATGTCAACGTTGGGGCGTTGCTGCGGATGGGCGACTTCTGGGAGACGTATTACCCGCAGTATGCTTACGGCCAGAAAGGGCTTCATCAGCAGGGTAACTTTCTGCTCACCAGCGGACAGGAAGACCCACGCACGCCCGAACTGGGCCATGCCTTCGCGCTGGGAGCCGCTGACCGCGTCCGTCGTCGGGACCGGTATTATCTCTTCGATGAAGTCTTCGATAAAATCCACCAGTTGGGCGGTCTGGTGGGTTACGCGCACCAGGCCGAAACCTTTCATGGCTATCGGGGGCTGACGCTCGACGGGCTGCGCGGCAAAGTCGACGCCCTGGAGCTGCTTCAGTTCTGCGTGGATGAACACCCACTGCACACCGAACATTACTACCACTTTCTTGACCTCGGCATTCCCCTCACCGCTACCGCCGGTTCGGACTTTCCCTGGTGCGGCCGCGATCATGGCCACGGGCCGCCTGAGCGTTCGGCAAGGATTGGCAATGCCCGGTTTTATACCTACCTCAACGACTCGCTTACCTTCGCCAACTGGCGAAACGCGGTTCAGGCGGGTCATACGTTTGTTTCCAGTGGGCCTATTCTTGATCTGCGGGTCAACAACGCCCTACCCGGCGACCGGCTTAATCTGAAGCGGGGCAGCGGCCTAACGGCCACCGTTCACGCTTACGGTCACGCGAACCAGGTGCCGCTCGATACGCTGGAATTGATCAGTCACGGCCGGGTGATTGGCCGGGTAACGGCTCGTGAGGCCGGTCAGTCAGCAGCTCATCTAACGCTGACCGTAACACTATCGGCAGTAGAGCGCGGTCAGTGGATGGCGGCCCGCTGTACGGCAGGCCCCGGGCAGGCGGCCCACACCACGCCGGTTTACGTAACCATTGACGGCGGTGGCTTTCATAATCCCGAAACGGCCAGCCGCTATCTCGATCTGAGCGAACAGTACCTGCGCGAGATCGAACAGGAAATCAGTAAACCCAACCCGGCCATTGAAGTGCAGGCCTGGCGGTATCAGGATGGGTTGAAAACCCGAATTGCCGAAACCCGACGCATTATTGCCGATTTACGGAAGAAACTGCGCTGACGGGTCGGAATAGTCCGGTCGTCAATAGGGGTAACTACGCATTTTTTAGAAACCGGGAATCCGCGCTAAAACCCCTGCGAACCGCGAGGGAACTTTGTCCCATTCAAAACCCTCAATCAAGCGTACGCGTCCGTCATGGAAAAATCGTTCTGGTTCAAGTCCTGGGAGTTAGAAGGTCATTACACCAGCTTTCATCATAAAGAAGTTCACTCCTATGTTCTGAAACACCTGCCGCCGTTTGCGCTGGAAGGCAAGTCGATTTTTGTACCGCTCTGCGGCAAAAGTCTCGACATGCTGTACTTCAGTCATTTTGCCAGCCGGGTTGTTGGGGTTGAACTGGTTGAAAAAGCCATCGTTCAGTTTTTCGAAGAAAACCAGTTACCGTATGTCCAGCGGGGCAGCCGATTCACATCCGGCAACATCACCATCTTCTGCTGCGATCTGTTCACGATGAACGCCGGGGACATCGGCCCGATTGATCTGGTCTATGACCGGGCGTCGCTGGTGGCCCTGCCGCAACCGATGCGGATGTGCTACCTGCAAACGCTCGAACGACTCATTCCCGTAGACGCTCTGCTGTTTTTAAACACGCTCGAATACGCGCCTGCCCTGCCCTCACCGCCCTTCAGTATCTCGACCGAAGAAGTAAAGGCTTATTTCCCCAACTACGTCATTGACCACGTCGAAAGCCCGACCCTGCCCAATCACGGGATGGTGCATAAGTTCAGGCTGTCGTATCTGATCGAACACGGTTTTCTGATGCGCAAGCTATATGACGCGCCAGTATATGTTGATGCTGAAGAGCTGGCCGGGATTCTGAATTAGGAACGGTTATTTCCAGCGGGTTACGTCCAGCACGTTCGGACAGAAATCGTATTCGTCGGGCTGGTTGGAGCCGATTAGCAACAGCCGGGGCGGCCGGCCATCGGCTGGTTCAATCAACTGACGGACCTGCTCCTGATACCAGGCTGCGCCCTGCCGGTCCAGATTGGACGTTGGTTCATCGAGAATAACAACCGGCGCTTCGGCAAAGAAAGCTAGGCCCAGTTTGACGCGCTGCTTCATGCCCGACGAGAAATACTTGATTTCCTTATGCCGGGCGTGGGTCAGCAGCAGCCGGTCGGCCACCATGGCGGGTGTCAGACCGGCGCTGAACGGCTTGAACGTCTGGTGAAACGTCAGCAGTTCGTCGAGCGTCAGCTCTTCCACCAGTTCCAGATACGGGGCCGCGATGCAGATCTGGCGGAACCAGTCGTCCGGTTCCAATGGGCGGCCGTTCTGTTCGTAAACCAGCTTCCCCTCGGTGCTGGGCAGACTTCCGGCCAGCAGTTGCAGCAGAGTCGATTTACCACTGCCGTTAGGCCCAACAAACGTATAGCTGTTTCCGGCGGAAAGCGTTAGATCGACCCGTCTGAAAATCCATTCCTTCCGGTATTTCTTACCGATCTGTTCCGCCCTGATTGTCACCATAAAGAACGACTTACTCCCGCTCCGCGCCCGACGACGGACCTTTCATAATTCCGCGCTCCGACGACCGGATAAAGTTAACAATCTCGTCGCGCTCGTCGGAAGGGGGCAATTCAAGTTCAATCCGCGTCAGGGCTTCAGAGTTATTCAGCCCGCGCATATAGATATAGCGGTAGATTTCCTGAATCTGATTGATCTGGTGGTTATCGAACCCCCGCCGGCGCAGGCCAATGGAGTTGATGCCCGTGTACGACAGCGGTTCGCGGGCGGCCTTCGTGAACGGCGGTACATCCTTGCGAACCAGCGAGCCGCCCGAAATCATGGCGTGCGCCCCGATTTTAACCCACTGATGCACCGAACTCGATCCGCCGATAATTGCCCAATCGCCCATGTGCACGTGGCCAGCCATCTGCACATTATTGATGACCAGACAGTTGTCGCCAATCCGGCAGTCATGCGCCACGTGGGCGTAGGCCATAATCAGGCAGCCGGCGCCTATTTCGGTTTTCCAGTGCTCTTCGGTCCCCCGGCTGATGGTCGCATACTCCCGGATGGTGGTATTGTCGCCAATGATCGTTCGGGTGTACTCGTTCTTGAATTTCAGATCCTGCGGAGTCGATGAGATGACGGCGCCGGGATAAATCTTGCAGTTCCGACCAATGCGGGCGCCTTCATTGATGACTGCATGCGAACCTATCCATGTCCCTTCGGCAATCTCAACGTCTTTATGAATGATGGCGAACGGTTCGACCACCACATTCTGAGCGATCTTTGCTTCGGGATGAATATACGCTAATGGTTGAATCATTATGGGATTGTCATTAATGATCATTATCAGTCATTTATAGCCATTTGTTGCAACCGGGAATGACAACGTAATGACAAAGGATGACAATAAATGACTATTTTTTCTTTACCAGGCTGGCAATCATGTCGGCTTCGCAAACGAGGTTTGTGTTAACGTAGCCCCGGCCCTGCATCTTCACGATACCGCGCTTCATGGGCGAGGTAAACTCACATTTAAAGATTACCGTATCGCCGGGTAAAACGTTGCGTCGAAACCGGCAGTTTTCGATACCAATCAGGTAAGGCCAGTAATTTTCGGGGTCGGGCACGGTGCTCAGCACCAGAATTCCGCCCGTCTGGGCCATGGCTTCAAGCTGCATAACGCCCGGCATGACGGGATTTCCGGGGAAGTGGCCCGGAAAGAACGGCTCGTTCATCGTTACGTTCTTGAGACCCACCACGCTGTTCTCGTCCAGGGCAATGATTTTATCAATCATCTGGAAGGGGTAGCGGTGCGGCAGCAGCTGCGAGATGCGGTTAATATCCAGCACGGGCGGCTGCTTCGGGTCGTACTGCGGCACCTGGTTAGCCGCGTTTTTCTGAATCAGCTTCTTGATCTTCTTGGCGAAGGCTACGTTGGCCGCGTGGCCGGGCCGGGCCGCCAGAATCTGCGCTTTAATCGGTCGCCCGATCAGCGCCAGATCCCCCACCATATCGAGCAGCTTATGGCGGGCCATCTCGTTGGGGTAGTGCAGCTGCAGGTTGTTCAGGATGCCTTCCTGCTTGTTAACGCTCACCTTCGGCTTGTGCAGCAGATCAGCCAGGTAATCCAGTTCACCATCGTTCACCTCGCGGTCCACGATCACAATGGCATTGGTCAGGTCGCCCCCTTTAATCAAGTTCTGCTTATAGAGTGCTTCCAGCTCGTGCAGAAACACAAACGTCCGGCAGTTGGCAATCTGTTCGGGAAACTGACTGATATCGTTCAGGTAAGCGTGCTGGCTGCTTATAACTCGTGAGTTATAATCCACCATCACCGTCAGCCGATAATCGTTGAGCGGCAGCGCGGCCAGTTCAATATCTTTTTCCGGATTGCGGTAGTGAACGTACTCGTTCACCTCAAAATAATTACGCTGGGCATTCTGTTCTTCGATCCCGGCTTCGCGCAGGGCATCAATGAACTGAATCGAAGACCCGTCGAGGATTGGTGGCTCGGGACCGTCCAGCTGAATCAGGATATTGTCGAGCTGCAGGCCAACCAGGGCAGCCAGCGTATGTTCGACTGTATGGACCCGGGCTCCGCTCTGCTCAAGAGTGGTGCCCCGGGAGAGATCAACGACGTTGTCAACATCAGCATCCACGATGGGTTGGCCCGGCAGGTCAATGCGCTGAAATTTATACCCGTGATTAGTCGGGGCAGGCAGGAACGTCATCGTAGCCGAGACACCTGTATGCAGCCCTACGCCCGAAACGGAAACCGCTTTTTGAATCGTCTGTTGCTTTGTATTCATTTACAGTGGATCTGAGGTCCGTGGTAACTGCGTTTATGTTATTGACGACGCACCGCGAACAACAACCTATTTATCTTTTGTCTTTTCCAGCTCAGCGAGCCGCATCTTTTCCAGGTCCGATACCCGGCGCTCCAAGCTCGGCAGCCGCCGAAAAACAGCCAGCGAACGCATGCTCTCCGACAGATTGAAGGCAGGCGAACTGTTCAGGGAAGTGCCTTCTTCCGTCACATTCTTCCCTACCCCCGACTGCGCGCCGACCTTCGTGCCGTTGGCAATGGTCAGGTGGCCCGCAAAGCCTACCTGACCGGCAATAACGCAGTTCTCCCCAATTTTGGTTGAACCCGAAATACCCGTCTGGGCAGCAATAACCGTGTTTTTTCCAATCTCGACATTATGACCAATCTGAATTAGGTTGTCTAGTTTAACCCCCTGTCGTATGATCGTTGAGCCCATTGTAGCGCAGTCAATCGTCGTACTGGCACCTACATTCACAAAATCTTCGAGGATCACGTTCCCCAGTTGCGGAATCGTTTTATAGGTACCGTCGGGCTGGGGCGCAAAGCCAAACCCTTCGCTGCCGATCACCGCGTTTGGGTGAATGACGCAGTACTGGCCAATAACGCAGTTATTCAGAACGCGGGCGCCGGGATGAAGGATCGTGTTATCGCCAATGCAGACATTATCACCGACATAGGCGTGGGGATAGATTTTGACGTTGTGACCGATGCGGCAGTTTCGCCCGATATAGGAAAAAGCGCCCCGGTACACGTGCTCGCCAAACTGACTGCCATCGCCCGCAAAGGCTGGCTGCTCAACGCCAACCCGGGTAAAATTCATGCGCTGGTAGTACTCTTCCAGCAGTCGTGTGAACGCCGAATAGGAATTTTCTACAAAGATGAGCGCCGGCGAAACCGGTTTCTGCGGTCGGAATGACCGATTAACGATCACCGCAGAGGCCAGAGTCGTATAAAGATGCGACTCATATTTGGGGTTGGACAGAAACGAAATGTCGCCCGGGCGGCCTTCCTCTATCTTGGCTAAATTCCTGATCGCCAACGTATCGTTCCCTTCGACCTCTCCTCCCAGCAGTGCGGCAATCTGCTTGACTGTAAACTCCATATATGTATGACGGCCATCAAAAAACATCCGTCAGAATCAGATATTTTGGGCGCTAAGGTAGGCAACAAATTGCACTTTTCGTATAAAATCACCGGGAAATAGTCCGCCAGCTGGGTTGTTTTCTGATCCACATCCGACTAACCCGCCATCTTACCGGCTCGCCGACTCACCCACCGATTCCAGTTCCTTCGCCCAGCATACGTAATACCGGCGCACGATATTGGTCAGCACATGAACATTCGACAGGTCCGACGCATCGGCGATGTCAATTACTTTCCCACTTTTCAGCTTAATATTAATGCGCTCTTTAGAGGGTAGATAAGCGGCATTGGTGGCCTGCCCTTCAACCAGGAAATAGGACAACGCTTCGTCGGGCAGCCCCGTCCGGCGCAGCTGCCGTTCGAGTTCGGTCAGGAGCTCGCCCGCAAACGGTTCCGTCGAAAGCAGGATTTTAAACAGCCGCCGGTCGAGCAGCATCCGGCAGAGGGTCGACAGCACCCAGTCGTCCTGCAACGCCCATTGTTTGATGCACGACCAGATATCGTAGTCGTCCAGTTCAGTAAACGCGTTCAGGTACTGGCGGTCGGACCGAAAGGCATCGAACGTAACGCTCTCCCGCAGAAACAGCCGGAACGTAGCCGGAGCATACACACCGGCAGCCGACGCCCCCCCCAGGTCCCCCTCCTGCCGGATCAGGAACCTTGCCCGACGCAGGATCTGCACGAGCATGGACTCGCAGCAAATCGACGTTTTATGCAGATACACCTGCCAGTACATCAGCCGCCGGGCGTTCAGAAAGTTCTCGACGCTCAGAATCCCCTTCGCTTCGACCACCAGCTGATCGTCGGCCAGATCGAGCATTTTGATGATTCGCTCAGCGCCTATGGCACCTTCGGCTACGCCCGTGTAATAGCCGTCGCGATTCAGATAATCCATACGGTCCATATCGAGCTGACTGGAGATGAGCTGATGAAAAAAAGGTCGCTCATAACTGCCCTCAAACATCCGGATGGCCAGCGTCAGCCGCCCGTTGAACTGCTGGTTCAGTTCGTGCATGAGCAGCAGTGAAACCTGTTCGTGGTGAACATTCTCCAGCAAACAGCACTCCAGCACGTGCGAAAACGGTCCGTGACCAACGTCATGCAGCAGAATAGCAATCTGGGCGGCTTCGCATTCGGCATCGGTAATGAAGTGACCTTTGCTCTGGAGTGTACTCATGGCCTGCCCCATCAGGTGCATAGCCCCCAGCGCGTGGTGAAACCGCGTGTGCAGCGCGCCCGGATACACGTACTCCGACAAACCTAGTTGCTTGATGCGCCGGAGCCGCTGAAAAAACGGGTGCTCAACCAGATCGTACAGCAGCTCGGTTGGGATGGTGATGAACCCGTAGACCGGATCATTCAGGATTTTCTTCTTGTTAGGCGCTGGCATTGAGCAAATGTAGCAGACTGGATTACAGCAGTAAACCCGATTTAACGTGAAAAATCCCACTGATACTGGATTTCTGTCCGAAAAATCTGTAATTTTGCATTGCTTAACCTGAGCAATCAGGCAGCAAAGGGCTTGTAACTCAGTTGGTTAGAGTGCCTGACTCATCGAAGTATTGTTCTTTGACATTGTGAAAAATTAGACTCAACGCTCTTATCCGAGACTCAATTTCTTAGTTATGAGCCGATTGTGTGTAGTTTGCCGGGAACCGATTAATGGTCAGAAGCAAAAGTATTGTGGTAACACATGCAAGCAGAAGGATCATTACCATCGGGTAAAAGCGCAGACGAATACCTATCATTCGCAAACAATCAGATCACTTGACCGAAAGGTGAAGCTGATTCAGTTATTTGTCGGGCGATGTAATCGCTGTGGCTATTCGGCAAACGTAGCAGCACTGCATTTTCATCATACTGATTCGTATCAAAAGTTGTTCAAACTGGATTCCCGTATTCTTTCTAATAAGAAATAGAGTTCAATCATTGACGAAGCTTCAAAGTGCGAATTGTTGTGTTCAAACTGTCATGCTGAAGTACACAATCCTGAGTTATCCTTTCACAATGTGCAACGAATAGTCGCTGGTGCCTCCCGTGAGAAATCACAGGATGAGCAGGGGGTTAATTCAGGGAAACCTTAACGGCAGTTTTTCAGAACTGTGCTGCTGGCAATCCTGAGCCAAATTAGGTGAATGGTTTTTGAACGGTCCGCCGTTCTGGTAGCCTAAACGGTGCAGAGACTAAGAAGTGAGGAGACCGACCAATACGCTTCTACAAACGCCCCCCGCCCTAACGATTAATCGGTACTGAACCGGTTAGACGAGGGTGATGAGATAGTCCAACTACTTTGGGAAACCAAAGGAAAGTGAATCAGTAAGTCCCAGGTTCGAGTCCTGGCTGGCCCACCAAAACACCTCCCCAGGGAGGTGTTTTGTTTTTCTGTTATCTCTCCAGACAATACATCTCGTTTCCCCGCCCATCGGCTACAACACAGGAAAGCAGTTTTCAGACAGGATGTCAACAAGCCATGACCGTGCGGTCACCGTTGCACCAGTACATTCGGAAACGCTTTCAGTTGAACCGATTTTTTCGTCAGCAGTGTTCTTTTGGCTTTTTTGTGACGGCGGCCCCACCAGATCAGGAAGCCTGTAACGGGCAGGCTGGCCGCAATCAGGCTGGCCAGAAACGCAATTATCTTGCCGGGCAGGCCCAGAATAGCGCCAACGTGCACATCATAATTCAGGCGGGCAATTTTGTCGGCTATAGTCAGCGTTTCGTCGAATCGGTTGTAAAGGTGCTTAACCGGAATTTCTTTCAGCGTGTACTGATCGTAATACCGGTGATCGCCTTTCCAGAACGTGCTGGCATCGGGATTCGTGCTGATCGCGATGGATGAGGTTGCAGTTTCCGGATAATGCACTTCTACCGTTTCGGCCATAGGTGTGTGGATCGTCGTCTGGTACCAAAGCCGATCCACGACGGGCGCTCCCGGCGCTACCGGCTGTTTAGGGATAATTGAAGTCGGTTCGTAATAAGCTACCTGCGATTCTCCGCCGGACGTAAGCCAGTACACCGACCTGGCAAACCACTGGAACCCCCACACCAGGCCCGTAAAAGCCAGTAGCAATAACACACTGGTTACGTAAAAACCCAGCACGTTATGCAGATCGTAGTTTCGTCGTTTCCAGGAGGCCTGCCACTTAACAGAGAAGCGCTGTTTGCGGGCGGCTCTGTTCTTCGGCCACCACAACACCATCCCCGAAAGAAGCAGTACCACAAAAATTAGGGTCGACGACGCCACAATGGGCTGACCAATCGCAGGAGGCAGCCAAAGGTAGTAGTGTCCCTGCAGTACCTGGTAGAAGAAGTCATGGCTCATGTCCTGCACATGAAGCACTTTTCCTGAATACGGATTGACGTAAGCCAGATAATAGTAGGTCGGTTCGTAGTGGTAATACGATAGAATAGCAGCCCGACCGCCGGTCCGGTAAGTAACGCTGTGCAGGCTCTTTCCGGGTAATAGCTGATGGGCAATAGCCTGCATCTGCGACGGAGAAAGTACGGGCCGGGCTTCAGTTGGTACGTACCGGTACGACTGTGTCAGGTCTTCGATCTCTGTTTTGAAGGCATACAGACAACCCGTTACGGCAACAATAAACACGACCAGTCCAGATGCCAGGCCGAGCCAGAGATGAATTTTACCAACCGCTTTCTTCACGTTCATACCGAAATGGGTTGATCAGTATTTGATAAATTGGATAACTGATAGCCGGATGATGTGTCTACCAGTTATCCAATTCCTGTACTGTCGTTCTTAAAACGTATAGGTTACGTTCCCTACGAAGCTGCGTAGCTTCTGCGGGTTCATGGTCGTGTACCCAATCCAGTAGCGCTGGTTGGTAAAGTTATCGACTTTAACCGACAGACGAATTTTCTTAAGATCATAAAACGCCGAGGCATTCAGCACGGTATAGGCTGGCAGGGTAAATACGCCCTGGCTGACGCTGTTCTGAATTTTATTATCGCTGGCGTAATTCCCACCAATCCCAAAACCTAATCCGTTAATCAGATAACCGGGCAGTCGGTAACTCACCCACAGGTTAGCCAGATAAGGTGATGAGGCCGTGGTAGGACGCCGACCGTTCACATCTTCGGATGCCCGCACAAGGCGCGAGTCGTTGTAGCTGAAACCACCCACGATATTCAGGCCTTGAACCGGATTGGCCACGACATCCAGTTCAACGCCCCTGCTCGTCTGGCTACCGTCCTGGGTCTGGGCAAAGCGGGCAGCCGCCAGCGGGTTTGGATCGGTACGCAGGATATTTTTAACCTGAATATCGTAGTAACTGATGGTTGTGGTTAAACGCCCGCCAAATGTGTTCAGTTTCACCCCGGCCTCAAACTGGTTGGCTTGCTCCAGTTTGGCAAACCGCTGGGTCAGGCTGTCGGCATCCGTTACGTCATACGCGTTGTACACCCCTCGGTTGTTGAAACTATTCTGGTAATTGGCAAACAGCGACACCTTGTCCTTAACCGGCTGATACACCAGCCCGAACTTTGGCGAAAAAGCCGTTTGCTGATAACCCGCTACGGCGGCTCCTTCTGTTCCTCCTTTGTTGTTGAAGTGATCGACCCGCAGCGCAGCCAGTATACTTAGCTTATCGGTCAGGTTCAGCACATCAGAAACAAAGGCACTCGACGTCTCGCGGATGCCCGTAACCGGGTAAGTAAAGTCCGGCGCCTTGCTGGCGTAAAGCGCGGTCAGGGCAGCGCCGTTGAACTTGCTGTAGTCAAAGTCTGCAGCAATAGGCACCGTATCGAACGTACTCCCGAAGAATAACTGGTTGGCGTTTACGTGCAGATAGTCGAGCCCCAGCACAATCCGGTTACGCAGGCTGCCCAAGTGAAAATCACCGTTGAACAACTGCTGCACTTCAAACACATCGTTGGTGCTGTTACGTGTCGACTGGTCGGCCCGGACAAGATTGTTTACGCCCGGCGTAGTGCCCGGAATGATGTAAAAGTAAGGGCCGAATCCGTTTGAAAAACTATGGCTCGAACTGATGTTGGTCGATGACGTAAACGAGGGCGAAATCTGGTAATTCACCTGACCAAACAGGTTGGTACTGCGCGACTGCTGCGTCAGGCCGCTGCCCATGTAAGAGTTGCGGTAATCAATGGCGAGCTGATCGGCCCGGGTTGCGCCGAGCGTGTAGCCCGGAACGTAGAAGAAGAGAATCTGCTTGCCCACGTTCTCGGAGCGGTACATCTCGGCGTCGAGCCGAATGGACAGCCTCTCGCTGGGCCTGAACGACAAGCTGGGTGCCAGCGCAACATTCCGGCCGAAGCCTACCGTTTGAAAGGTGCCCTGGTGTGTGAAGGCGGTATTGACCCGCAACAACAGGTTGCGATTTTTGGTCAGCGGGGCATTCACGTCGGCGCTGACCCGCTGAAAATCGTAGTTACCTGCCGATACAGCCACTTCGCCCCCGAAGGTTTCATAAGGTTTCTTGGTTACCCGGTTGATCAGCCCGCCGTAGGACGTCAGCGCGCTGCCAAACAGCGTAGCCGATGGTCCTTTGATTGTTTCCAGTTTTTCGAGATTAACGGCGTCTATGTCGCTCGTTACGTTACCGGCCAGCCCGTTCCGCAATTGGCTCTGCACAATAAAACCGCGGGTGTTGTAGTATCCCCCGCCATCGCCCGCGCGTCCGGTGGCTTCCCACATCCGCTGAACACCGGGAGCGTTGCGCAGGGCATCGTCCACCGAGAAAACCAGCTGCTCCTTCAGTAATTCCTTGCCGACACTGTTATATACCTGCGGGTTTTCCAGGTTCTTGAGCGGCATCTTGGAAACGTAATCGCCTGAGGTTCTGGCAAACCGATTGGTCAGGCTTCCGCTAACAATCACCTCCTGCAATTGAGCCGTATTCTCGGCCAGCACAAAATCGAGGCTTGCGTTCTCGCCCTGCCCCAGCGTAATGACTTTTTCGGCTGTTTTCAGACCCACGGCCGACACCTGCACAGTGTACGTACCCGCCTTAACCCGGCTAAGGGTGTATGCCCCTTTATCGTTAGTGATGGCCCCCTGGCTTTTTCCTTTCAAACTGACGGTAACAGCCTCAGCCGGGTTACCGTCCGACGTAGTTACGTTTCCCTGCAACGTTGCTACCGGCTGAGCCTGTGCAGCCAGGGGAAGGAAGCAGCCTATGAATACGTATAATTTTATGAATCGTCGCATGAATTTGACTTCCGTTGATTTCTGACTGCAAAACAAGTCATGGATTACGGCGCATCAAAATTATTTGTAATTATTCTAAATAAACTTTATTTCTGCTTAACACTTTAATTGTCTTATCTACTTTTTTAGGTATAAAATGCAATTGTTTAGACGCACGAAAGCCGGGCAGCCAATCCGGATGATTAGCGGCCCGGCTTTTTTTACAACGCGTCTGCAAGAGGCAGATAGATTGAAAAGGTTGCGCCTTCGTTGGGACGGCCTTCGGCCAGGATATACCCGGAGTGATTTTCAACTACTTTTTTAACAATCGCCAGTCCGATACCCGTACCCGGATACTTTCCCCGGCCATGTAATCGCTGAAACGCCCCGAAAATTCGTTCGGCCTCAGTTGAATCGAAGCCAATTCCATTATCGATTACCTGAACAAGGCCATACATCGCATGGCTGGTATGCCTGTCTACATTCGTCGGCAGCTGCTGTCGGGCTACGGTCTGGCTGCGGATCTGAATATGCGGTCGGATGCCGGGCCGGGTAAATTTCAGCGCGTTGGTAAGTACGTTCTGGAAAAGCTGCGCTAACTGCGTCGCATCGCCGGGCACCACAAAAAGCTCATCTACCTCAACGCGGGCCTGTTTTTCCTGGATAGCCATGTCCAGCACTGATAATACCTCGCCGACAACCCTGCTCAACGGCTGCGGCTGCAGCGCCTGTAATTTTGTCGTCAGGCGGGAATAGGCCAGCAGATCATGTATCAGCATCGACATCCGGGTTGAGGCTGATTCCATCCGGTCAATCAGGTCGGCGCCTTCGTCACCCAGCGCCGTTGCATAAGTCTTTTTCAGAATATTGCCGAATGAGGTAATCTTCCGCAGGGGTTCCTGCAAATCGTGGGAGGCTACGTAAGCAAACTCCTGCAGATTCTCATTCGAGCGTCTCAGTTCGTCGACGAGTTTACGCTGGCGTTCCTCCAGCAGCTTGGTTTCGGTGATGTCCGTGAACGAAACGACCAGGTTATTCGCGTTGATTCGATTGGACGTAAAATCATACCAGCCTTCCATCCGGTCGCAGTACAGTTTCAATTGTTTCCGAATCGGGTTGCCAGTCGTGAGGGCATAGACATTCTGAGGGAAGGAGCCTTCAGTTCTTGACGATGGGAACAACGTAAGCAGCGTGTTTCCGATCAGTTCATCCAGGGGAACATTGTTGATGCGGGATGCCGCCTGATTAGCCAGCAGGTAGCGGAAATCAAGTATTTCGCCCTGGTCATCACGCATCGCTTCGAGCAGAATAATTCCATTGAGGGAAGCATCCAGAACGCCTTTAAGCTGCTGGGCATATTTTTCGGCCTTTTCGGCGATCCGTCGCCCTTCGGAAACATCGACATAGGTTACGACCAGACCATCTTCCATCTTCTGAGCCGATATTTTCATCCACTCCTGAATGTGCTGGTACTCGTAATAAAAGTCCGTGACCAGCGGCTCGCCGGTTTCGACAACCTTAACGTATTGGGCAAACAGGCCCTGCTCCCGGCTGAAGGGATACAGAGTCAGCAGGTTTGACCCGGTCCCGTCGTAGCCAACCGTCCGGATCATATTCTGCCGACCAGCCTCATTACTGCGGGCAATCCGGAAGTCAACAATTTCACCGGCTTCGTTCCGGATGGATTCGGCCAGATAGATAAAGCTGTCGGAGTTGTTGAGAATCGTTTCCAGCGTTTGGGACTGAGTCTCAACCTCTTTAAGCGTGCGCTTATAGGAAGTTATATCTTTACCGATCGACACAAACCCATCGAGTACCTTACTGGCCGATACGTCCAGCCAGCGGGTAATGCCGTCTTCCTGTCCGGTCAGAATCCGCTCCATTCGCAGCGGCATACCGGTTTCAACCAGCCGTCTGTACTGATCGAACAGGTCCGGCGTCGTTTCAAGCGCTTTAAATGGCGTTTGTCGTATGCCGTCTTTCGACAATCCGCTCAGTTGACCGGAAACATCACTGCATAACACCCCCCTGAAATCGGTGATGCCGCCTGACTCATCCCGAACGCACTGGTATACGGTTATGTAATCCTGGGTGCTCTGCATGATTGCGTCCAGCAGAGCCGCCTGCTCTTCCACCTGTTGCTTGGCCCGGTAGGTTTCGGTTGTCCGGTTAAAGGTCAGCAGCAGCTGATGCCCAAACCGGGAAGCGGCTATATCAAACGCCGTGTCGAGACCTTTATAATAGTGCTCTGCCCGAAAGGGCGGGTCCCCTTCCATAACCCCTTTATAGCGCGCAAAGAGGCCACTTGTTTTACTCTCCGGATTCCATTCGGATAGCAGCTGACCAACCGGAATTCCATCCTGATACCATGTCGACAGGTGACTATCCGTATCATACAGGGCAGCCAGGCGAAAATCCACGAGCTGGTTCTGCGAATCAACAACCGGGTCCAGCACAGCCACCGCCAGGTGATTGATGGCCAGTATGTGTCTGCCCAAAGCCGTCGGCAGAGCTTCCGTTTCCCGGGCTGCCTGCAGACGGATTGTCAGCCAGTCGCCTAACGGATTTATCTCGTAGCCAATCCGTTTAGTTGACTGGGTCAAATAGCCAAGGGTACTCTCGCCGGTCTGCCGGGTGCAGGCCAGATGCGTATATAAGGTTTGGTCAGGCAGTATCTGAGCCAGGAGCGTTCCCGTTGCGGGTGCGCTGTCGAGCCCAAGCAGGGTTAAGGCAGATGGATTGAGAAACCCCAGCTCGACTGCTGATGGCTCGTTTTCGTCGTCTAAACGACAAACAACCATAGCATCCGAAGCATGTCGAAAGAGTTGCTCAAGGACGGATACAGAAATAGACATTCACCTTGCTTAATTTGGCCGAAAATTAGCGAATAAATATACGGCTTACATGACTAACCCAAAAGTTAGAACGTTAGGGTTTACGCAGCTCTTTAAGAGACTGCAGCTGCAGCCGGAAAAATTGCGTCTAACGGTTCCGGATAGTCGGGGCTCAGGAAATTAATTCGCGTATGTTTGTAGGTTACTTTGTCCTGCGCCCGTTATAACCAACAGGCGTTTAGTAAACCCTGGCCCTACAACGTACTACCAGTAAACTATTCAGCGTATTTTAGTGTGCGCCTACATCATTCGTTACGTCGACCACCCCCGGCGGACCTAAGCTAAACGGAAGTGACTGATAACCAGAAACCCACCAATAAAGAATTGACAGCGGCCGGAAAGCGTTTTGTGCATGGAGCTGACGTATCGCCAGCGTGTTTGTGGGAGTGGGATCTGCGCACTAATCAGATCTGGCAAAGCGAGCGGTTCCGGCAGGTATTTGGCCAGCCAACCAGTAAAGATAGCCCAGAGGCCGCTGCCTGGCATGACCGTATTCACCCCGACGACAAAGAATCGGTGACCAGGCACCTGCTTCACGTGGTTGAGCAGGGGGGCGAATGGGCCGCTGAGTACCGGTTCAGGCGCGTCGACGGCTCGTATGCACACGTATATGGCCAGGGGTATACTATGCCTGATACGGGCAAAGCCACCCGTATGACCGGTTACCTGACAGAGGTTTCCGGGCGGGTTCAGCCGCAACCAGCCGCCCCCGGCAGCGATCAGGACTGGGCAATGGCTCTGGAGTCGGCCGGGACAGTTCAGGCTATACCCGCAGAGCGACGACACAGCCAGACACTTCGGGAGATTGAAAAACACCTGCCCACGGCCTTTGACAATGCCGTAGTAGGCATTGTGGTAACAACAACGGGCGGGAAGTTTATCCAGATCAACCAGGCTTTTGGCTACATGATTGGCTATAGCCCGGAAGAGCTCGTAAACGGCTCCTTTTCGCAGGTCATCCATCCAGACGATCAGGACCGCTACCAGAAGCAGCTAACGGAACTCATGACCGGCGGTTTAACCTCGCTGGTTACGCAGATTCGCTGTCTGCACAGGGCAGGTTCTGTGGTGTGGATCAGTCTCCATACAACCCGTATCCATACGGAGCCCGATCGGGAGCAGCGCGTATTTTCAATCGTGCAGGATGTTACCCAGGACGTCGCCACGCGCGACGCCCAGCAGAAAATGCTGACCCTGGTTGATAACAGCGTTGAGTTAATGTCGGTCCTGGAGATGGACGGCAAAAACTCGTATATCAACAAGGCGGGATTAGCCATGCTCGGCTTCGACAGCGAACAACAGATGCGCGACACGCCCATTGAGCAGCTTCACGCTCCCGAGCATTTCCTCTTCGTTGAACAGCAGGTGCTCCCCTCGGTTATGAGTACGGGGCGCTGGTCGGGCGAGATGCTGGTTCGACACCTGAAAACCGGCGAAATTTTCCCTGTTTTTAACAACACCATCCGGATTGACGATCCTTATACCGGGCATCCCCTGGCCATAGGGGCCGTCATGCGGGATATGCGGCCGGAAATGGCGGCCCAGCAGGCGCTGGTGGAAAGCGAAGCGCGGTTTCGGAACATGATCATGCAGTCTCCGCTGGCTATTGGTTTGCTGCGGGGCGAAAACCTGGTAATCGAATCGGCCAACGAACTTATCCTGAGCCTTTGGGGTAAGACGGACACCATCATTGGCCAGTCGTTGCTGACGGCCTTACCCGAGATTCAGGGGCAGGGGTTCGTTGAGCTGCTGGAAAGCGTTTATCAGACCGGGCAGCCGTATTACGGTTATGAAACGCTCGCCCGGCTGCACCGCAATGGCCAGCTCGAAGACGCCTATTTCAATTTTGTTTACGCACCTGTCCGCGAGAACGAGGGCGCAATCAACGGGGTTATGGTCGTTGCGACCGAAGTTACGGCGCAGGTACAGGCAAAAAAAGAGCTGGAAGAGAGCGAGAAGCGGTTTCGCAACCTCGTGCTGGATGCGCCCATGGCAACGGCCGTCTACACTGGCCGCGATATGGTGATCCAGCTGGCTAACGATGCCATGCTGAAGCTATGGGGCAAAGGCGCTTCCGTGATCGGCAAAAAGCTGCGCGATGCTCTGCCGGAACTGGACGGACAGCCCTTTTATGACTTACTGAATACAGTCTATACCACCGGTGTAGCCTACCAGGGCACCGAAGACCGGGCCGACCTGGTTGTTGACGGTAAGCTGCAAACTTTTTATTTCAACTTTACCTATAAGCCCCTGCGGGACGCCGAGGGGCATGTGTACGCCATCCTGAATATGGCAGTCGACATTACGTACCAGGTGACGGCCAAGCAGCAGTTTCAAGAAGCCCAGGAAAGCCTCCGCGAAGCAGTCGACCTGGCCGAACTGGCCCCCTGGACAACGAACCTGCTTACCGGCGAGATGATCTGCTCGGAGCGCGTCAACAACTGGCTCGGAGTTTCGGAGCGCATCACCCCCGAAATCGTTGGCCGCTGCATTCATGAGAAAGACCAGGCGCGCGTCAATCGTATTGCTCAGGCAGCCATGAACCCCAGTTCAGGCGGAAAGATGGAGCTGGAATACACGGTTGTTCATCAGCAGACGCAGGAGGAACGTATTCTGCGTACGCAGGCGCGGGTCCTGTTCACTGAACAGGGCCTTCCTTACCTGATTCGGGGCACCTCGCAGGATATCACGGCTCACCGGATCACCGAGCAGGCACTGGAAAAGCAGGTTCAGCTCCGAACCGAAGAACTTATCAAATCCAACAGCCAGCTGAAGCAGTCGAACCAGGAGCTGGAACGGTATGCCTACGTAGCGAGCCACGACCTGCAGGAGCCCCTCCGCAAGATTCAGATGTATTCCAGCCTGATCCGCGAGCGCTACCTTCAGGATATCAGCTCCGAAGGACGTAATCACCTGATCAAGATCGAGGAGTCGGCCAACCGAATGTCGGTGCTGATCAAGAATATCCTGGATTTTTCCCGCATCAATCACGAATCCGGGTTCCTCAATCATGTTGACCTCCATGAGGTTGTTGAGGATGTTGTGCGGGATTTTGACCTTCTGCTTACGCAGAAAAACGGGCGGGTTGACGTTGGCGAGTTATGCGCTATACCGGCTATTCCGCTTCAGATGACCCAGCTCTTTTATAATCTGATTGCTAACTCACTCAAATTTACCCAGGAGGGTGTACCGCCGGTAATCACCATTGCCAGTCAGGTATTGACTGCGCAGGAACTGCGGGCGCACGAAAAACTAAACCCCCGGATTCCTTACTGCAAACTCTCTGTTTCGGATAACGGGATTGGATTTAACCCGGCATTCGTTGACAAGATTTTCGGTCTCTTCCAACGGCTTCATCACCAGCAGCAATACGAAGGCACGGGCATCGGGCTTTCGCTATGCCAACGTATCGTCTTCAATCATCAGGGCGAAATCTGGGCGGAATCCGAAGAAGGCAAAGGCGCCACCTTCCATATTATTCTGCCCATGAGCCGATAACCGCAGATTGCTTACGCAGGCTTGATCTGCACCCTAATTTCGATCAACTCTGACCAGGGTGCAGCGGTTCACGCCGGGCTTCAGCCGGTAAATTTTCCGCAAACCCCACTGTATATTAACCCTACCGGTTATTTTTGCACCGGCTCTCGGCCGTTTTTGCCCAATTTTCCCGTCCCTCATGTCCAAGAAAACCAAGATCGTGGCCACCATCGGCCCGGCTTCCGAAACGAAAGAACAATTGCTGGCATTAGCCAAAGCCGGAGTAAACGTCTTTCGGCTCAACTTTTCCCACGGTACCCACGAAGATCACCTGATGCGGCTGAACCGCATCCGCGAAATCAACGCCGAATACAACCTGAACCTGTGCATACTGCAGGACCTGCAGGGCCCCAAAATCCGGATCGGCAACGTCGAAAACAAAGACGGGGTCATGATTCTGCCCGGCAACCGGCTCGTATTCACCAACGACGACATTATTGGTACGGCCGAACGCGTCAGCACCCCCTATAAGGATATGTATAAAGACGTCCATCCGGGCGAGCGTATCCTGATGGACGATGGCAAGCTGGAAGTCCGGGTAGTAGGCACGGAAGGAACCGACGTTGTTACGGAGGTGGTCTACGGCGGATCCATGAAGTCGAAAAAAGGCGTTAACCTGCCTAATACGAAGGTTTCGATGCCGGCCGTTACCGACAAAGACTGGGAAGACCTGAAGTTTGGTCTGGAAAACAATGCCGAGTGGATCGCGCTGTCGTTTGTCCGGGAGGCTTCCGAAATCCTCGAAATTAAAGAGTATATCCGGTCGCAGGGTAAGAGCAGCCGCGTCATTGCCAAAATTGAGAAGCCCGAAGCCATTGAAAATATCGACGCCATCATTGCCGCTACCGACGGTTTGATGGTGGCCCGGGGCGACCTCGGCGTGGAACTGCCCGCTGAAGAAGTGCCAATGATCCAGAAAATGCTGGTCGAGAAGTGCAACCGGGCCGCCAAGCCGGTCATCGTAGCCACGCAGATGCTCGAAAGCATGATCGACGCGCCCCGCCCGACCCGCGCCGAGATCAACGACATCGCCAACTCGGTCCTGGATGGCGCCGACGCCGTCATGCTCAGCGCCGAAACGGCGTCGGGTAAGTATCCGATACTGGCCGTTGAGAGCATGGCCAACACCATCCGGCAGGTTGAAGCTACCACCGACAAAATCTATTACCGCTACCACGCCCACGTCAACGAGCAGCCCAGCGAGAACGTTATCAACGATAACGTCGTCATGAGCGCCTGCCGCCTGGCCCGCGACACCCGCGCCAAGGCCGTGATCGGTATTACCAACTCGGGCTATACGGCCGTTCGGCTGTCGCACCACCGCCCCAAAGCAGACCTGTACGTTTTCTCCAACGACCCGCAGCTGCGCAATACGCTCGGCCTGTACTGGGGCGTTCAGGTGATGCCTTACGAACCCGACAAGAATCTAACCATCGATCAGACCGTGGAAGGTATCAAGCAGACCCTCATCGGGCACGGAAAACTTTCTTCGGGCGATATTTTCATCAATACGCTCAGCATGCCGCTGACGCAGGCCCGCCGGACCAACACCGTAAAGCTGAGCTCTGTCGATTAAGACTCTGAATACATAGCCGACAGAGCTCAGCTGTCGGCTAACTAAAAAAAAGCCGCGAAGCCAAAGGCCCATCGCGGCTTTTCCGTTCTCACTGAAAATAGACGTTATGGCGAAGCCAGCCGGGCCGGCTTCGCCTTACTTATGCGGTTGCGTCGTCCTTTGTTTCGGCGACGGGCGTTTCTTCGGGAGCCGTTGTTACGTCCGACTGCTCGCTCACCGCATCGGTCGGCTGCTCGTCAAACACCTCGGGGGCGTACTGGCGCAGAATGCCGTACCAGACGATGAGTTTTTTAATGTCGGTCGGCCGGACACGCTCGCGGTCGTAGTCAGGCACAACCGTAGCCATAAAGTCAGCCAGTTCACTGTTCGAACCCTTGGGGTCAACAAGCAGCGAATCCCCGTATTTTTCGTTGACAGCGCGCAGAACGTTAGCCAGCGGAATGGACTGATCGGGCGTATCGACGTAAATCGAAATATCGTTCAGAACCGACACCCGCGCGGTTGGACCCATCATTGTCTTGGCTTTCCTGTCATCCAGCGACTCGACAATAACCCCATTGCGGCTGGGCTTCAGAATCCGAAACAGGCCACTCTGGCCCGCGATGTTGGCAATTTGTTTTAATGCTTCCATAGAGACTTTGTACATTGGTAACGCCCGTTTTGGCCGACGTATTGCCTTTAAATGAGAACGAAAGCGACAAAACAGAACGTAGCTGGCCGTAGCTGCTTTTGTTTACCGCTTCCGTTCTCGTATGTATTCTTCATTCAGGGGTCGGATGAAATTTAGAATGTCTTCGCGTCCGGTGGCCGTAACGGCCGAAGTCACGAACATCTGCGGGGCTTCCTCCCAGGTTTCCAGCAGTTTCGCCCGGTAGTTGTCCAGCGTATGCTGGAGCCTGGTGGGACCGAGCTTTTCGGTTTTGGTAAACACGATCACGAACGGCAGTCCCCGGTCGCCCAGGTTCTCCATAAAATCCAGATCGATCTTCTGCGGCTCAATCCGCGAGTCGACCAGCACGAAAATGCAGAGCAGGTTGGGTCGGCTGGTCAGATACCCATCAATGAGCGCGGCAAACTTTTCGCGCTCCACCTTGCTGACCTGCGCGTAGCCATAGCCGGGCAAATCGACCAGATACCATTCATTGTCAATAATGAAGTGGTTAATCAACTGGGTTTTGCCGGGTTTGCCCGAAATTTTGGCCAGCGACGAACGCCCCGTCAGCATATTGATCAACGACGATTTACCAACGTTGGAGCGCCCGATGAAGGCATATTCGGGCCGGTCGGGTTTCGGACACTGGGCCGGATCGGAGTTGCTGACAAAGAATTCGGCTTGTTTGACGGGCATAATCGTAATGACTAAAACGGGGGCAAAGGTCGGAAAGAATACGCAAACTGGCACATAGTTTCCCGTTGCGATTCTAACCGGAGGCTATTAACTTGCTCTGAAAACACGCAGCCGGAAACGAAACCGACGCCTTCACACGTTATACTCCCGACGAAAAACACATAAACCGCCGGCCAACCGGCTTACGCATGAAAAAAATAGTTTGTCTGTTAGCCCTTCTTTGTATTGGATTTGGTTTTGCCCCAACGAACGCAACTGGAGTCGGCGATACCAAACCAGCTTCGAACGCAGCCGGTGAAGGCATTCAGTTTACGGATGCTGCCTGGAAAGACATTCTGAAAAAAGCGAAAGCAGAAAAGAAAGTTATTTTCCTGGACGCCTACGCCAGCTGGTGCGGCCCCTGCAAACTGCTGCAGAAAAATGTTTTCACGAAGAAAGCCGTTGGCGATTTATACAACAGTAAGTTCATCAACGTAAAGATGGACATGGAAAAAGGCGAAGGCCCGGCGCTGTCGCAGGTGTATCCGCTGGAAGCCTATCCAACGCTGCTGTTCATTGACGGTAACGGCCGGGTGCTGAAAAAGGTCATTGGCCTGCAAACGCCCGAGAATCTGATTGCAATCGGCAAAAGCGTTAAATAATCCGAAACATATTCGCTACCAGACGGGGCGGCTCTGTGCACAGAGCCGCCCCGTCTGGTATGGGCCCTTTCAGACACGGCTGTGCATTAGCCTTCGCTTCAGAATGACATACGTTACGGCCAGACTGCCCAGTATAGCCCCCGCCAGCGCAGCCTGGGCACCAGCCGACCAGGTCAGGGCAGGCAGTATCAGACCGTTGATAACCAGCTGTACCAGGCCATATACGGCCGATACGCGCAGGTGCGGCCAGCGGCCTTTATGAACCAGCAGCTGAAACAGATGCAGGCGGTGCGCCTGGAAAATATTCTGCCCCAGCGCGAGCCGGTGGATGATGGTCAGGATGCTATCGACACCATACACGGCCAGGAAGAGCACGGGTAAATACGTCTCGCCTTGCCGGATCATCGGCAGCAGCGCGTACAGAATGATACAGGCAACCGACACACTACCGACATCACCGGCGAAACAGACCGCCTGCCGACGCGCGTTAAAGTAGCTGAAGATCAGCAGAGCGACGAACGTAAACGGCAGCAGGGCCCCGCTGATTGCCAGACCCGCCGAATCGATTGGCTGCTGGCCGTGCCAGTACCATAACGTGCCAACGGCAACAAGGCTATAAAACGCCGTGATGCCGTTAATTCCATCCATAAAATTATAGGCGTTCAGAATTCCTACGCCGATGATCAGGCTCAGGCCCATCATCCAGACGGTATCCGGAAAAACACCTGTTTGCCGCAGCAGCAGTCCCACCGCCACAAACTGAATACCGATGCGGTAACGGTTCGGTAAGGGTCGCAGGTCATCGAAAAAGCTGACGGCCGCTACCAGCGACAGCCCCAGAAAAAAATAAGGGTAGACAAAGCCGCTATAAAAAAACGCCCCCAGCGCAGCTACCCAGAACAGCATTCCCCCGCCCCGGATGGTCGTCAGGCCGGTATGCGAGCTGCGTTCGTTCGGCTTGTCAACAATGCTGTAGTACCGCGCCACCCGCAGGTACAGCAGTTCGGCCGCCAGTAAAGCCGTTGTGAGCAGAAGATAAACCATCAGATTCATTGGAACAGGTCAAGAACGGGGCGCGGGTGCCAGTTAAATTGTTGGCGGGCTGCGTCATCCGAAAAGGTCAGCGAGCCGGTGAGTTTCTGGAGCGCAATGGAATCGAGCGGAAACCGCCGACCTACCACGGCGTTGATGCCGTCGCCGACGCGCGCTACCTGCCGGGCAAGGCCCAGCGGCACGGCCGGAATCCGCTGGCGACCAACCTGCCGGGCAATAGCGTCTTCGAGTTCGCGGACACTGGGGTGATAGCCATCGGTGAGGTTGAACGTACCGCCTACGGCAGCCGCCCGCAGCAGCACGGCCGCTACGTCGTCGGCCCGGACCATGCTCCGGCGCGCCGATCCATCACCAATGCGCACGTAATAGCCGCGCCGGATGGCGTTCTGCATAGCCGCCAGATTTCCGTTCGGGCGTTCGGCGACAACCAGCGGCAGCCGCAGAATCGTGGTCCGGACCCCCATGCGCCGGCCCCACTCGCGCACAACGGCTTCGGCCCGCACTTTACTGGGTCCGTAGGCATCCTGCGCGTCGAGCGTCGTCTGCTCGTCCAGCCGCTGCCCTTCCGGACGGCCATACACCAGCACCGTACTGATATGCACAAAGGCAGCGGGCAAAGCCGGTCTTTGTTCCAAAGCCAGCAGAAGACGGCCCGTCCCCTGAACGTTCACCCGTTCGTAGTCGGCCAGTTCCTGCGCGTTACGTGGCACCGAATGGGCCTTACCCGCCGAGTTAATGACGACCTCGAACGGTTGCCCCGGCAGCTCAGGCACCTGTTCGGCCAGATCACAGCTAATGTGGGGGCAATCGGCGCAGGGACCGGTTGTCTGCCGACCAAGCGTAGTGACCGGATGCCCCGGCCGCAGTTCGGCCAGAATCCGGCTCCCCAGAAAACCCGATGCGCCCGTTAAGAGAATAGTCATACGGTAGCGGGTTCAGGGGCGTCGGCCCGTTCGGCGACGGTGGTTTGGATTTGCCGGGCCATCGCGCCCATGATCGTCTTACGTTGAAAGCGGGCGACAAAATCAGTCCGGTAACCTGTTCGGTACGGCAGGGCACGCAGCTGCGAAACCAGACTATCGACCTCGCCGGGGTTGAACAGAATCCGGTTGTCGAGGTGGTCGCGGACAAACTGAGCGGCATAGCCCGTGACACCCGCCACGACCGGCTTATCGGTAGCGCCGTACTCGAACAGCTTGGACGGCAGCACCCGCCGGAACGCGTCGAGATCATTTAGATGAACAAACAGGTAATCGGCCTTTTGGTACTGGGCAATCAGCTCTTTCCGACCCACGGGTTTGCGCAGCTCTACGTTCTGAACGCCTTCGGCCTGAATAGCGGCTTCGAGCCTGGCCTTCGCCCCCCCATCGCCGATCACCACGAACCGAAACCCATTGCCCAGTTGCCGGGCGGCCTGCGGAATGATCTTGTGCAGCCCCTGGCCTTCGCCAATGTTACCAGCGTAAAGCAGCGTTTTAGGCTCCGCTGCCGCTGCGGGCCCACTGACCGGAAAATCCAGAAACTCGTCGTCGATGCCGTTCGTAAAGTAAGTGTACGTCGCCTGCGAAAACCGGCTGAAGTACGACCGGAACCCCTCCGAAACCAGATTAATATGGCGGGCGTAGCCGAAGGTGTATGTTTCGACGGCCCACAGCACCGGGTTCAGCCCCAGGCGCAGCACCGGATTTTTGAGCACTTCCAGAATCGTTTCGCGGAACAGGTCCCTAATGTCGAGGAATAGCGGTTTACGCTGTCGACGGGCAAAGCGAGCACCCAGAAAGGCCGTAAACAGCCGCGACGAGGATGCCACCACCAGATCGTACTGCTGCCCCCGGGTGAGCCGGTGAGCCGCCCGGTAATACGTCAGGAACGAACGAATCTGATCGGCCAGCCCGCTGGCATGTGTGGGAATCACGACGCGGTCGATTATTACCCGGCAGCCGCTGTCGGCCAGGCGTTCTTCGTGGCCGGGTGCCGCGACTTTAAAGGATTGATAGCGGTTCGGCTGGGTCGTTACGACGTGGAGGGTATCCGCAGCCGAGAGCTGTTCGGCCAGTTCGCTCACCAATGGTGTGTTCCGGAACGAACCCGCACAGAGGTCCGGCTCAAAATAAAAGGTCAGGTATAGAATGTTCATTCGATCAGCGTTGCCTGGGTGTGGAGACGGTTAACAAACAGAACAGAAAGGCAGCTGCCGGACTGCCATTGGTTGAACCCCGTTGCCATATCATATTGGCTCAGGGTCGGCACCACCGGACGATCCGAACGGAAGTTCAGTCGCAGCGGTCCGACCAGGGCAGTATCGCCTGCCAGCCTAACGGAGATAGCGGGGTGAATATACAGACGGGCCATGCCGCTGATGGCGCAGGTCGAAGAGCCGGTGATCAGGTCGTTCATGCGAATTTCGCCGGGCCGTAAGTCCCAGCTCCGTTCGTGCGTAATGCCGAGGTGCCGGTAGCCATCGTGCCGGGCCGCCAGAACGGTATCGGTATCGGCCAGGAGCGTAACCCGCGCCCGACGCCCCACCCGAAAGCCGCCCCAGACCTCCGAGGAGTCCTGCCCGCCGACCTCTACCGTATTGTGGGCCGTTGTGCTGCGCTCCCAGGTCCGGCGCGGACTAATCTGGTAGGTTGATGTGCCGCTGTCCACAATTACCGGCTGGCCGTCCACATACAGCACAAAGGAGAGCGTATCGGCATGGGCATGTCCCGGCTGGTGATCCGGCCCCACCGCGCCCACATCAGCCAGCAGTTCGTAGCGCGGCAAACGCAGCATCCGGTAGCCGCTCTGGCCCAACGCCGTTTTTGATACCGGGCCCGCTCCGGCTGCCAACACCAGCGAGGCTTTTTCGCGAAGCTGGTCTGTCGTGGGCGCAATGTCCCAGGCGGCATCATTCACCATCGGCACGTCGCCGTTGGCAAACGTTACGGCCTCCAGCCAGCCAAGCATCTGACGGCCTTTTTCGACCAGGAAATCGACCAGTTCCGAATCTTCATGCCAGTTATCGGCCTGCAGAGCCAGCACTACGTCCAGCAGCCGGTCGAGCAGAATCTGGTGGTACATCGGGCTACGCTCATCGTGCCCCCCATCGGCCAGCACCTGAATCTCCAGTTCCGCACGGGTCAGGCGGGCGGCCTGCTGAAACCAGTCAGCCTGCCGGAAATACAGGGCACCGATCAGCAGCGCGAAACCATTTTCGAGCAGATGATTCCCCGCCAGATGGTATTCCAGCCGCCGACGCAGCAGGTCCGTCTGCGCGAACAGGTGCCGGTTAATCTCCTCGTCCTGAATCCGGTTTCGGCTAAGAAACTGCACCCAGTTGATGATTCGCAGGGAGGCTGGATACGGCTCCAGGCCATCCTTCAGCGTATCGGTCCGGCCGATAAACGCCTGAATCAGGGCCAGCCCTTCGTCGGCCGTAAGCCCCGGCTGGTTCAGAAAATCAAAGTAATTGAGGTTATACGTCCAGAGCTTGCCGTTGTCGGCAAAGTTCCAGTCGGGGCTTACGCCCTGCGGACTTAGTACGTCCACGGCGCTTTCCCCCGCGCTGGCTGCGGTCGTCACGCCTTCATGACGCAAATCTGGTTCCTCGTCAAAACTCACCGGCAGGTTCAGGAACGTAAAGGTTCCGTTCACCCACGAAACCGGCTTATCCGCTTCCGGCACCGCCAAAAAATACCCGACCGGTGCCGAATCAGGCAGCCGAAGCTGCGCCCGGCCCCGCAGCCGGTTAATTACCTGGTAGCGTATCTGCCGGGAGTGCAGATGCCGCACCGTTCTCCAGATTAACCCGATCTCATTCATACCGCTTCGGCGACTACGGCCTGCGTTTGCAGCTGGCCAATTGTATGTACGTCAATCCAGCGTCCCTCGCGCTGACTGTGCAGCGCCCCCAGCGTCGTCTGGGTCGTGTTCATAATCTCCGCAAAGGGAATCAGGGGCTGGCTGTCGGCAGGGGTGCGCAGCCGTTGAATCAGCTGCTTCATCTGCTCGGCATGGCCCTTGTCCTGTCGGCCGCTCAGGCTCGAGAAGCCCCGGAATCCATACCCCGTCAGCTTGCGGAAGTTGTCCAGCACCAGCGTCCGTTCCTGCGAATACACCTCCACGCGTTCCTTGGCGTAGGCCTTGCTGCCGTTGGCGAAGTAATTAATCACTCCCGTCGAACCGTTCTCGTAACGCAGCAGCAGCGAGGCCGAATCGCTCGTTTCGGATGGTTGCCGCCCCATGGCGTTCATGCACACGCACACCACCCGGCTGCCGGTCAGAAACGTAATCAAATCCACAAAATGGCAGGCTTCGCCCAGGATACGGCCACCCCCAACGGCGCGGTCATGCACCCAGGAATTGGCCGGAATAAACCCGGCGTTCATCGTCGCCACGATGTTCATCGGCACTTCATCCGACCGTTCACCGCCCAGGAGCGCTTTCATCTTCTGCGCGTGGGGCGAAAACCGTCGGTTGAAACCTACCATCACCGTCCGGCCCGACGCCTGCTGCGCGTCGATGATCGCCGATAGTTCCTCATCGTAGATTGCCAGGGGTTTCTCGACAAAGACGTGCTTACCCGCCCGCAGGGCCTCGACCACCATCCGGGCGTGGCTGTTGTGCCGGGTCGTTATCACGCACAGATCAATGGCCGGGTCGCTGATGATCTGGCGATAATCGGTTGTGCTTTCGGCAACGCCATGCTTATTCGCCAGCAGGGTAGCATTCAGCCCCCCCGCACTGGCAATGGTTTTCAGGTTGGCCCCGGCTGCTTTCAGGGCGGGCAGCAGCGTAGCGCCCGTAAAGTTACCCGCGCCAATCAGCCCGACTGTGCCGGTTCCGCCCCCGTACTGAGCTTCGCGCAGCACCACCGTCGAACTCAGCTCTACCGCTTCCGGATAGGTCATCAGGGAAGCAATCGACGGCCCGCCCGAGGGATTCGCCTGCCCCATCTGTCCATAAATGGCATTGTAATCCGCAAACGGCACGACCTCCGTGACGAACGGCTTTACGTCCAGTTGCCCACCCGCCAGCAGTTGCAGGATCGTCTGGAAGTTGCGGTTCTCGGTCCAGCGCACAAACGGCAGCGGGTAGTCCTGTCCCTGCTGTTCGTACTGATCGTCGTAACGGCCGGGCCCGTAGGAGCACGACACCTGAAACTGAAGCTCTTTTTCATAGAATTCGGCACGGCTCAGGTTCAGCCCCACTACGCCCACCAGGATGATCCGCCCGCGTTTGCGGCTCATACGGGCCGCCTGCGACATCAGCTCATCGGTTTTGGCCGACGCCGTTATCACCACGCCATCGGCCCCCACGTCATTCGTCAGCGACAGCACGGCCTTGACGGGGTCGGTACCCGCAGCCGGATTCAGAGCGATGATACCGCGCTGGTTGGCCAGTTGCAGCTTGGTCTCGTCTACGTCCAGCCCAATGACCCGGCAGCCGTTGAGCCGCAGTAGTTCGGCTGTCAGCAGCCCGATCAGGCCCAGTCCCACCACCACGATTGTTTCGCCCAGCGTAGGGTTGAGCAGCCGGATACCCTGCAGGCCAATGGCGCCAATGACCGTAAAAGCCGCTTCGTCGTCTGAAACACCGTCGGGAATGGGCGCGACCAGATTACGCGGCACGCACACCACCTCGGCATGGGGGCCGTTGGAGGCAACCCGATCCCCGATGCGCAGGTCCGTTACGCCCTCCCCGACCGCCAGCACCGTACCGACGTTGCAGTAACCGAGCGGCAGCGGCTGATCGAGCTTACGAAACACGGCTTCCAGCGTCGGCATCAGTCCATCGGACTGAATCTTTTCGAGTACCTGCTTCACCTTGTCGGGCTGCTGGCGGGCTTTGGCGATCAGATTCGCCTTACCGAACTCGACCAGCATCCGTTCCGTGCCGAGCGACACCAGCGACCGGCGCGTCTGGATCAGTACCTGCCCCCGGCGTACCTGCGGAGCCGGCACATCCTGAAGCAGGGTCTCACCGGTTTTTAAGTTTTGGATCAGTTGTTTCATGGCGGGATAGCGGCCAGAGAGTCTTTGAATAAAAAATCTATTGAGCGAGTTCAGCCAGGGCGGCCCCGGTAACAGCCGGTTTTGTTTCCAGCAGAATCCCGGCGATTCGCCCGGCGGCCTGTCCGTCCCAGAGGGGCGGTACGACACCGGGTTTGGCCTGCCCCGCCAGAATCTCGCCGACTTTCTGCCGAACGGTTTCGGCGTTCAGGTCGGCCAGGAGCTGGTTGGTGCCGAGCGTTACGGTCACGGGCCGCTCGGTCGAGTCGCGGAAGGTCAGGCAGGGCACCTGCAGATAGGTCGTTTCCTCCTGAATCCCGCCCGAATCGGTGATGACGATAGCCGCGTGTTCCATCAGGTTCAGAAACTCCAGATACCCCTGCGGCTCCAGCAGCTGCACGTTCGGAATCGCCAGCAGCCGGTCCATCAGCCCAAAGCGGGTCAGGTTGGCACGGGTGCGCGGATGCACCGGAAACAGCACCGTTTTGAGCGGAGCCGTGTTTTCCACGATCTGCACGATACTTCGTAGACCCGCTTCGGCATCGACATTGGCCGGACGGTGCATCGTCACTACGACATACGCGCCGGGGGTCTGTCCCAGCGCCCCGATGGTGTCGAGTTCATTGGCTTTACGTCGGTAATGCACCAGCGAGTCGATCATGACGTTGCCCACAAACTGCACTTTTTCATTGGCCACACCTTCGCGCCGGAGGTTGTCCAGCCCGGCCTGCTCGGTCACGAATAAAAGATCCGACAGGTTATCGGTCAGAATCCGGTTGATTTCTTCGGGCATCCGCCGATCACCCGAGCGCAGCCCAGCTTCAACGTGTGCCACCCGAACGCCCATCCGCACCGCCACCAGGGCGCAGGCAATTGTACTCGTTACGTCGCCCACCACCAGCACCCAGTCGGGTTGTTCGGCGGTCATGACCTCCTCAAACTTGAGCATGATCTCGGCCGTCTGCTGCGTGTGCGTGCCACCGCCAACGCCGAGGTAATAATCGGGCTGGGGCAGTTCGAGCTGGTTAAAGAACACGTCGCTCATGCGGGCGTCGTAGTGCTGGCCCGTATGCACGATTTTCGAGTCAATATCCGGATAGGCCAGAAACGCGCGGTGCAGGGGGGCCACCTTCATGAAGTTCGGCCGGGCCCCAACAATGTTCAGGATTTTCATTTACGGGTTTACAGTAAGTGGTGTGGTTAATTCCTGTTATATGTCCATGTCTTTCACGTACAGTCTCTAACTCGATCACCGGCTTGGTACGGTTTGAGAGTCAATCTTTGCAGTCAGCTGCGCCTTTTGCGGATAGAGTAGTTCAATAAATTCATTGATTTGATTATTGATTACCAGTTCTGTTTCTGGCAGACTCCCCGTCATATACTGCACGACGGCATCGGCAATACTTTCCGGATCATGCGGGTCAAAATCAGCAGACGGCCTCACTACATCAGACAGGTAAGGGCGTCGGCCAGCCAGTACAGAGTTCCCCATCCAGTATGATTCAACCAGGCCAAGCCCAAGCGTTTCATTCACCGACGGGAAAATGCAGGCAGAACAGCTATAGGTCAGCCGTAGCAAATCGTCGTAGGGTAAACTCCCTTTGTTTATGATAGCTACCCCCTTACGTTTCAGTATATCAATCTGCTGTAATAGTGCGGGCGTCGTATAGGGTGAATTTGGCGAAATGGTCAGATACAAGGTTGGGGTAAAGCCCCGCTGGTGCAGAACCGCCCAGGCCTTCAGCAGATTGGCGTGGTTTTTATGCGGTTCAGAGCTGCTGGCATAAATAAAGGCGTTACGGTTTTTTACAACCCGGGCCTCCTGCTCTTCCGCCTTGATTTGCTCAATCCGTTCCTGATTATAAAAAGGAAGGGTTTGCAGGCGAGTCCCCTGCACACCAAAGGTTTTAACAAAAGCCTCCCGGATGACCGGAATCTGAACCACAAACAGCTCGGAATAATCGAGGTTAGTTTGCAGATACAGCCTTCGCAATAGCCGTTTCAGGTAATGATTTCGGCTAAAATTACGGCGGTCGTGTCCCTTGAGATAATGCGAGTTGTGAAAATAAGTAACCGTCCGGACACCCGTATAAAAAGGCGGAGGGAAATTACCAAAACAAAGAATTGTCTTTGGCTTAACCTGCTGGATGTAAGTCCGCAGCATTGACTGCCGATTCAGAAGATTAATCTGAGCGTCTGCGTATTGGCCAGCAGGTGCGGTCAATGATACAGCTGGCTTCTTCAGCACAAAATACGGCAACCCCCGCTCACTTAGTTGATCAACTAAATACTGTAGCAGAATGGCCCCGCCCCCAGACACGTTAGCTGCATCGATCAATACCATTCTTTTTCGTTTTTAAAGAGTTGAGTTAGTATTAAATTCCTTCGGGTTGACTTAGACCGTGAGTGGTAATGCTTTCTGCTGAACATCAGTTTCCAGCCGTTTCAACTCCTGGAAAAGATCAAAACGGGATGCCTCCCTACCCGCTTCAACCATATCCTTTATATGCAGCATCAGCAGCGTCGATACCTCTACCTCCTCCCAATCCCGGTTGTCGGTCCAGTACGGCTGCAGGATGGCCCGTTCGTGGCCGACGTCTTTCGGGCTATAGCGACGTTCCAGTCGCCGGCTGCCCTGCCAGAGCTTGAGCGAACGAAAGTCATCAATGCGCGCAATCAGATCGCCATACTGCAGGTTGACCGATTCGCTGATGCCTTCAAATGGCTCCGAGCGGGCTGTCAGCAGGATAGATACTATATCCTGTTTATCGGTCGTGAACGTCACGCAAAGATTGTCGTCCGGCTCGGCGGGGTTCGCGTAGGCGATTCGAATATCGATCCAGTTGGGCAGGCTGCGCCAGCTCCAGATATGGACTGTCAGATCAATCCAGTGGCCCAGGTTCCCACAGACGCGGGTGCCTTCGTCGGGTCGGCGATACCAGTGATCCGGGGGAATCACGTGACCATTGATAAAATAGCTCAGGCTGAACCCACCGCCCGGCTTCTGCGCCGGTAACCACTCGCGAAGGGTCTGGATGGCCCGCGAGTATGGCCGGTTATAACCCGCAAACAGCCGGCCCGTTGCCGATTGCCGGGCCGCCGATAACTGGACGAACTGTTCGTAGCTAACCGAAACTGGCTTCTCGACATACACAGCCAGCCCCCGTTTCAGGCCCTCAACGGCATAGGGTGTATGCGATGCGTGGTTGGAAATAACGTATAAAAGCCGCAGCGCCGGATTCCCGAACACATCGGCCGGAGTTAAAGCTACGTTCCGGAACCCGTAGTAACTGCCCAGCGATTCGGCCTGCTTTTCGTCCAGGTCAAACGCATCTAAAAAGACATTGCCTTTGTGCTTCTGGAGATAAAAGCAAACGCAGCTGAATGCAAACTGGCCGCAGCCGATCAGTGACACCTCCGCCTGTCGTCGCAGCACAAAGGGGTTACGCAGCCAGGTTGGCCGCGTGCGGGCCACTGCCTTGTTCAGGGCCCGCTGCCAGCCATAGATCTTGGCGAAACGGATTAGTTTATATAACTGCTCAGACAAACGCATTATGAGAGTATGCTCAAACCAGTTAGGAAAATAGCTTTAAATAACTCTGCTCGAATTTTTCGGACTTAACATAATCGTTTGCTAAAGCTTTGGCCTGCTCGCTCATTTGGCTATATGTCTGATTATCCATATCCAAACAGATCTTTAACACATCAAGCCAGCACGACGGTTTTAAGGGAATGTCCCAGCCAACGTTTTTAGCAATCAAATTGCGCCAAGGTGTTTTATCACTGATGATCACTGGCAACCCCACTGACAGAGATTCAAATATGGTATGACCAAAGTTTTCGCCCAGAGTGGGTAATATCATAAAATCATATAGAGCCATCACTTCATTGACTTTATCATGTGGTAATGCTCCTTTATAAACGATTTGACAATTAATGGGTAACTCGCTTATAAACTCTTTACACTGCCGCCAATAGCTCGAATCTGCTATTGGGCCATAAAGATAAATCTCTATACTCCCCTGTCGAACACCCTTTAGTAGTTGAAGTAAAAATATAAGGTTTTTTACAGGGGTAATGCGGGACACATATACCAGACGAACTCTGCCCGTTTCCTTATAATAACTTTTTCGTTGGGAAAGCAATCGAGGAGTATCGGGCGCTAATCGTACTTGAAGGGGATCTATTTTAGAGTTAAAAAAAATACGCTTTATTGACTTAATTTCTTCAAAATCCGTCGCATGCCAAATGATTCGACCATTTAGAACAAATCGCATTAGATATATATAAGGCTTTTTTTTATAAGCCTTTAAATTGATTGCTCCTTCGTTTAGCTCACCACGGGGTGCAATAATAATTTTTTGTCGTGACCATAACGTAACAAATAGTAATATGCGCGTAAAATAAGAAAATAAGCTATTCGTATAAATATAATCAAAAGATTGAGACTGAATAAGCCCATGTATTGCCGCTATACTTATATGCGCCGGACTTAAATAAATTACTTGATAATATTCACATTTAATCCACTCATTTGTTAATATACCATCGTATGGCTGTAAATCGCCAAAGTCGCGATCACGAGTTACAATATACACCTCGTAGGTTTCACTCAAAAGTTGAGCTAAATTAGCAACAGACTGAATAGGTCCGCCGAATTTATAACCAGGCAGGTAGTATTCAACAAATAAAAGAATCTTCTCCCTAGGCTTATTCATATCAGCACAAAATAGCATTTAAGAAACTCAAACTAAGATTCATTAAAAGTCAACATATAAATTAACTATTTTCTTTGCTAGATTTACTAATATATGGTGTATATGTTAGTAAGAGAAACCGTACTAAATATAAAATCAATTCGTATCCTTTAAATAATAATTCCCCACTTTCAAGCATATGAATAAACCTTACTTTGAAATCACTATAAAATGTTTTAAAGGGTAGTATTGGCTTATATGTATATTGAAAAAGTACTTCTGGCAAATTGTGGAAACTAGCATTTCGTCTAACTCTTAACCATAAGTCTAGATCTTCTGTCTTTCTAAGCTTTTCATTATAGCCTCCAAATCTTTCAAAAAAATCAGCACGAAACATTACGCTTGGATGTATAAAAAAAGGCTTCAAATAGCGTTGAGAGACTATTCCAGCATGACTTGATGGCAATATGAGTGTGCTAACTAACTTACCCTCAGAATTAACTAGCTGAGCTCCTGTGCCAAGTACATCAACGTTAGGATTACGCATTAAAAAATCAACTTGCTTTTCAAGACGTTTAGAAAAACTAATATCATCAGAATCCATACGTGCAATAAACTCTCCTTTTGACAATTTTATGGCTTTGTTAAGGCAATATGCGAGACCACAATTTATCTCGTTATAAAATATTTTAATTCTATGATCTTTATTTGCATATATTTCAAGTATTCCTTGAGTACCATCAGTGCTTTTATCATCTATAATAATAAGCTCCCAATGCTTCCAAGATTGTCTAATTATACTATCTATTGAACTTGATATACTTTTCACGGAATTGAAACACGGCATAACAATAGATACAAATGGCTGATTCATTTTAATTTTAAGCAATGCTTATCTAAAAGTTTAAAAATCATATCAAAGCGATGCCACCAAGTATGGTAATTAAGCGCCTTCAAATAAGCGTTATGAGCTATAGTAGACCGCTCATCATGATGTGATAAATAATAATGGATGATGTCCACAGCATCTTCAAAATTATAATAGCACAATATTTCCTGATTGAGCACAAACCAATCTGGCAACTCAGAAGAATAAGAAGTTAACAAACAAGCCCCGCTTAATGCAAAATCAAATGTTTTGCCTTTTATATGAGAAGGCCAAAAAGAGTAGCCAACACCTTCATGACTAATTACAATTTTAGTCCTTTGGATTAACTGCCTTTGTATTTCAAACTCAACAAAACCATTTTGCCAACCTGGTCCATACGCTACAACATTGATATTATTACGATGAAGATGTTTAACTAGCTTCCCTCGTAAACCATACTTTTGACCAAAAAACGCTACATCAACATCTTTCTTAACAGCTTTATCAGGGTAATATAGACTAGGGAGAGAGCCTTCAGGTAAATAAACAGCAGGGCAGCCTTCTTTAAGATACCAATCGATAGAGTATTTTGCATTTGTAAAAGTAAGAGTACAACCATATGCAGCCTCTAAGGAGCCAGTTTGATAGTCATTAACTTTGCGGTTAAAAATTTGCTTATCATCAAACTGAAAATTTATTATCGGAACTTTGTATTCATACATAATTTTTCGCAATACTTCATTTGAAATATGCCCCCTAGATCCACCAATAAAAATCAAATCATAATTATTCGAACTAGTATAATTTAAAAGAGTGTTTGCATTCACTTCCCTATCTTTATATCCATTCTGGTCATTAAAGAATGCAGTATCAACTTTACCAAACTGGTTCAATGTAGGTTTAATATGCTTATCAAGCCAACCAGAATTATCATAAAACATTAGTATATTCAAATCTGTTCTATATGTAAAAGTAGTGTCATATAACCTTATTTTCTCTGTTATAACTTCATCGAAAGGTCGACTCGGCTTAGAAATATAAAAATCACGTAATGATTTATAATACTGCTGAAGTTGACGGTTTTTAAACGCAGCTTGTACGTCATGTAAAACTGGCACTTCTAAAATATAGTCTTTAAATTTTCTCATGACTTTGAAATAGCAGACCAGAGCTCAATATTTTTCATTACTACACTATTCATATCATACTTTTCGCTTACACTTGCCTTAGCTTTTAGGCCAATTGTGGCTAAATCAATTGATGATAGATTAAAAATATATCTTAAAGAGTCGATATAATCTTTTATAGTTCTGTTTACTATAAAACCGTCAATAGTATTCTTCACTAATTCAGTTGCCACAGGTATATTTGGAACAATTAAAACTTTAGCCATATTCATAGCTTCTATCCAAGCTAAAGGCATATTTTCTCTTTCTGACGCAAAAATACATACTGAAGCACGAGCTAATAGTTCATTAACTTCACTTCGCGAACGTTCTCCAAGAAAAACCACTCTATTGATCATTGAGGCTTTTTCCACCTTTTCTATTAATTCGTAATAATGAATTCTACCTACAAAATATAAATTAATATCCGGAAACTCATGAGCAATCTCAAGAAATGAATTAAGTATTATATCACAGCCCTTTAGCTTGCTTACTGTACCAACATGTAAGAGTATTCTATTAGTGGAAAATTCTTGCCGTTTAATTACTGGATAACAGTCAAAAACAATGTTAGGTATAACTGAATGCTTTTTTATTAATACCAACTTCCTAACGCTCTTCAATACAGAATCTGTAACACTGACTACAATATTGGCTCTATAGATGCTAAGTGCTTGTTGAAGCCACTTCATTATTAAGGTTAGTGATCTCTTACCGTAGAAATACCCATTTGTGTAAAAATTCGAATCATGAAGTCTGACTACAAAAGGAACATTTAAAAAGTGGTATGCTCCAAACCCTTCGTAATCGGGATATTCAATAACATCAATAGGTTGTACTTTATGAAGTTTTTTTAAATAATACTGCAAACGGATACAGTCAAAAAATGGCCCGATATGTTTAATTCTTGTTCTAGACAGCCTTATAACATTAAACGGATAGTTCTCCACATATGGCTTATTGTAATACATTCCTATCACTGTAACCTTATACCCCATTATATGGAGACACTGAGCCATACCAGCCACAAAATGCCCAATACCTCCGGAAGAAGCTGGTGGGAGCTCATTACAAATAAAAACAATATGTCTCATTTCAATCACACGTAGTCAAAAATACTCTCATTATTTATTAACATAACAACTACGTTTAGAACAACTAAGGCCAGTATAGGCCATTTAATTGATATGTTATATTCCTTTATTAATAAAAGCGGAGCAAAAAATGGCATACATACAATTACATATACATTGAATCCTGTATCCCCTCCTAATAATGATAACGACATTATAATGCCAAACAAGAATAATTTTGAAGTTTCTATATTCAGTCTCATTATTTTAACATTATACACAATCATTCTTAAAAAAATATAAAGTCCTATTATAGCAGTAGGAATATATGCTAATAAAAGCACCCAATTACCTCCATAAGCTATAGTGTCAACAACAACACTATACTTATACCAAGGAAATGGAGAGACTATAGCCATTACATACTTATATAATGGGAGTAAAGGTCCTAAATAAACATTTTCCATTACACCAATTTGTTTTTCATAAAAACTACTATTATATAACGAATTAGTATATGAATACAGTTCATATATACCTATTAAGACTGCTGGCGAAAGAATAGCAAAAATTAATTTAAGGCTAAAGGCCTCTTTATAGATCCGATAGATGAAGTATATAGCTATAAAAATAATTAAAGCCACTTTTATAAAAAAAAGAAGTATTATTCCTGTAATTAAGCCAATAAGTTTTATTAATGACTGCTTTATCATTAAGGATTCAAAGCTAATAAAGCATAAAAACATACTAAAAAAGGTAAGATAATGCCTTGTAGGATAAGCTATTACAGTCATAAATCCTGGAGAAATTAATATAAATAAAATCACTGCTAACAAGTTTTGCTTAGAAAGCACTTGCCATTTTAATGAAAAATAAAGTATTATTAATGCAAATTGAAGATGAAGCAATGATTGTATTAGTTGATAATCTTGTGAACTTGGAAATTCGTAAAATATTCTTGGCACAAGAGCTGTCGGTAAAAATCCTAAATTTAAATATTTCGGACCAGCTATAAAAAAGAGCCAAGATATATAATTATATCCCCCATTATTGAATCCTTCAATTATATCATCACTAATTTCAAAATATGCCTTTCCATCACCGACTTCAGTAAACAAGAAAGAGTTATAGTTGATTGAAAGCCAATAACATAAAATTGGATATAGTATAACAAGATTTACTAGTTTATATGGAAGACACCTTATTATGTATATACACATTAGCCAACTAGACAATAAAAAAGATAATGTGTGACTTATATCCTTCAGCAGATAAATCAATACCCAAGCAGATATACTGTATAATAACGCGCTCATAATCTATTCTTCTTATTTAAAATTATCAGCCAAATAAAATATATAGAGTTAGCCACTAAACTGCTTCCTATTACACCAGATATTGAACTCCTCTTTACAAAAATCATTAATAGTATTATCTCAATTACAGATGATACTATTTTAGGCTGAATGAGTTTTTTAGGCTGAATATCAATCATTTGTTTCATTGAAATTATTTGACCAGCTGAAAATAAACACCCAGCAAGCATCATCCAAGGTAAATAATAAGCATATTGAGCATATTTAATACTTGAAGCTAATATTATTACTTCTTTAGAATATAAATACGTTATGAATAGAATACCTATGATTAATAATATAAACCAAAATACTATAGAATCGTATAAACGGTGGGCAGCTTCATAGGATTTAGACGCTTGTTTAAATAAAATTGGAGCAGATAATTGCATAATTAGTCCACTGCCTAAACTTATCGTTTGAAAACCAAACTGATTAATTACTGCATATACTCCAACCTCGGCCCCTGAATAAAAGTAGTTTAAAATATATCTTTCAGAAAATGTTTGTCCCCATGTGAATATGCCCCAAATTGCAAAAGGGCTCGAATAAACAAATATTGACTTTTTGTAATCAACTTTTTTTTCATTAATTAAATGAGAGGAATTCCTATATTTAGAAAAAACATTTTTATAATTATACAAATTGAATAATAGTAATATTAATGCTGTCATTATAAAACAACTCAACGCATAGTAGATATTATCATTTAGAGCCCATATAATAATAAACGAAAATAAATATTTGAACTTGTCGAATACTTCAATTACAGCTGCGAGTATTCGTTTACGCTCAGCATTATATAATCCTGCATATATGCTGCTATTTAATCCATCTAAAATTAATAATATCGCAATAAATGTTACGATAGATATATATGCAACATTTACAAATAGGTACATAATGCTAATAAGACATAAAGAAATTAACACTACAACAGTTATTGCCTGAAATGTCAATTTCTTTATTGCACTTTCATAGAAATTAAACTGCCCATTTTCAATAGCTATTGAAAGATAACGGGATATTCCTTGACCTAAGGGACCATATATTAATAAAACTCCTAAAGTAGAAGCGCTTAATGCAACAGATAACTCTCCATAACTTTTTAAGCTCATTACTGTTGTTAGCATTTTGACCCCAATGAACTGTCCTACAATAGCAATTATTTTTCCTATAAAGATTATTGTAGGCTCTGCTCCAAATGCCTTTATATATTTAAATGACGACATTGAACATATAGAGTTTATCATTATACTAACTACTTTCATCTATTGAACCAACTGCGGCCACCGAACCCTTTTAATATTACCTTTTTTTTAATTTTATCTATATCATTATGATAGCCAGCCTTATTAGAATAACCGTATTCAGAGTCATATCCATAACCATAATTGTATTCGTACTCTTTCTTAGTTACAATTCCATTGATTAAGATGCTCATATTTTTGAAGCGTTTCTCCTGATAGAGTGTTTCAATGTTTTTTAGATACGCTTTGTTAGTGTATAGGTGACGAAGTATATATAATGTGATGTTAGCATGGGGCGCAATGCTAAACGCGTCGCTGACTAGACCAATCGGGGGTGTATCTGCAATGATTACGTCGAACCCTTCGCGTAAAGCAGCAAATAGTTCGGCCATGCGCTTGCTGCTAAGTAGTTCAGATGGATTAGGGGGTAGAGGACCGCATGGAATGAAGTATAAATCGGGATAATTTTCAACTGGCTCAATGATTTCACTTATCGTACTCTGCCCAATTAGAAAATTAGATATACCCATTTTCGGGTCAATTCCAAGATACTTATGAAGTTTAGGCTTTCTAAGATCGAGTTCAAGTAGCACAACTCGGCGACCCGTTATAGCCATACTAGCACCTAGGTTGAGAGAAATAAATGATTTACCTTCACCGCTGACACTTGATGTTACAAGGATTGTCTGCGGTCCTTCCTCATCGGGCGTCATGAAATGAATATTAGCTCGTAATGCCCGAATCTGCTCAGATAATAGAGACCGGCTTGACGGACTTACTTCTAATGGTGTTGTAATATTGGCCTCAATAACTTCGCCAATAATAGGGACGTTAGTTACATCTTCAATCTCTGACTTACGCGTCACTTTGTCGTTTAAGAAGTCTAACAACCATAGTACAGTTACAGGTATCAGGATACCAAGCACCAACGCAAACAAATAATAGGTACCTTTCCTAGGTTTGATTGGGTTAACATCGCCTTTTGGAGCATCTACGATACGTAAATCTGATACAGCAGCGGCCAGCGATAAGGCTGTTTCTTCACGTTTCTGTAAGAGATAGGTATATAGTTCGCCTTTAATACCCTGCTGTCGCGATATATCAAGTAATACTCGCTCTTTCAACGGAATAGTTTGGATAACTGCCTCTACCTTTTTATTGGAGGCCGTTACTTTGTTGCGGGTATTCTGCAGAATCTTGCGCAGCGACTGGGTGTTGTCCGCAATATTAGTTTTGGTCAGCCGGATTTGGTTATCGATCACCTGAACAGCCGTGCTCCCCTCAGGCGACGACTTGATCAACTTTTCACGCTGCATTTCCAACTCAAACAAATTAGATAGCAGGCCCGTCAGCACCGGGTTTTCCAGCCCGAGCGTAGCGGGAGCAAGGCTATTTTTACCTGATTTACTACTGATATATTCTTCAATCTCATCCAGAGCGCCTAACTGGATGTTGACCTGGTTTAATTGCGTATCATTTTCATGTACTTTCTCCAGGAATACCGTTGATTCAGCGCTTAGATCAACTATACCCGAGCGGGTTTTATAATTCTGAATGTCTTTTTCAACATCGGTCAGTTCACGCGAAATAATACTCAGACGACCATTAATGAATCGGAGTGTATTCGACGCCGTGCGGTTCTTGTACTGCAGAGATGACAAATCGTACCAGTGAATCAGACGGTTTATAAATGCTACTCCGCGTTCAACGGATGTATCCTCCAGATTTATTCGTAGAACATATGACGACCGGCTTGCCTGATTAACCCTGAGTCGGCTGATATACGATTTTACAACTTCTTCTTTTGAATTAGTAGTCAACAAAATTTGCCGGAAAGGCCGGATAGCAGCATTGTTCCTACGGATCAGTATACGACCAAAAATGGTATTAACAGGCCGGTTAAATGGATACGTAACGCCATTAATCACCAAACCGTTATCACTAAACGTAGCCTCAACAGTCTTGCCATTTTGCTGTTTGTTAGGCTCAATGACGGTCACTGTTACCGGCGATTGCTTGTAAATATCCCGCTCATGCAAACCGTCTTTTACAGAATAGTTGACATCGAGATTCAAATCGTTTACAACCTTCTCCGCCAGCGTGTACGATTTCAAAATTTCAATCTCATCTTCAATGTTTTTAGACGAAGAAAAAATATCCAGTTCACGTAGAATATCCTCCTTGGGTGACGAACTACTGCTATTCTCCATGTTAACCAGCAAACTGGATTGTATGCTGTACATGGGTTTAATGGTTGTTAACAGAAGATACGTTACAAGACCGCTAACAACCACAGCGATTACAAACCAGTACCAGTTTTTAAGGTACTTGGTAAGCATAAACTTGACGTATTCCTGCCCGAATTGTTCATTCACCTGATTGTTCGTCTTCATTAGTTTTAGCCTGGTGAGGTATTTTAAGAGCGTAAAGCTTAAGGTTTAGAATAGAGGCTTGTTAACGACGCAGCACTAAAACACCAATAGTTACTAATAGCGATGCACCTGAGAAAATAGTTGGCAGGAATGGGAATACTCGGCCTGCCTGTGCTTTTTTAGAGTTTTTAGGCTCTACATATACCATATCGTTTGGCTGCAGGTAATAATAGGGTGAACGAAAAACGGAGCGGTCTTTTAAATCTACCCGGCCAAACTCACGTTTGCCATTCTGTTGCCGTACTACCAATACATTTTCCCGTTTACCAAATATGGTTAGATCTCCCGACAGGCTAATTGCTTCCGGAAGTGTTACTTTCTCCCGGCTTACGTTCAGTACTCCCGGCCGACCGACTTCACCCAGCACTGTAACCTGAAAATTCACGACCCGTACGGTTACAAACGGATTATTCACCTGCTTGCTTAATCGGTTTATTAATGTATCGGCAGCCTCCTGCGTAGTAAGGTTCAATAGTTTGACCCGACCAACGATGGGAAAGTTGATGAATCCTTTTGCGTCTACTAAATATCCGGCAGGCTGTCGGGTGTCTGGGTTAAAAGAGCTATTTAGCGGAACAGTCACTATTCGCGGATTGTATAATGCATCAGCTTCTTCGTTCATAGTTGTCACCTGAATGTTCAACTCTGTACCCGGCTGAATCCGGAACACCGGAATACTGTCAGCCGCCAGCACACTATCAGCTTCTGTTGACTGAAAGTAAGAGATAGCGTCTTTTTTGCCTTTATCGCGCTGCGCCGAACACATACTACTGTAAAGCAAACCAAGCGTAAGCAGGGCAATAACCCCGTACCGATTTTTGTAAAAACTCTTCATTGACAATAATTAAATACGTAGGGTGGCCACAGATCGGTCGAGCTGGGCTTTCAGATCATACACAACGCTGCGATCGCTCCGGGTCAGCGCCGGCATGGTCAGCTCCTGAAATTCTTTATGGGCTACCGCCAGGATAATACCGTCATACGCATTCGGTTCCGGTTCTTCGATCAGCCGGATACCAAACTCGTGATGAACTTCCTGCGGTACGGCCCAGGGGTCATATACCTGAACCTCAATACCGAACCCCCGCAGCTCGTGATAAATATCAGCGACTTTGGAGTTGCGGATATCGGGGCAGTTCTCTTTGAACGTAATGCCCAGCAGCAGGACCTTGCTGCCAGCCAGGTGGATGCCGTGCTGGCTCATTTTCTTGACCAGCTTATTGGCCACGTGCAGCGGCATATCGTCGTTCACCCGACGACCGGACAGGATCACCTGCGGGTGGTAGCCGAGGCTCTGGGCTTTGTGCGCCAGATAATAGGGGTCCACACTGATGCAGTGCCCACCGACCAGACCTGGTTTGAAGTTCAGAAAATTCCATTTGGTCCCGGCTGCTTCGAGCACATCCATGGTGTCGATACCCATCCGGTCGAAGATCAGCGCCAGCTCGTTGACGAACGAGATATTGACGTCGCGCTGGGCGTTCTCGATGGCTTTGGCCGCTTCGGCTACCTTGATCGACGGCGCTTTATACGTACCGGCTTCAATGACCGAGCCGTAGAGCCGGTTAACGAAATCGGCCACCTGGGGCGTGGAGCCCGACGTAATCTTCAGGATTCGGGTCAGCGTCCGCTCCTTGTCGCCGGGATTGATCCGCTCGGGCGAGTACCCGCAGAAGAAATCAACATTATACCGCAGGCCACTGTACTTTTCCAGCACGGGAACGCACTCCTCTTCCGTACAGCCCGGATAAACGGTCGACTCATATACGACAACATCACCCGGCTTCAGGCATTTGCCAACGGTTCTGGAGGCACTGAGCAGATACGACAGATCAGGTTTCTTGTAATGGTCAATGGGGGTAGGAACCGTTACGATAAACACCGTACAGGTTTTCAGTTCGGCGGGGTCGGTCGTGAAGCGAATATGCCTGCTGGCCCGAAAGGCATCGACATCCGTTTCGCGGGTCCGGTCGAAGCACTTCTGAAGTTCATCAACCCGACTCTGGTCAACATCGAACCCAACGGTTTCGTATTGTTTCCCAAATTCAAGGGCTAGCGGCAAGCCTACATAGCCCAATCCAATAATCCCGACGGTTACGTCGGTGGCAGCGAGTAAAGATTGCATTTTACTAATTCTATTACTTAAGTGTGGATAGTCTCTAAAACGTATAGTTACGTACGTTTTAGATGGCCAGTAAATTATCTTTAGTAACTACAAGAATTGCCCCGCCCAAAAGGTAATACATATGTTAAACCATTAACCATACAGGTGTAACAAGCCTGGTAATTAGTAACTTATTGTACTTCTAAAACCAAGTTTTTTGCACTTGCAGGCTAACAATTTGAAACTGAGCAATTAATAGAAACGTTCTAAAGATTAACGCATTAGCCAGTTACAAATCTAAAATTTATTCTCTGAAAAATTTACTGTATAGCCCTAAAAAATTGAAGAAAATAAATTTTTCGGCTTATAGAACCAGATCTGTTTTCAGTATTGCCGGGCTATATTTTCAGTATATAAGGTTGCCGATCAGGCCTAAATTGTCACGCCGGTAAGGCTAACGCACCTATACATTTATTTCGGTTGCGGATGATCTTATAACCGCTGCATAAACCGATCAACCACCTGATTTTTCCAGGGCATAAAATCACCCGCTTCGATGTGCGCCCGCGCCTGCCGGACCAGCCACAGGTAGAAGCTCAGGTTGTGCAGACTGGCGATCTGTCCGCTCAGCAGTTCGTCGGCTTTGAACAGGTGCCGTAGATACGCTTTGGTATAGAACGTACTGGCATAGCCATCCAGCCCCGCGTCGATCGGGCTGAAATCGCGGCTCCATTTCTCGTTCTTAATATTGATGATCCCTTCCGTCGTGAACAGGATTCCGTGGCGGGCGTTACGTGTCGGCATCACGCAGTCGAACATATCGACGCCCCGGGCAATGCCTTCCAGAATATTGGCGGGTGTCCCCACGCCCATCAGGTAACGGGGTTTATCGGCCGGCAGAATGTCGTTGACCAGTTCAATCATGGCATACATTTCCTCAGCCGGTTCGCCCACCGCCAGACCGCCAATGGCATTACCCTCGCGCTCTTTGCTGGCAATGTATTCCGCCGATTGCCGACGCAGGTCGGTATAGGTGCTGCCCTGCACAATCGGGAACAGCGTTTGCCGGTAGCCGTAGTGGCCTTCGGTTGCGTCGAACCGGTCGATGCAGCGATCGAGCCAGCGGTGAGTCATCTCCATCGACTGCCGGGCGTAACCGTAGTCGCAGGGATAGGGCGTACACTCGTCGAACGCCATAATGATATCGGCCCCGATGGTCCGCTGAATGTCCATAACACCTTCGGGGGTAAAGATGTGTTTCGAGCCGTCGATGTGCGACTTGAACGTAACGCCCTCCTCTTTGATCTTCCGCGTGTCCGACAGCGAATAGACCTGATAGCCCCCCGAATCGGTCAGGATTGGCCGACGCCAGCCGTTGAACGCGTGCAGCCCACCCGCCTGCCGGAGTATGTCCAGGCCGGGCCGCAGATACAGGTGATACGTATTGCCCAGTATAATCTCGGCATTGATGTCGGTTTCGAGCTCGCGCTGGTGAACGGCCTTTACGGTTCCCGCCGTGCCGACGGGCATAAAAATTGGCGTCTGAATAGACCCATGATCAGTCGTCAGCAGGCCCGTGCGGGCCTTCGACTGCGGATCCTGAGCAGAAATTGAAAATGTCATAGGGACAAAGATACGCAGAAGCCGGAAGTTGGTTTTACACCTGGGCTTTCTCGCTGCGGCTTTCTGTCTATCTTTGCCTCTTCATTGCAACCATCCACCGAACGACAAAACCTCTCCGCTCTTTGTGATTACGGCATTGCTGATCCTCTGGCTGCTCGCAGTTAGTATTCAGCTTATTTTTATCCTCTTCATCTTCTCCCGAACGGCGTTTCATCGTCAGCCGCCCCGGCCGGAAGGCCCGCCAGCCGAGTCAGCCCCCGGCATTACGCTGATTGTCTGCGCCCGGAACGAATACGAAAACCTGGTTGAACTGCTGCCCCTGCTGAACGCTCAGCAGTACCCCACGTTTGAAGTGCTGGTGATGGACGACCGCTCCACGGATGGCACCCAGTCGTTCCTTGAAAACGACATTGCCGATCTGAGCCGGGTCCGGTTCATCCGGATTGATAAGGAGCACGAGCACGTTACGCCCAAGAAATACGCCCTGACCATTGCGCTCAAAAAAGCCCACTACCCCACCGTTCTGCTGACCGACGCCGACTGTCGCCCGGCCTCGACCGACTGGCTGGCGGGTATGGTATCGCCCCTGATCGACTCCGATTCTGGCCCAGACATTGTGCTGGGTTTTTCGCCCTACGAGCATCGGCCGGGCCTGCTTAACCTGCTTATCCGCGCAGAAACGCTGTTTACAGCCGTTCAGTATCTGTCGCTTGCCCTGGCGGGTAGACCGTATATGGGCGTTGGCCGGAACCTGGCGTACCGCACGAAGCTCTTTTTCAGCAACCGGGGCTTTTATTCGCATATAAACGTGCTGGGTGGCGACGACGACCTGTTCATCAACGAAGTCGCCAATGGCCACAACACTGCCATCTGTCTGGACCCGGCTACGTTCATGTGGTCGAAGCCCAAAGAAACCTGGGCCGACTGGCGTCTGCAGAAACGGCGGCATCTGAACGTCGGCAAGTATTACAAACCCGGCCACAAACTGCGGCTGGGGCTGCTGACCGGCTCACACGTGCTGACGTGGGTGCTTGGGTTGGCGGTCGGCATTCTTGGGTTGTGTCGGCTGTTTCTCCATGATTCGTTTACTACGACCGAATGGCTACTTTTGCTGGCCGCAACGGGCGGTTTTGTTTTCCGGTGGGTGGCGTTCTGGGGGGTGGTTGGCCGAATCAGTTACCGGCTGGCGCATACGGTCCATTGGGCCAGCATCCCATTCGTTGATCCGCTGCTGGCCATTTATTATGGCATCATGGGTCTGCGAACCTTGTTTTACCGGCGCACGAACCGTTATCAATGGCGTTAATAGGCTAACCTCCCGGCAGGGTAATCAACAAACATGACAGCACCTATCGATCTGATTCTAAAGTATTTTCCTAAACTGACCGATCGGCAACGCGAACAATTCGCGGCCCTCGACGGCCTTTACCGCGACTGGAACGCCCAGATCAACGTCATTTCCCGTCAAGACATTGATGCGCTCTACGAAAAGCACGTCCTGCATTCGCTCGGGGTTGCCAAAGTTGTGCAGTTCAAACCCGGCACCGAAATTCTGGACGTTGGCACGGGGGGAGGCTTTCCGGGTATTCCGCTGGCGATTTTGTTCCCGATGGCCGACTTCCACCTGGTAGACAGCATTGGCAAGAAGATTAAAGTTGTACAGGAAATTGCCAGCGCCCTGGAACTGACCAACGTAAAAGCCGATCAGGTCCGTGTTGAGCAGTTGAACACCACCTATGATTTTGTTGTGAGCCGGGCCGTTACGCGTCTGAAGCCCTTTCTGGGCTGGGTACGCTACAAGATTCACAAAAGCGGCAACAACGACCGGCCCAATGGTGTTTTGTACCTGAAAGGTGGTGACCTCGCCGAAGAACTGGCCGAAGTCCCGGATCGTTACCGGGTTTACGACCTTTCGGATTATTTCGAGGAGCCGTTTTTTGAAACCAAAAAAGTGATTTACGTTCCGAAAGTTTAGTTAGCGCCGGATTTCTGCAATCCGGACGGCTTTCTGATAAAAGCAATCACCCTACCCACAAAACGTAGTTTATCTCATTCACCATGGCAGAGAAATTCCGCTCCAGCAGCTTCAAAGATCCCATCAACCGCGATGAGGTCGAGTTCAACGAGAAAGGGGTAACATTTCGCGTCCGGAAGCTGATCGGCGGCACGGACAACTTCGTGTTCTACTCCGACATCTCCGGTGTCGAGATTGACAACGGCATCTTTTTCTCAACGATCCGGGTCATTCCCCGCGCCCGACCCGAGATCGTTATCCAGAATTTCACCAAGGGAGACGCCCGGCGCGTGAAAGAACTGATTCTTCAGAACGTACCGGGCAATCGCCCGGATGCGTTTCAATAAAAATTTGTCCTGCCGACGCTGCTTGATAGTCATTCAGTTGCATCGGCAGAAAGCCCCTTGCCTGCTACGTTACGGCAATTTTTTAGGGCTACCTCTTGCGCAGTATAGCTTTCCGCGCTACTTTTGCACCATGATTCCCGAATAGCTCAGTCGGTTAGAGCATCTGACTGTTAATCAGAGGGTCGCTGGTTCGAGCCCAGCTTCGGGAGCCCTGAAAATCAAGCATTTATCAGAAATGATAAGTGCTTTTTTCATTTAGCGTGAACACAAATTTGATACATAACGGGCGTCTTAAGTAAGAGAGGACCAATCGGGGTCCTCTCTTACTTAAGACACAAAACAGCCTATTTAAGGGTTTAGCTGTGCTAAACTTAGTGCTGTTGTTCGTTTTACTACGTCTTTAAAAAAGTTAAAATGGTGTCCCTCTTCTCGTGGCGGGTCAGCATTAATAATCGTTAGTGGCTCGACTGGGATAGCGCTAACTACCACGTTAAACAGCAAAATATCACCAGGATTACCCGGCGTACAACGCATTTCGACTTTACCGCCCGAAGGCAAATTGACCCCGATATTCAAGGCAACCGTTCCCCAGTTTCCTCCTTTAAACCCATCGGAGCAAAGATTTAGCAAACACGCATCTTCAGTAGACTCACTAATCAACTTGCACTCAAAGCCCTGGGGAAAGTCGATAGTGCCGTTCAGTTTCAAGGCGGCTGCATTAGCTTTTCCAAAAATGACATAACTACCGGCTGGCAGATCTAATCTGGCAACCAATTGAGAAGCGTTGTTAATTTCTTGCTTCTTGGGGATATTGACGACAAAGGCTTCAGGCATGGAAATAAGGTTTTAGGTGTAAAACGGACTTTAAAGTACCTGTTAATCATCTCCCTTCGTGAATCCTTTTATTTAATGGGCTGCGTTGATAAGCTAAGCCAAGTATTTTCAGCTTGGTATTGATTGTCTTATCTTATATGTCAATGTCTTATTCGGTGGTTTGAAGTAGAAACTAATAAAATGGCCCCTTAGTCTTGTCTAATATATCCTGATACCTACAATACCAAAGCCCGGATATGAGTCCGGGCTTTGGACATACATTATTCGTACTTCCAGTAGAGAGGATTATTTTCTCTGTAAAACCTCTTGCAGCATTTGCTCTAAACGAGCCTGTCTCTGCTTTAACTCCTGTAATTCCCGCTCCTGCTTTTGGTTAGAAGCTTCTAACTGTATAGTATACAGGGTTAACTCCTCAATTTTCTCTAACAGCTTCGCATCGGTCTGATGTAGATCGTTGCCCCGTTCCACCATTTCCTTCGCTGACGGAATACCCGGCAAGTGCTTATGCTGTTGAATATACTGCCGCACTTCTGAGAGAGTATTTAGCTTATAGCCGGTTTCAAAGACTTTGTCACTCCACTCTGCGGTATTCCTGACGGCCACTTTTACCTTCTCAGTTAGAATACCCTTGCTCACGAACAGGTTATAATCGGAGGGCGTTTTGCTTACCCCCTGCCCGATGATGATGGCCTCACCGTTCGTACTTTGCAGATAAGCTCCTTTGCGCTGCCACAGACTCTCGGTCTCTGCGCTAGTCCGGGCCGAACTATTAATACTACCCAGGATGACATTACCCGACCCATCGACGGTTAAGAACTTAGAATGATTCAAGACCGTCGCCAGCGATGAACTTGTCAGGTTCTCTAATCGAACACCAGACTGATTAGCTACCCCACTAGTAACGTGCAGCCGGTTAGTAGGTGCTGAATTGCCAATCCCAACATTAGCTCCGTTACCCAGTACTAAAGCGTTACTCACATTGACCCTGGCGTTATTACCAATAGCTGTCGCATTATTCAACCCACCGGCTCCTGCATCCGCCCGGAAACCCACGAAGGTGTTATTGACACCACCGTTGTTTCCACGACCCGATTCAAAACCAATGGCCAGATTATTATCCCCGTTGACCCCGGCACCGTTACCGGCATTTGCTCCGATATAGATGTTGAAGCCCCCAGTTGTATTCAACCCTCCTGCATTGTCACCCAGGAAATAGTTTCCCGAACCGCTAATGTTATTGGCCCCTGAGTTTGTACCGAAGAAGTAGTTGGATGAACCGGTTGTATTAGATTGTCCTGCCTGTACGCCAATAAAGGAGTTGAAGTTACCAGTAGTGTTACTTACTCCGGCACGATACCCCAGCATAGTATTGGCTGTTGATTTAGTGTTGTAACCAGCCAGATACCCTATCAGGGTATTCTGACTGCCGGTAGAATTGAAATAACCAGCCTGATAGCCTAAGTGAGTATTGTAATTGCCTACAGTGTTGCTGGCTCCCGCTTCATAACCAATTAAGGTATTATACTGCCCCGACGTATTATAGTACCCCGAGGAAGACCCCATAAAGGTATTGAATTGGCCTGTTGTATTGCTGAAACCGGACTGGAAGCCCATGAAGGCATTAAACTGACCTGTAGTGTTCCAGCGCCCACTTCTCGACCCAATAAATGTATTATAGGAAGAAGTCGTCCTATCGCCCGATTCCATTCCAATGAAAGTATTCTCTGATCCGGTGGAATTAAAATGCCCCGCATCAACGCCTACTGCCACATTATACGACGCAGAAGTAGCTTCCTGTCCAGCAGCAAAGCCTACAAATACATTTCGGTTGCTCGAAGCGTTGAGGTAAATTCCTGAGTTTAAACCGATAATTGAGTTGTAAGCCCCGGGAGTTTCTGAAACGGGCACGGTTACTTTCTGATTTCCTTGGGCTAAAAGCTGAGTACAAACTGCCAACCAGCAGATAAGTGCATAAAGAATGCGCATAACAAGAAGAATTTGAGGTGTGATTAATTAGAAGCAGGCGTGAGCCGTATCAAACATAGTGTCTTATTAGGTGACAATCAAGTATATTCATTGTAGTGAATCGGTTAAAGCATAACACGTAATGTTTAACGCTGATTTATGTTGATTAATCCAGAAGAAGACCTATCTACGCAGAAAGCACAGACCGCTTTTCGAATCATTAAGGGAACAGAGGTTAATCACAGGTTCTAACTCGTAGATCAGACGTAGCCCTTCTACTAATCTGTTCGAGTTTTCAGCAGTTAGGGGAGCTCTGAAAATCAAGCGCTTATCAGAAATGTCAAGTGACTTTTTTCGTTTAGCGTGAATATAATTTGATACACAACGGGCGGCTTGACGTAAAACAGGACCAGCTACGGCCCTACTTTGATCAGGATACATATTTGAGATAGTCCAAGTTGCCGGACAGCCTGCCTTATTTTCTCCTCGCTAAGCTCAGCCCGTTTAACCGGCCTTAGGCTTCTCGGTGTCCTCAGTGGTGTTGAAGAACTCGCCCTCGCGTGGCCTCTTAATCAATGCGTTGCATCCTCAGATGATGCCAGATGAAAGTAGTCGAGGTGAGCCACTGACGAAGGAGGTTTTCAGGCCGTTTACACTAGCCTTACTCCTTTCCATGCGGGTCTGGCCAGCAGGATGGCCATTCAATTGAAAATAACTAAAACATTGCTGAACGGCAAACCCTACCCGTTAGCATGGATTGAGTAGTACATAGAGAACAGGCTATGCAAATTGTAAGCTACTGTCGTAATCAGTCAGCGACACAGCTTTGTCTGATTCAGAGCACTATTTAGGTCTGCCCGTTTCCGGTTTGCTGGATGGCAAAAGACGGACGGCTAAATAACGGCGACTGGGCTCATCATAGACCAGCAAGACCAGATAGGCGAACCCACTAAGAACAATAGCCCCGGTAATCACAATCAATGACAGATGCAGGGTATCCGGTTTATGGCTGGCCAGGTAGCTGCCGAAGATCCACATCGCTCCGTAGTGGGTCATATAGAGTGGATAGGAAAGTCGGCCCAGGAACACACACAGTTTTTCAAGGCCAGCCGATACGGTAGCCCCTGCTCCAACCGCAATTAAAGCCGGAAAATAGAGCAGCACAATGATGAGCTCGGTTAACCAGTTCCAGCGGGTAAAGGGCATAAAAAAGGCCAGTAGCAGCAATCCCGCCACAGCCACGAAGCCAAGGTTATTCTTAAAAATCCAGTTAGCCCGGTAGATGAATAACCCGACCAGAAACGAATAGGCTACTCGGGCACCGCCATCCCAGAAGTTAGACCCGGCCCAGCCCCCCAACAGATTACCCGCCCGGTAGCTAACCAGACATAGCACTGCTGTGGCCAGCACAATTAATAGAGACAGATTACGACGACTGATGCGGTATAGGACTAGGGCATAGAGGATATTGGCTACGTATTCCCAGAATAATGACCACGCTGGCGCATTCAAACTGAACAGATTAAATGCCCGCTCTTTCATAATGGGCAGCGGAATGAGACATATTGAGCAAACAAAGGTCAGCCACAGGTTTGCCCTATTTAATAAACCCGGCTGAGCCGCAAAGGGATCGAAGAGAAACCCCAACAAGCCTACTACCGAGCCTAAGATGACCAGGGGGTGCAATCGGATCAATCGTAGTCTAAAAAAGGCTGCAAGGCCCAATCGACGGATTCGGTCGTCATAGGCATAGGCGATGACAAAGCCCGATAAGCAGAAGAAAAAATCGACGGCTAAAAAACCGTGGGCGATGAAGTTCCGGCTGGGATCGGGATACACCCACTCCATGAAATGAAAGATGACGATGGCCAGGGCCGCCACCCCGCGCAAGCCATCCAGAAGGGCAAAGTGGGGCTTTGTGCTTAGGGGCGCCGAATTTATTCCTGCCATGCGTATACAGTTACGTTGCCACTTAGAATCGGCGCATATTTTTTCATACTTGCTGAGTCGGAGCGGTGAAATTAACAACCCTCAATAGTAAAAGCCTGTTTAACGTGTTTTAAACTTGTAGAGATTACAAATTTTTGTTCAGAAAACGAAAGTTCACTCACCAGCCACGGCCACTAGTAGGTCACGACCCATTCTGGCTTCTTTCGCTGAGAGACGCTTGCCGCCAGTCCGGTTGGCCGTCGTGTTCAAAAAGATTACTACCATGAAACTAGCATCTCTTTTAGTCGTTTTGTTGACAGTCCTCCTGGCATGCCCCGCCCTGGCCCAAACGTCAACTCGTTCAACTCCGGCGACTTTTTCAAATCCCTTGCCGGTTCAATTCGGTGATCCCTACGTGTTATTCACCCAGGGCAAGTACTATATGTACGGCACGGGCGCCGGAGCCGATAAGGGCTTCATGGCTTATTCCTCCCCCGATCTGGTTAGCTGGAAGCCAGAGGGGCAGGTGTATTTTCACGACAACAAAAACGGCTGGAGTGATCCCAACGCCAAATGGGGCGGGGCTTACTGGGCCCCCGAAGTCTATGAGGTGAAGGGCAAGTACTTTCTCTTCTACAGTGCCCAGTGGAAGCAAAACCCGACCCGTGAGGAAGAGAATTTCCGCATTGGGGTGGCCGTGGCCGACAAGCCTACTGGCCCGTTTATCGATCTGGCCAACAAACCTATTTTTGATCCAGGCTACCCCATCATTGATGCCAACGTGTTTTTTGACAGCAACGGCAAAGCCTATTTGTATTACTCGCGTTGCTGCTACAAGCATCCGGTCCAGAGCGAAGTGGCCCAGCAAGCCCGTCAGAACGGCTGGTTCACCGAGATCGAAGAAAGCTGGGTGTACGGTATCGAACTCAAGCCTGATTTTTCGGGCGTGCTGGGTCAACCGGTGTTATTACTGCGTCCACCCGTTAGCCGCCGTGATCGGCAGGCTGACTGGGAAAGCCGATCGGTGACGGCTCGGGATGTGAACCGGCGCTGGACGGAGGGCTCAGTGACGTTCAAAAAAGACAACCTGTATTATCTGATGTATTCGGCTAATTATTTCGGAGGGCAATATTATGCCATTGGGTACGCCACCTCCAACTCGCCCTTAGGTCCGTATAAAAAGGCAGATAATAACCCAGTCTTACAGAAAAACACGGCCAGGGGCGGCTCGGTCACGGGCACGGGTCACAACAGCATTGCCTACTCGCCGGACGGCAAAGAGATGTTTTGCGTCTATCATGCCCGAACGAATAAAACCGGCAATGAGCGGGTGGTATTTGTGGACCGGATGCAGGTGGGAAAGGGGAAAATAACGATCCAGGGGCCCACTACTACGCCCCAACCACTGCCTTCCGGCGCAGCAAGGGCCGTTCAGACCAATTGACGTTTTTCTCAACGATTTTCATATCGTCCGATCTTGAAAAAGATTATGAAGGATACATATTCAGCCGTCTATTGACCTTTCTACCAAGACGTAACTCAGGCTTTTTTCATGTTATCTATCATGAGCGAGAACGCTAACTGTAACTGGTTTCATGTTGTCAGGATGAAAACTCGTCAGACGAATGGCTTCATTGCAATTAGCCAGTCACTCGCCAGCGACAGAAGGCAAAGGCAGAATCAACGGAACAGTCAGTAAGGAATAGGTTGCTTTCAGAAATACGGATAAACGTTAGATATCGATACAGAAATAGCCTGCCCATCCGCCGAAAGAGATGAGCAGGCTTAACTCCAGACCACAATTAGTTTAGTTGTTAACGATACCAGTTTGCCCGGTTGCAGTTTCCAGATACCGTGTCGCCCATCTCTAGCAGGTCAATCCGTAGCGAGACTTACGGATACTGAATGCATATCCCGCTTCAATACCGCTTTATTCGTCTATTGATTACTCCTGTTCTAGCTTTATTTCTTCACCGAAAACTGGTACACCGTCGTGGTTTTATACGTCTGCCCCGGTCGTAGAACCGTCGAGGGGAACGCGGGCTGGTTAGGCGAGTCGGGATAGTGCTCGGTTTCGAGGCACAGACCGTACCGTTTTTTATAGGGGAATCCTTCGCGGCCCGTTACGCTGCCATCGAGAAAATTGCCCGTATAGAACTGCACGGCGGGCTCGGTTGTCTGTACGTCCATCACCCGGCCAGTCGTCGGTTCATACACCGTCGCGATGGGTTTCAGGCTGTGGCTGGTATCGCCGAACACCCAGCAGTGATCATACCCCAGACCATACTTGATCTGCACATCGGTAGAGTCATCAATCCGGTCGCCGATGCGGGTTGGTTTGGTGAAATCGAAGGGCGTACCCGCCACTGGCTTCAGCTCGCCGGTTGGAATCAGGGTATTGTCAACGGGCACAAACCGGTCGGCATTGATGGTCAGCACGTGGTCGAGAATATCGCGCTTGGCTCCGCCGGTCAGGTTGAAATAGGTATGGTTCGTCAGGTTCACTACCGTCGGTTTATCGGTCGTGGCTTCGTAATCAATTTTCAGTGCGTTGTCTTTCTGCAGGGTGTAAATCACCGTCACCGACAGATTACCGGGATATCCCTCTTCACCGTCTTTAGCCGTGTAGGTCAGCCGAAGGGCTGGTTCGTCTCCGTCCACGGGTGTAGCCGTCCAGAGGACTTTGTCGAAGCCGACCGTACCGCCGTGCAGATGGTTGCCCATGTTGTTCGTCACCAGCGTGTACGCATTACCATCGAGCGTAAATTTTCCTTTCGCAATGCGGTTGCCGTATCGCCCGACCAGCGCGCCGAAGAAGGGGTTGTTTTTTACGTAAGTTCCCAGCGAATCGAAGCCCAGCGTTACGTCTTCGAACTTTCCTTCCTTATCGGGGGCGGTTAACCCGACGAGAATTCCGCCGTAGTTAGTGATCCGGGCAGTCATGCCGTTCGCGTTCCGGAGCGTAAAGAGCTCGGCTTCGCGGCCATCGGACAACTGGCCATAGGCCGATTTTTCAATACCTGCCTTCTGGTCGTCGGCAGCTTTTTCAGAATTACAGGAGGTCATAGCCAGAGCGCCCGTCAGCAGGGCCAGGGATAAATAAACAATGCGTGCATTCATGCAGAAAACGGTTGGGTTTAGAAAAATCAGGCAAGGTTACCAGAAAAAAACATAAACCAGCGTCAGTAGTGCGCAGACGGCCAGCGCCCCCAGCCGAAACGATGGGTTCGTGCGGAACCAGTGACGATCCACGACAAACGCTTTGGGGTTCTTTTCTCCCCGCGATTCGATCAGACTGATGGTTACGTGGACGGCTACGCAAATCCAGAACACGGTTCCCATCCGGTTCAGGAATGGCATGTCGGGTAGCTGGTATTTGAACAGCGTAGAGAGCGGAATACTCAATATGGCAGCCGCCAGCGCACCGTTGGCAGTCGCGCGTTTCCAGAACATCCCCAGCAGGAAGATGCATAGAATACCTGGTGAGATAAATCCGGTGTATTCCTGAATATACTCGAAGCCCTGTCCGAAGTTTTTCAGGAACGGACTGATGC